>JAOZQG010000040.1 GCA_029932365.1 bacterium | reverse complement strand
TTATATTGACGAAAGCGAAGGCGGGGATAAGCCCGGCCCGCCGCGCGCAGGCTACCTGGAAAAGGTTGTGGAGGGCGCCACGAACTTCCGCCTGCCGCCAGCGTATGTGGATTTCCTCCGCTCATTCGCCACAGCGCCCGAAGACGACACCTGAGACGCGGTCTGCTATCTCAGCAGCGCGATGTCGGTGCGGTACTGGGCGCCTTCAAAGTGGATGTTGCCCACGGCCTCGTAGGCCAGCCGCCGGGCTGCCGAAAGGTCATCGCCTCGCGCGGTAACCGCTAGCACTCGTCCGCCGGTTGCCAGCAGGGCTTCATCGTCGTCAGCCTGCCGCCCCACGCCCGCGAAGAACACGCTCACCCGCGGCAGCCGCCTGAAGATGCTCCCGTTAGCAGAGCCGCCGCCGTTGTTGAACCGCGCGATGCGCTCCAGCCCCTCGATGGGCGCCGGTGGCGAACTCCCGTACGGGTAATTGGCGGTAGCCATCACCACGGTGACCGTCGCCTCGTCGCTGAAGCTCGCGCGCAGCGCGTCCAGCGTCCCGGCCTCCATCGCCGCCAGCACGTCCACGAAGTCGTTTTGCATAAGCGGCATCTGCGCCTGCGCCTCGGGGTCACCCATCCGCACGTTGAACTCCAGCACCTTCAGCCCGTCTTCGGTCACCATCGTGCCGAAGTAGATAACCCCCCGGTAGTCAAATCCATCTTGCCGGCATCCTTTGATGAACGGCTGCAGCACCTTCTCCCGCCATTCGGCCATTACCTCGGGCGTGGCGTAGGGCGAAGGGCACATACAGCCCATCCCGCCTGTGTTGGGGCCTTCGTCCCCGTCCTTCAAGCGTTTATAGTCGGAAACGGGCGGCATCGGCACCGCCGTCCTGCCGTCGAAGAAGCAGAAAAACGAAATCTCCGGGCCGGCAAGGCACTCTTCAATCAGCACCTTTTTTCCCGCGCCCTTAAACTTGTCCTCAATCATCATCTGATCGAGCGCCGTCCTGGCCGAATCCCTGTCGGGACAGATAATAACGCCCTTGCCCGCCGCCAGGCCGTCCGCTTTCAGCACGAGCGGGTATGCGGCGGCGTCCAGATGTTTCAGCGCTTTTTCGTGGTCGGTGAATGCTTCAGACTTGCCCGTGGGAATCCCGTGGCGCAGCATAAAATCCTTGGCGAAGCTCTTCTCCGCCTCCAGGCGCGCGGCGCTGCGGTCCGGGCCCACGATGCGCAGTCCCTGCTCGCGGAAGGCGTCCACTATGCCCGCCGCCAAAGGCGCTTCCGGTCCGACCACGGTAAGGTCGCTGCCGCCGTCCTTCGCCAGCTTAATCAGGTTCTCGGTATCGAGCGCCCCGATGTCCGCCCGGCGCACGCGGTCGCCGTTGAACGGGTCGCGCACGCCCCAGTTGGCGGGTGTTATGCACAGCTCTTTTACTTTGGGCGAGAGCAGCAGCGCGTTGGCCATAGCGCATTCGCGGCCGCCGTTGCCCACAACCAGTATCTTCAAGGTGACGCCTCCATTCAGAAATCGGGCAGCACAACGTCCTCTCCGGAATAGGCTTCGAACCTGGTGTAAGGGCTGAGGAAGGTCAGGTTGAGGAATCCCGTGGGGCCGTTGCGGTGCTTCGCCACATTAATTTCCACTTTGGACGCCAGCGAGACGCCGAGGGCTTCTCCCTTCTGGCGCTCGTAGTAGTCTCCGCGGTACATCAGGACGACCACGTCTGCGTCCTGCTCGATGCTGCCGCTTTCGCGCAGGTCGGAGAGCATCGGGCGCTTGCTCTCCCGCCGCTCGGTCTGACGCGAAAGCTGGGAGCAGGCGATGAAGGGGACTCGCAGCTCGCGCGCAATCTGCTTCATCCCGCGCGATATTTCCGAGACTTCCTGGACGCGCCCCGCCTCGCCGCCCGGTCTCATTCCTTCCATCATCTGCAGGTAGTCCAGCATAATGATATCCGCCTTGTGCTGCTGGGCTATGCGCCGGGCGCGGTTGCGCAGTGCGCGGATATTGAGGGTGGACGCGTCGTCGACGTAGATGGGAAGCTCAGCCAGCGCATCGTATGCGGCACCCAGGCGCGCCAGTTCGTCGTCGCTGAAATCGCCCTGGTCGATGCGTTCCGTGGGGATGCTCGAAGCGATGGACAACAGACGCATCGCCAGCTGCTCCTTGCTCATCTCGATGGAGAAGAAGGCGACGCGCTTCCCGTTGATGGCCATGCGATGCGCGAGGTTTACCAGCAGCGCAGTTTTGCCCACGCCGGGACGCGCCGCGAGGATTATCAGGTCGCCCTTCTTGAATCCGCCCAGAATGCGGTCAAGGTCTTCGTAACCGGTGGTGATTCCGCGTATCTTTTTCAACGTGGTGCGCGTCTTGCCGTCGGGGCCGACGATGTCTTCGGTCTCAAAGGTGTCCCAGAAGCTACGGATGGCGTCGTTGATGCCCGCGAATCTCCCGGTGGCCATGCGCAGGTCAATCTGCAATATCTGACGCTCGGCATGGTCCAGCAGGTCCTGGACGTCCTGTCCCTGCTCGTAGGCGCGCCCGATAATATCGTTGCATTCCTTTATCAGGCTGCGCAGCAGGTATTTTTCGTTGAGCACCTGGGAGTGCGCTTCCACCGCGGACGCGTTGGGCACTGCGGCGAGAACGCGGTAGACATAGGTTTCGCCGCCGACCATATCCAGGCGGTCGAGTTCGCGCAGCTCGGCGATTACCGCAACGTGGTCCGGGGGAATGCCCCGGTTGTGGAGCCGCACCATCGCGTCCCAGATGAGCTGGTGCGCTTCCAGGTAGAAAGTCTCGCGGCTGAGAAGCTCCAGCGCCGCAGCCATCGCGTCCTGCGGTTCCTGCAGGATGGCCGAGAGCACCGCCTCCTCCAGTTCGCGTGAGTGGGGCGGTATTCGTTTCAAAAATTCAAGACTGTCCGGTTGAACATCCACGGTCGGCGTGCCGTCCCGTCGCGCGCAGCCTTACGGATAGCAAAGAACATCGGAAGGCGCCCTCTCCCCCGCCTGGAGGCGGGGCTTCTCCCCCGTTCAATCGCCATTCTAGAGTCGCTTTGTTTTTGCCGCAAGGGGTTTTGTAGTTAATTACGCTGCACAAACTGACGGCGAGTTCTACGCGCCTTATCAACGAACGCTTAAACAATATCAAAGAACCGGCGACTCGCTGACTTACTAAATCGAGTCGCCCCAAAAATAACCGATGGCTGCAAGATCCGCTTCGTCAACTATGCCATTCGCACTGGTGTCGTACCACGGGAGGTACGCGGGATTGGACGGCGTCAATCCGAGCAATCCCGCCAGCGCGTCGCGGTCGCCCTCGCCAACCAGGCCGTCCCCGTCCACGTCGCCCACCATGTTGTATATCCATACAGGCACTTCAAACGGGGGACCGGTAACTCCTCGACTGTCTAATGCCCACATCTCCAGCAGCGCGACCTGGTTGGGAAGCGACGTTACGCTAATAGTGCCTTCAAACGGCGGCCCTTCCAGTTCGTCGGTGACCACACCGTCTGTCGTATACAGCCTGTATACGAGGGAGACCGCTTCACCGCTGGCACTGGCGGAAAACGAAAACTCGGGCATTTCAAGAACTGCACCCACGCGCGTGGGATTTTCCAGATCCGTTTCGGTAATCTGCGGCACCGATTCCGCCCACATCGTGGCCACAATGATTTGATCCAGCCACCAGCCCGCGGGCTGTCCCGGCTCTTCTCCCACACCGTAGTCATCCGTCTCCAGCATAAATCCGATATGCACGCTCTGCCCGGCCCAATCGCTGATGGAAATGTGCTTGCTCACCCAGTCGGCCTCGTATCCGGTGAAGACCGCATCGTCCCCGCTGCGCAGGTCAAGCTCGTTCCAGTCGGTGTCGAAGTAGTCGGTGCTAAGGAACGCTCTGCCAATGTCCCTGCCCTCTTCCAGGTTGTAGCGCATCCGCAGCGTAAGCGTCGGGTTGGGCGGTCCGGCAGGCAGGTTCAGCAGCGGGAGCACAGCAATGGCGGTAAGGCCAGCCGGATAGTCCGGCGGCGTGTAGCTGTGCACGCCGAAGCTATTGCTGCTTTCGTAGCCCGTGCTCAGACGCTCAAACGCTCCGCCGGGGTCGCTCGTCCACGACGCCAGCACGTCTCCTGCGCTCTCAAAGAGGTACGTCTTGGGGAAGATACCGCTGCTGTTGTCCACGATATAGGTCAGGTCCTGCTGGACGACGAGTAACGGGCTATCGCGTGTCGCGATGACCGTGACCTCAACATTGCCGTAATCGATGTCGCTCGTGTCAACCTCAATGCCCCAGGGCGCTTCGGTGAACGTCCCCCAAGGCTCGCCGTTCACGTAATAATCCACCCGGTCGGCGTTTTCCACCAGCTCCGGCTCAATTACAAGAGTGTCGGTGGCAATCAGCGGCGAGGGCATCGGGAAGCTGACCGTGGGCTTAAGCACGGTGGACAGCGCTTCATACACATCCAGCCGGTGCAGGTCGTTGTTGCCCCACTGCCCCGACGGAAGCACCGGCCCGCTGTTCACCAGCGCGGCCTTGATCTCCGCATTCGTAAGCGTGGGCGCGTAGCTCTTCAAAAGCGCTGCTGCCCCCGCCACGTGCGGCGTCGCCATGCTGGTTCCCTGGTTCCACAGATATTGGCTCTTAGTCTGAAATCCGCACGATGCAATCATGTATTCTTCATGCCCAGGCTGATAGTCGCCGCCCGGCGCGGCGATGTCCACCCAGGTGCCGTAGTTGCTATAGCTCGCGCGATTGTCGTCTCTGTCGGTGGCCCCGACCGCCAACACCATCACGTCATAGTCGGCTTCATTCAGCGCTGCGGGCCACTGCTTAGCGCTGGTGTTGTCGTTACCCGCTGCTGCGACTAGTAGTATCCCGCTCTCTTCCGCGTCATCCAGGGCATTGTAAAGCGAGTAGATTATTCCCGCTTCCGAGCCTAGACTCATGTTAATAACGTCAACTTGTGCCGCCTCGTCGGCGAGCACAACGGCTTCAGTTACGAGAGTCTGCGGACAGCCCGTATGGCTCGGGCCAAACACACGCAGAGGAACTATCGAGACTTCCGGTGCTACTCCAATCACGCCTTCGCCGTTGTTGCCTACTGCAGCGATGGTTCCGGCTACGTGACTGCCATGACCGAAAGCATCTTCAGGATAATTATCGTTGTCCCAGCGGTCGAAGTTCTCAGCAGGCCAATGTGTGGGGGGATGCATCGTGTTAGCAGCCAGGTCCTCGTGGTCCGGGGTCCCGCCTTCGCCCGAATAGCGTATCCCGCTGTCAATGACGGCTACGAGCGTTCCGGAATCGCCACGGGTCACGTCCCACGCATCGTCTGCATTTATCGTAGTCATTCCCCAGAGATAACCGGTTAACAAGAAAGGATCGTTCGGATTGTACGCGGAAGGATAAACAACCAGGTCATATTCCACACAGACAATCCGCTCGGAATACTCCGCCAGCACCTGCTCCATCACCGGTCGCGCGTCGCTCCCGTCGGGTATCCGATACGATGCGAAGTTGATATCGCCGCAATACGCTTCACCGTAGATTTCCAGGTTGTAGGCGTCGCGTATCTCGCGCGCCAATGGGATGATTGCGGTGTTTTGGCAGAGCACCGAATCTGCATTGTAGTCATTCACCTGCGGCGCGGTGCTGCTTCCCTTTGCGCCTTGCTTGAAATTCACCACGAAGCGGTCGGGATAGTAGTCCTCGCCCGGCGTCAGGCCGTCGGTGCGGAAATTATTTTCCGGCGAAGGTAGCGGAAAGGGAAATCCGTCGGTTTCTTCGGCCGCCGACCGGACAGTATCCTCAACCGAGTCTCCCAGCGACCTGATGAGCGACCGCCCGCCGCACGAAGCGGTGGCCAGCGCTATCAGCGCCAGGGCGAGAAGAAGTGTGAACGCAGTGAGTCCAGTTCGGCCAAAACCAGCTTTTGCCATCAGGCGAATCCTCCAAATAGCCTCGCAAAGCGAAAGGCCACCCTATTAAACCACAAACCAGCGCTTGGTGACACCGGCACGCAAAACCGCGCACTGCTGCCACGCTTCGCCACCTTGAATAACGGGTGCAGGGCCTGCGCTCGTTTGCGCAGCCTGAACTAGGAGCCGCTCCAGAAATAGCCTACAGCGGCAAGGTCCTGCTCGTCAATCGCGCCATCGCCGTTGGTGTCATACCAGGGGAAAAACAGCGGGTCTGCGGAGGTCATTCCTAAGAGCCCTTCCAGCGCATCACGGTCGCCTATGCCGACCAGCCCGTCGCCGTCGATGTCGGCGCGCAGGTTGTATATCCACACCGGAACTTCTACATGCGGGCTACCCACGTCCATATCGTCAAACACCTGAAGCTTGAGCAGAGCGTACTGGTTTGGCAACGACGAAACATCAATGTCTTCCACAAACGGCGGGCCGCTGATTTCGCCGCTGATGGGCCCGCCTGCGGTGTGCAGGCTGTACTCCAGCGTGGTGGCGCCGTTGGCTGTGCCTACGTCTAGCGACAGTTCCGGGCGGTTAAACACGAGGCCGACGCGCGCGGGATCGGGCAGGCCGGTTGAGACGATGGAGGGAATGGACTCCGCCCAGTTCGTGGCCACCACTATCTGGTCGAGCCACCAGCCGGCGGGCTGTTCCCCGTCTTCACCCACGCCGTCGCTGTCCGTTTCCAGCAGGAACCCGATGTGCACGCTCTGCCCCGCCCAGGGGGCGACAGAGATGTGCCCGCTCGTCCAGCCTTCCTGATAGCCGGTAAAGACCGCATCGTCGCCGCTGCGCAAATCAAGCTCCGTCCAGTCCTCGTCGAAATAGTCCGTGCTGATGACCACCGACGCGACGTCGGCCCCATCCTCCAGGTTGTAGTGCATCTGCACCGTCATCGTCGGTTCGGGTGAATCCGGCAAGCTTATCAGCGGGAGCACAGCAATAGCGGTAAGGTTGCCCGGGTAATCCGGCGGCTCCGAGCTGTGCACACCGAAGCTGTGGCCGCTTTCATAACCCTCCTCGTGCCGCGCAAACGCTCCGGCGGAATCGCTGGCCCAGGCTGCCAAGATATCCTCTTCGTTCTCGAACAGCACAGTTAGGGGAAACTGCCCGCTGGTGTTGTCCACCACGTAGGTGAAATCCTGCTGTGAAAAGAGCTCGGGCACGACGCCCCGCGCCTCCACGCGCACGTCAATCGTTCCATACTCAATGCCGGTCGTGTCCAGCTCGATGCCCCAGGGGGCTTCGGTGAAGACAGCGAACGATTCGCCGTTAACGAAGTATTCCAGCTCCTCGGTGTTTTCTATCTCGTCGGGCTCAATGGTCGCGGTTCCGGAGAGCACGAACGGCACGGGCGAGGGGAAGTGGACGTAGGGCGCGCCGATGCTGATATCGAGCAGGATATCGTTACCGTCGCGCTCAATGCCGCCGATGATAATGCCGGTCTCGCTGGAGCCGGTGCCGGGGAAGTCCTCGTAGGCGTCGCTGTCCGGGGTGGTGTCGGGACCGAATCTGTCGTAGGTTGTGCTATCGTAAGTGGCGGGCCAGGGGTCGTATTTCCCGCCCCAGTATCCCTCGTCGTCAATTACGTCGCCGTCGCCGTAGGGAAGCATATAGGTCGCGGTGCTTTCCTCCAGGTCGATGAACTTGCGTTCCTCGTGGTCGTTGCAGCCAAAGCCCCACTTGCCGACGTCTTCAAAGATGTATTCCTTGTACCAGACCCGCTCGTCCACGTGCCAGATGAGAAGCCCCGGATTCAGATCCAGCAGGTTCATCTGGCTGGGATATATGTCGCTGGGAGACGGGTAGTAATTGTAGGTTGGCGGGTCGTACCAGATGTAGTGCCTGTCGGTTGTGGCGTTGTTCTCCAGGACGAAGTACTCCTGCTCTTCTGCACCGTCCTTCCACACGCGCAGTATGTTGTCCGGGCTGTTGAGGACCGATGCGAGCCGATAGTCTTTTAGGTTTTCCGTCACCATCTGCGCGTCCGTCCAGCCCAGGCAATACTTGTGCGGGGCGCAGATATTCTGCACCGGCATGGTGTAGCCGCCGCCGGCCATTACGGCCCAGAAGCCGCAGCCCTTGCTTTCGTCATCGTCAGGGCCAGGATTGTCGCGGCCGGTGTAGTCTCCGCCGTAATCGTAGAGGTCGGGCAGGCCGAGAATGTGGCCGTGCTCGTGGTGCGGAGTGTAGTCCCGCCGGTTATACTTGTAATCCCCGTCGTCCTCGTAGCAGATGGAGTAGAAGTCGATGTAAGCGGCCCGAAGAACCTTGACGCCGTCCTTGGTGAAGTCACCTATCTCGTAGGAGTAGATGACGTGCTTACAGATGGAGCCGACGTGCTCCCGCGTCGGCCCG
This sequence comes from bacterium, assembly GCA_029932365.1. GTDB lineage: Bacteria > 4484-113 > 4484-113 > 4484-113 > 4484-113 > JAGGTK01. Next base: position 7,187 of record JAOZQG010000040.1, on the reverse strand, counting down.
CTCGTCAGGCGTTGAAACACCAGATGGAGCGAATCGATGTATCCGTTGCCGTCCGCGTCATACTGGCTGAAGTCAACGTCGGCATCCGCCAGGGTCAGCAGCTGCTTGGCCTGCGCTTTGCTGAGCTGGATAAAGCCGGGAGTTCCCTCATTGATGCCGCTTATCTCATAGGCGGCGTCTTCGCCGGTCGGATACACCTCTCCGGTGAAGGTAAGCTGCCCGTAAGATTGCTGTTCGTAATACTCTTTCACGCTTACGTTATTGTCAGCCTCTGTGTCGAAATACTTATCCTCAACAAAGGAGGTCTGTGCAATCCCGCCCGTGTGTCCGGACCACTTTACCTTCAGCACCAGGGTCCTGACATTGCCGGTAGTCGGGCTCGCCAGGCCGTCGTGGTCCATGTTCGGCGGCGCCGAAGCTGCCTTGGCTCCGTGGGAAGTAGCAGTCAGGGCAGCCAGCGGGTCGGGGTCGCCGGGGCCATAGACGCCCGGCTCAACAATGCCCTCAAGGTAGTATTCACGGATAGTGTCCGCTGTGTATACCATCCGTCCTTCAGGAAGGCGGTACGGCCCCCAGTATGGCCCGTCGCGCTTCACTATTGCATAGCCTTCCGGCGGCGTTACCGGCGCTTCAAGGCCTGAAACCGACGTCCGCAGCGCGTCCTCAGCCGCATCAGAGAGCGAACTAGTAAGCGTTCGGCTCCCACAGGATGAGATAACCGACACGGTCAGCGCCGCAGCCAGCAGCGCTGTCAGCGCAATTAGCCCAGCCCGAAGATACGAATAACTCATCACAGGTGCTATCCTCCGCGTAGTATATCCTGCCGAGATGCCGGTTATTCCTGTAGTCCCCGCAGATGCGTCACCGGCAGCACGAAGTGAATGCCGCTGTCCGGCTTGTCCATGGCCTTCACTATGGCGTCCGCGCGGCGGCAGAGCTCATCAACCAATTCGCGGGTCTCGACCAGCACCATCAAAACCTTCGTTTCCGGCTTCTCGGACGTGAAAAGCGAGCTCATAACAGCGGCGATGGAAAACTCGCTAACCGTGCGGTGGAAGCTCGCCTTTGAGATGCCGCGAGTGTCGAAAAGCGTGACGCCGCTAACGCCGGCCTCCATCATTGACGCGAGCAGCTCCTCGATGAGCTCGGGCGGGCGGACAATCATCATAAACATGTAGCCTTCGGTCTCCATAGCGCCGAAATTCTACAGGAAATCGTGCACCCGTGCCACCCGTCGCGTGCAGTAAGCGATGCGACCTTCGTACAGGCGCGGCTACTCCGGCCGCTTACCGTTGCCCGGCAGAGTGCCTGACGCCGTTTTTCCTCCTTAGGTCCCGGCTCTGGAGTATAATAGTAGTCCGGCCAATCTCAGGGAGGGATGCTAAATAAATGACCGGCGTAAAACCAAGGCTCAACTTATAGAAGAGCTGGCTGAACTGCGCAAGCGGATAAAGAGCCTGGAATCGGCGAAAGCCAAGCGCAGCTTCAAAGATAAGCTTCGGGAATCCGAGGAACGCTACCGGCACATTTTCGAAAATTCACCGCTCGGCATCGGAATATCAGATCTTGACGGTAACGTGCTCGAATGCAACAAGGCAATGGAGGGAATTACCGGCTACACGCTCAAAGAGCTAAAGCAGATTAACCTGGCCGATACTTACGTGAACGCGGAGGATAGAGCTTCCCTTTACAGGGCGCTCAGGCAACACGGTGCGGTGACCGATTTTCCGATGAAGCTGAAGCGCAAAAGCGGAGCGCATTACGATGCGCTCTTGAGTATCACCCTTATGCGGACCGGGGACAAGGAAGTCGTGCACACGGTGCTGCAGGACATCACCGAGCGCAAGCGAATGGAACAGGCGCTACGCGAGTCTGAGGAGCGCCACCGGACGCTGATCGAGCAAACCCAGGAGCCCATTTCCGTTATCCAGGACTTCAAGCACGTTTACGTCAATCCCGCTTACTGCAAGCTCTTAGGCTACGCTGGCATCGAGGAGCTTCTGGGCAAATCGCTGGAGGAGACCGTCGCGCCGCCCGACCGGGAAATTGTGCGCGAGCGCTACGAAAGGCGGATTGCCGGGGAAGAAGTTCCGCCAAACTACGAGCTTCGTTTGCTGCGGAAGGACGGAAGCGTCATCTGGGCGGAAGTGGCGGTGCAGCTTCGCCAGTTTAGAGGGCGCCCCGCCATCCAGGCGGCGAGCCACAATATTACCGAGCGTAAGCTGACCGAACAGGCGTTGCGCGAAAGCGAGATGAGGTACCGCGACCTGTTTGAGCATTCCGCGCTTCCTATGAGCAGGACTTCGCTGACCGGGAAAATAGTCGCCGCAAACAAGCGCTATGAAGATCTTACCGGCTACTCAAGAAACGAGCTGCTGTATAAAATGACCATAGCCGATCTCGTAGCCCCGGAACTGGCGGGGAGCGTGATGGCGACCCACCGGGCACACCTTGCTACCGGAGCGCCCGAAAGCTACGAGACAGTGATTGTAACCAAAGAAGGTGAACGCATAACCGTAGCCATCACGGCCCGGCTCATCCCCGGAACCAACGAAGACATCGCAATTATCCAGAACATCACCAAGCGGCGGAAGGCGGAACAGGCGCTGCGCGAGAGCGAGGAGCGGTATCGCGCGACATTTGAGAATACTGGCACAGCGATGGCGATTGTTGAAGAAGACACGACCATATCGCTCGCAAATGGCAAGTTTGCTGCGCTATCGGGCTACAGCAGGGAGGAGATTGAGGGCAAGATGAAATGGACTGATTTTGTGGTGCCAGCGGACCTCGACAGAATGCTGGCGTACCACTACGAGCGTCGTAAGCCGGGGGGGGAAGCGCCAAAACAATACGAGTTCCGTTTCGTTGCCCGGGACGGTAGCATCAAGGAAATCTTGCTGAACATAGATATGATTCCGCTTACCAGTAAGAGCGTTTGCTCCCTGCTGGATATTACCGAACGCAAGCGAGCGGAAAAGAAACTTGAAGAATCGCGGCAACAGATGCGAGACCTGTCGGGCCGCGTTCTTTCGGCGCAGGAAGAGGAGCGGACGCGCATTTCGCGGGAGATTCACGACGAACTCGCTCAAGCCCTGACGGCACTGCGCTACGATCTGACATCGCTGCGCAAGCGTTTTGCCGGCCGGGAAGACGCGCCGGCGCAAAAGCTTAAGGAAATGGACGACCGCATCAGTGAGACCATCAAAACGGTTCAGAGGATATCCACCGAACTAAGGCCCGGTATGCTGGACGACCTCGGGCTTGTTTCGGCTGTTGAATGGTACCTTAATGACTTCCAGGAAAGGACCAAAATCAAGTGCGACCTGAAAATTCAGCCCGAGGACTTCGCGCTGGACGCTGAACGCTCCACCGCAGTCTTCCGCATTCTCCAGGAGGCGCTAACCAATGTTGCCCGTCACGCAGAAGCAACCGAAGTCCGTGTCAGGCTTGAGAAGGAACAGGGGACTCTGCTTCTCGAAGTGCGCGACAATGGCCGGGGAATAACGGCGGAGCAGGCTTCCAGCGGTAAATCGCTGGGCCTTATCGGTATGCGGGAGCGCGCCCGGCTATGGCAGGGCAGTGTTAGAATAGAAGGCATGATGGGAAAGGGCACAACGGTAGCCGTGGAGATGCCGCTGGACGAATCCCCCGGGGGTGGCAATGCCCGATGACGAAAGTTCTCATTGTTGACGACCACGCCGTCGTGCGCGAGGGGCTGAAACAGATTCTGGCGGATGCTCCCGACATGGTAGTTGTGGGCGAGGCCGCTAAGGGCGACGAGGCTCTGGAGAAAATCATAGCCGAGCACTACGACGTGGTGGTGCTCGACATCAGCCTTCCTGACATGAGCGGCCTCGAGGTTCTCAAACAGATAAAGGATCTCCGTCCGCAGCTTGCAGTGCTGATACTGACCATTCACCCCGAGGAACAGTATGCCGTGCGTGTGCTGCAGGCTGGCGCGTCAGGCTATATGACCAAGGATACTGCGCCGGACGAACTTGCCGCAGCGGTAAAGAAGGTTGCTGAGGGCGGCAGATATGTCAGCTCTACGCTAGCGGAGAAACTGGCCTTCGACCTGGGACCGAAGGCAAAGGCCGCGCCGCACGAGGCGCTCTCCGACCGCGAGTTTGAGGTGCTTGTGATGATGGCTTCCGGGAAAAACGTCACAAAGATATCGGAAGAGCTTCACTTGAGCAAGAAAACAATCAGCACTTACCGGCGTCGCATCCTGGACAAGATGGGGATGGAAACTAACGCGGAGCTAATCCGCTATGCGGTAGAAAACGGGCTGGTTGAGTGATTCTCTAGCAAGCTGGCCTACGCCCGATTGTGGCTGGCACGAGCGTTTTCCTACAAGCATCTTCTACAGTGCCGTGGGCAAATATCCTACAGCAAAAAGGGCGAGTTTCTGATTTGCCCGAAGCGCTTAGCGCGCAAAAATTTATCGGCGCATCTTGTTAGGGAGAAAGGACACCGCACAATGGTTACAAAGATACTGATAGTTGACGACCACGCTGTCGTGCGCGAAGGATTGAAGCAAATCCTTGAGGGCGTCTCCGGCATGGCTGTTACAGGCGAAGCCGGTACGGGCGCCGAAGCGCTCAAGGCCATCGAGTCGCGGCGTTTTGATGTGGTGGTACTCGACATCAGTCTTCCAAACGCCAGCGGGATTGATATCCTGACGCAAATCAAAGCCGAGCACCCGCAAATTGCCGTGCTTGTGCTAAGCATCCATCCAGAGGAGCAATACGCTGTGCGCGCATTGCAGGCGGGAGCATCCGGATACTTGACCAAGGATACTGCGCCGGACGAACTTGCCGCAGCGATAAGGAAGGTTGCCGAGGGCGGCAGATATGTAAGCGCGGCCCTCGCTGAGAAGCTGGCGTTTGACCCGGGGTCGGACATCAAGACAGCTCCGCACGAAGCGCTCTCAAAACGTGAGTTTCAGGTGCTTTGTCTAATTGGCTCCGGCAAGACAGTCACGGAGACAGCCAGCCTGCTTCATCTGAGTACGAAGACGGTAAGCACTTACCGGCGTCACATCCTTGAGAAGATGGGTATGCAATCCAACGCGGACTTAATCCGCTACGCCATTGAGAACCGCCTGGTGGATTAATTGCGCCTGGGCTGGCACTTTCACTTTAGTGCTTTGCCCGTAGTCTTACGTTAGCATTGCCATAAATCGCACTGCAAAATCAACCTTGTCTGATATGAGCGCGCCCGCTAGGCGTATAAGCTCAGCCCGCCTGGGGAGGCAGCGTATGCTCTACGCGTCTAGTGAGAAACTTGAGAACACCCAATGTGTATTTGCAGTGCTTGCTTACCGCGTCACCAGCCAGAAGTACGACCTGCTCTATGTGGGCGAAACGACGCGTCCGGGCAACACTCTGGCCCGGCATCCCAAGAAAGACGCCTGGCTGATGGCCAGCGCAACACACGTGTTCGCGCATCCGACGCACACGACCCGCGAGAGCCGAAGGAAGATTGCGCGTCCGATCATCGCCGAATTCGACCCACCTTTCAACAACAACGAGCATACGGGTGCGGCTTAAACCGGCGCGTTCAGGCGAAAATGGCCGGGCGACTGTGGCGGGGATGGGCCGCCGGTGGCTAACTATGATTAGTGGCTGCAACCGCCGGATGGGGCAAGAGCTCGGCTATGTCCATTCGTGGCCATTGACCGGCTAATGATTGACAATAGATGGCCTACAGGCTATAATGAGACGAATGATTGGCAAATGCGCTATGAGGAGGTGTAATTTGTCGGGCGTACTTGAAGGATGGCGTGTAGTGGTGTGAATCCTTATTGATAGGCGCCAATCATCGGAAAATGGGGACGAATGCAATAAAGGCCGTTTACTGGCTTGTCGGGCTGTTTCTGCTGCTTTGCTTCAGCCTCTCTCCGCGCGCGGAGACGCCGCTCAGAGTTGGTGTATATCAGAACGCTCCTAAAATCTTCAGGGATAGCGACGGCGCAGTCAAAGGCCTTTTCCCGGACATACTGGAGGATATTGCGGCCAAAGAGGGCTGGACGATTCAGTACGTGCAGGGCACGTGGGAGCAATGCCTGGCGCGGCTGGAGCGCGGCGAAATAGACCTGATGCCGGGTGTTGCTTACTCCGACGAGCGGGCGCAGCGGTTCGATTTCACCGAAGAAACCGTTATTGATAACTGGTCCCGGGTATATACTCCCGAAGGATCGGAGATACAGTCCGTCCTTGACCTGGACGGCAAAAGTATCGGGGTTCTAAGGGGCAGTATTCAGGCCAGCGTAATAGAAAAGGAACTGAAGCAGTTCGGCATATCAATTAGCCTCGTTGAATTCGAGGAGTACGCCGAAGAGCTCCAGGCGATTGAAGACGGGAAGGTGGACGCGGGGATAGTCACGCGCCTTTACGGTCTGCAAAAGGCCGCCGATTACGACATAAGGGCCACTGCGATAGTCCTGGCTCCTGCTGAACTGCGCTTTGCGCTGCCGAAAGGGAAGAATGCTTATCTGGCGAAGACTATAGACCGCCACATCCGCGAGATGATAGCTGATACTAGTTCGGTGTACTACCAGGCTTTTGACCGGTGGCTTATGCATGCTCAGCCCCCTGAAATGAAAACTCCCCAATGGATTTGGCGCATTCTGATAGGCGGCGCTGCGATTGTGCTATTGCTGCTGGCGCTTAATCAGATACTGCGAATCCGGGTAAATGCGGCGACCCGGGAACTCAGAAAAAGAGCTGAGCAGCTTTCCCGGGAAATCACCGAGCGCCGGCAAGCCGAGGACGCGCTTTGGGAAGGTGAGAAAAGGTATCGTGCCGTATTCGAAAACACCGGCACGGCGATGGCGATTATCGCAGAGGATAGGACCATCTCGCTGGCGAACGACGAGTTTACGAAGCTTTCGGGCTACAGCCGGGAAGAAATTGAAGGCAGGATGAAATGGACCGAGTTCGTAGCTGCAGAGGATCTGCCAAGAATGGTCGGATACCACAGCGAACGCAGAAAGAAAGAAGGCAGCGTTCCGACGCAGTACGAGTTTCGCTTTATCGCTCGAAACAAAAGCGTTAGAGACGTTTTGCTAAATGTTAACATTATCCCGGGTACCAACAAAAGCGTTGCCTCACTGCTGGACATCACCGAGCGCAAACGGGCTGAAATAGCGCTGCGGGAGAGCGAAGAACGATACCGGACGCTGG
>JAOZQG010000039.1:14913-15599 GCA_029932365.1 bacterium | reverse complement strand
ATCCCGCGATAGCCTACACGGACGTTACTAACGCCGACCTGAAATACGTGCGGGCGGATGACGAGAATGGAAGTGCCTGGGAAACGCCCGTTGTCGTTGAAAGTATAGGAGCGGTGGGCTGGTGCATCTCACTTGAAGTGGTAAACGGCAGACCGGCGATATCCTACTGCGATACGACAAGCGGCGACCTGCACTACGTGCGGGCGAACGAGGATAACGGAGACTTCTGGGGCAATCCAGTTACTGTTGACCGCACAGGCTATGTAGGCTGGGACACCTCGCTTGCGGTGGTGAACGGCAATCCGGCGATATCCTATTACGACTATACCGAATTAGACCTAAAATACGTGCGGGCACTCGACCCCGATGGAGACGAGTGGGGAGAGCCGGTTATACCCGATAGCGCGGGCAACGTGGGATGTTACACCTCGCTCGCCGTGGTGGATGGCAACCCGGCGATATCCTACTTCTCTTGGGACGCCAACAGCCTGAAGTACGTGTGGGCGATTGATGCGAACGGAGACAACTGGTTCACGCCGGTAACCGTGGATTCGGAAGGAGGCGAGCACACTTCTCTGGCGGTGGTAAACGGCAACCCGGTGATATCCTATAAGGCCGGCAAAGCCTTGAAATTTGCCATCGGGACAAGGCAGTGACCGCAGGCTGAGTATCCTACCCCCGGGATT
>JAOZQG010000039.1:0-14903 GCA_029932365.1 bacterium | reverse complement strand
ATTGAGCCAACGGGCCCTGGCGCGTAGCTTCGCCTATTCGGAAGGCCGACCTTCCCTCGCTATCGGCTACTAGCTATTCTTCTTTTAGGCTGGTGGTCGATGGTCGTTTACCCCGTCCTACCCCCGGGACTTCAGGATTTCCTCAAGCAGGAGCGGGACTACTTCTTTGCAGTCGCCGACGATGCCGTAGTCGGCCACCTTGAAGATGGGCGCGGATTCGTTGGTGTTTATCGCCACGATGCACTTGCTGGTCTGCATTCCGGCCAGGTGCTGGATGGCGCCGGAGATGCCGCAGGCTATGTAAAGCGTAGGATTGACCGTCTTGCCCGTCTGCCCCACCTGGTGGGCGTGCTCGATCCAGCCTTCGTCCACCACCGCGCGTGACGCGCCGACGGCCGCGCCGGTCTTCTCCGCGAAGTCAAACAGCATCTGGAAGTTCGCCGCCTCGCCCAGGCCACGCCCGCCGGAGATGACGATGGTGGCTTCGCGCAGGTCTATCGTCCCCGCGGCCTTCTCGGCGATACTCGTGAGCACCGCTCGCGCCGACGAGTAGTCGGGCTGCACTATCTCCGCGGAAACTTCCGCGCCTTCCGCTTCCGCCGGGGAGAATATGTTTGGGCGGATGGTCAGGATGTGGGGCGGCCCGGCCTTGAAGCGGAACTTGCCGATGATTTTGCCCGCGTAGAGCGGCTTGACGAAGGTTGGCGTCTCGCCTTCCTCGGTCGCGGTCACGTCGCTTATATAGCCTACGCCGGTCGTCGCCGCGAGCCGCGCCGCCAGGTCACGCCCCAGATTTGTCTGGCCGAAGATGACGTAGGCGGGGGCTTCAGCTTCCACCAGCTTCGCCAGCTCCGCAGCGAAGGCCTCGGACGCATAAAACTTGCCCTCTTCGGGAGCGAGGTTTGTCAGCTTTTCCAGGCCCAGCTTGCCCGCCGAGGAGAGTGCGACGTCGCTTGCTGTGGAGATGACGCCGGACACGCTATCGCCCAGCATGCGCGCCACGGTCATCATCTCGCGCGAAATCTTTTTCAGCTCGTCACCTTTGGCTTCCAGATATACCAGCACTTTCGCCATAGTTCCCCCCTAAAGCACCTTCGCTTCTTCGCGCAGTACGCGCACGAGTTCGCACACGCGATCGGCAATCTCTTCGCCTTGGATGATGCGCCCGGGCTCTCTGGCGGGCGGGTGCGTCGCCTGGACTTCCTCAACCTTCGCCCGGTCGGCGCCCACGGCTGCCGCGCCCACGCCGGCGTCGGCGAGCTTGTGCACGGCAAACGGCTTCTTCTTTGCCTTCATAATGCCCTTCAGCGAGGCGTAGCGCGGGGTGTTCAGCCCCTTTTCCGCGGTGATGACCGCAGGCAAGCTGCCGCTGAACGCCAGGTCGCCTTCGTCGGATTCGGTTACGGCGGTGAAGGTTTTAGCGGCAAAATCGGGCGTGAATTGCTTGACCACGCCCACGTGTGGCCAGTTGAGCTTCTGGGCGACGGCGACGGCGGTCAGCCCCCAGTCGTAGTCCACGCCCTGCTTGCCGGCGAAGACCAGCACCGGGTCTAATTTTTTCAGCTCGGCGGCGAGGACTTCAGCCACCGCCAGTGGATTGGCGCCGTCGATAGCTTCGTCGTCAACGACTATGGCCTCGTCGGCGCCCAGCGCCAGGCAGTTCACCACCTGCTTGCGGGCGCTTTCGGGGCCGACCATCAGCGCGTAAACTTTGACGCTTTCGTCTGCGTCTTTAATCTTGAGCGCCTCTTCCAGCCCGTATTCGTCAAACGGGTTGATGACCATCTCCACGTCGGAGAGGTCCACCTTGTCGCCCGCCAGCGAAAGTCGGGCTTCGGTGTCCGGCACAAGTTTCGTAATTACCGCAAGGTTCATACAGCGCTCCTTGGTTCAGTCCCCGGCGGATTCCAGCGCATGGGGCTTTGCGCTCATTTCAGGTCCGGCGGCCAGCCCAAGAGACCGGACCAGCAGATGTGACTCCGCCGGCCCGGCCATCTCGTTATCCTAACCCAGGCTGCGGGGCGTCGTGCGCCGTCGGCCCGGCGCGGCAACAGGCGGCTAGGCGCCGACCTGTTGCTTCACCCACTCGGTTGAGACCGACTTGGGCCGGGTAATGGCGGTGCCCAGAGCCCGGTTGATGACCAGCTGGCTGAGCATGCCCATTGCGCGGCTGACGCTGAACAGCACCGTGTAGTAGGGGAACTCGGTCAGCCCGTAATGGTAGAGCAGCGCGCCCGAACCGGCGTCCACGTTGGGCCACGGGTTCTTGGCCTTGCCGTGCTCCTTCAGCACCTTGGGCGCGACCTGGAACAGCAGATCCACCGTTTTAAATATGACGTCGTCGGCGCAGTGCTTCTTGCCGAAGGCATGGAAAGCGGTGAAGCGCGGGTCTACCACGCGCAGCACGGCGTGGCCGTAGCCGGGGATAACCTGTCCGGCGTTCAGCAGCTCCCAGCACATATCGGTAAGCTCCTTCTCCGAGGGGACGCCGCCGAAGCGCTCCGTAACCTTGATTACGAAGCCCAGGCATTCCTGGTTGGCCAGTCCGTGCAGCGGCCCGGCGAGCCCGTTCAGGCCCGCGCTGACCGCGTAGTAGGGGTCGGAGAGCGCGCTGCCCACCGTGTGGCAGGTGTTGGCGCTCACGTTGCCGCCCTCGTGGTCGCTGTGCAGCACGAGGTACAGTCGCATCATATCGCGGCAGTCCTCGGTCTCCTCCAGGCCCAGCATATGCACGTAGTTGGCCGCCCAGTCCAGGCCGGGGTCGGGCGGGATGCGCTCGCCCTTGTCGTAGCGCATGCGGTACATTCCGGCGGCGATTCCCGGTATGCGGGCGAGTATGTTCAGCGCGTCTTCCAGCGCGGCTTCCCAGTACTCGGTTTTGGCCATCTCGCTGTAGCGGCGCGCGAACTCCGATTCGTGCTGCATTACCAGTATGCCGGTGTCAAGCATCGCCATCGGATGGCTGTCCTTGGGCATGGCCGCGAGCACGTCCCAGACGTAAGACGGGACTTCGCTGCGCGCGCGCAGATCCTCCTGCAGCGATTTGAGTTCTTCGTCGCTCGGCTTTTCGCCGGTCAGCAGCAAAAATAAAATCTCTTCCGGCAGCCAGTCCGTCATCTCCAGAATCGGCGTGCCCCGGATGATGAGTCCCTTGTCCGGTTCCACCACCGACGTGTCGCAGATCATTCCCTTAACCCCGCGCATACCCCCGTAGGCCTGCTTGACCGTAACCTCGGAGATTACGTGGTCGCCGTGCTCCTTGATCAGGCCCCTGATGTCTTCACGCAGGCCGGGGATCTGTTGGGCTAATTTCTCCTTTAGCAGTGACATAGCCTCCCTCCTGAGTTTGGTGCCGCCTTAGCGGTTAAATGCAGCGCTTCTAGCTCCGCCAGGCGGCCTGCAATTGAGTTATCAGTTTACCGTTGCGATTTCGGGGGGAGATTGTGAAACCAATCACATTTTCGCGGACCGGTCCCCCGCAATTTCGCCCGGAAGGAATTATAGGTGTTACCTGATACTTAGTCAATACATCCCGCGATGCCCTTGACGACGGCGAAGCCGGGATTTCCCCAGGACGAAGCGCCCGGCCTTGGACTATGTGAAATAGGGCAACAGGTTGGAATGCGCCACCATCGCGGTTCAGCCGGCAGGCGCAACAACGCTAGTCCAGCGACTCGATGACAATCTCGGAATTGGTGTAGATACAGATTCCGGCGGTGATTTCCAGGGCGCGGCGGGCGATTTGCTCTGCTGAGAGCTTCTTGTTCTCTGACAGGGCCTTGGCTGCCGCGAGCGCGTATCCCGCGCCGGTGCCGATGGCGGCGAAATCCTCGTCCGGCTCGATAACGTCGCCCGTGCCCGAAATCAAAAGCGTCGTCTCGCTGTCGCAGGCCAAAAGCAGCGCCTCAAGCCGCCGCAGGTACTTGTCGGTGCGCCATTCCTTGGCCAGCTCCACGGCGGCGCGGCGCAGCTCCTTGAACTGCTTGAGCTTGCCCTCAAAGCGCTCGAACAGCGTGAGCGCGTCGGCCACCGACCCGGCGAATCCCGCAATGACCGAACCGTCGGCCAGCGTGCGGATTTTGCGAGCCCTGGCCTTGAGTATCATGTCGGCGTGAGTTACCTGGCCGTCACCGGCGATGGCGACTTTCCCGCCCCGGCGCACGGCGCATATCGTCGTCCCGCGATACTCGGTCTCCATATGGCGATTCTAGCACAGGGCACAGGCCTAAGCCGAGCTGAAGATGTACTCAAAGCCGGCGGTCGGATTCGAACCGACGACCTGCTGATTACAAATCAGCTGCTCTGGCCACTGAGCTACGCCGGCGCGTTGTGATTATAACGCAAGCGCAGCTTGCGCTGCCCAGGCGTTGACGTGCTGGCGTGCGTGGCTTACACTTGGGCTCGATGGATGAGATCCGCCCCCTGCCCGCCGAAGAAGTGGAGAAAATTGCCGCGGGCGAAGTCGTGGAGCGGCCGGTCTCGGTGGTGAAGGAGCTTATAGAAAACGCGCTGGACGCCGGTGCATCGCACATCGCCGTGGAAGTGAGCGACGGAGGGCGGAGGAGCATCACGGTGACCGACGACGGGGGCGGCATCGCCTTTGGGGAGCTGGCACTGGCGGTGCGCAACTTCCACACCTCCAAGATTCGCGCCTGCGACGACATCTACCACCAGACGACGCTGGGCTTTCGCGGCGAAGCGCTGGCAGCGATCGGTGCTGTGTCAAAGCTGACGCTTACGTCGCGCAGGGCTGATGATGAGCTTGGCGGCGCGGTCTCGGTGGACGGCGGAAGAGCGGGGGAGGCCGGACGGCAGAGCCTGAACCCCGGTACTGTGGTGGAAGTGCGCGAGCTTTTCTTCAACACGCCCGTGCGCCGCAAGTTCCTGCGCAGCCGCGCCACGGAACTGCACCACATTGCCAGCTGCGTGCGCAACTACATCCTTGCGTTCCCGGAAGTGGCGTTTTCGCTTACAAGCGACGGGAAGAAGCTTTTAGCCAGCGGCGGCCGGGGGCTAACGCCGGATGTGCTGCATTCGGTTTTCGGCGGGGAAATCGGGCCCAAGCTCACGCCCTTTTCCCGGGAGTACCCGCCGCTGGGTGTGTCGGGGCTGATTGCTCCGCCGAGCCTTTACCGGGAGACGCGGAAGCTCCAGTTTTTCTTCGTGAACCGGCGGCCGGTGAAGAACCGCGTGCTGTTCCGCGCCGTGGACGACGCCCTGCAGGAGCATCTCTCGCCGGGGCGCTACCCGCCGCTGGTGCTCAATCTGGAGGTTCCGCCGGAAGAGGTGGATGTGAATATCCACCCGACCAAGAGCGAGGTGTCCTTCCTGCACCAGCAGCAGGTCTACTCGTCGATAGTAGTGACGCTCAAGGAGGCCGTGCGCGGCGCCGCCGGTGAGCAGATACGCGAGATCAAACAGGAGCTCCAGGCTGATGTGCCAGAACCTGCGCAAAGCGTCGCTGCGCCGCTGAGCCCGCTATCCAAGGCCAGTCCACAGGGAGTCAGGAGCATCCCGGTATTTGAGATGGGCAGCCCGCTGGTGCCGGACGGCCCCAGTGTTACCCAGACCGAGGCGGTGCGGAGCCGCCTTAGCGTGGTGGACTCGGGCGCGGTGGTGAGCCTGGCCCGGGAGATGGGAATACCCGCTTTCGTGCATCCGGCAGGCAAGTACTTCGCCTGCCAGCTGGCCGCGGCTTATATCTTGCTGGTTAAGGGCGACCGGCTAATTCTGGTAGACCAGCACGCCGCGCACGAACGCGTGCTCTTCTCGCGGATGTGGGAGCGGCTGGAGTCCGACGAAGGCGAGGTAGCGCGGCAGAAGCTGATGTTCCCCCTCGCCATCGGCCTGGGGCCCGCCGAGATTGCCCTCTGGCGCGAGCGGGTCCCGTTGCTGGAACGATTGGGATTCGCCGTGCACTTCGGTGAGGGCGAAGCGCTGGTGGACGAGGTGCCGAAGCTGCTGCTCGGCGGAAGCGACGAGGAGCGGGTAGCGGGAGTGCTGGAGGAGCTTGTTGCCAGCGGGCGCTCCGCCAAGCTGGAAGATGACCGCAAGGAACTCGTTGCAGGGCTGGCCTGTAAAGGCGCGATTAAGGCCGGCGATAAGCTCAAACCCGCGGAAATCAGGCTACTTTTAGACGAGCTGCTGTCGCTGAAGGACGCGGCATCGTGTCCTCACGGGCGACCCACCATGGTGCGGCTGGGCGACAAGGAGCTGGCGAAGCTCTTCAGGCGGTCTTAGTATGTCGCAAGAAAAGGAAGGCAAGCCGCAGCGCGTCCGCCGGGTGTTCACCAGTATAGCTTTCCGCTACGACCTGCTGAATACGCTGATGACCTTCGGGCTGCACCGCAACTGGCGGCGCTCCAGCATCAGGTTAGCGGGCGGAATGCCTAAAGGAGGGCGCGGGCTGGACATCGGATGCGGCACCGGCGACTACGTTTGCGAAATGCTGGTTTCGAGCGGCGGCACGGCACGCCTGACCGGCGTGGATTTCTCCCGCGAGATGCTTAATGTCGCTAGGCGACGGTTTTCCGGCGAGATTGAACGCGGGCAGGTGGAGCTTGTCGAAGCGGATGTAACCGATCTTACTTTTCTGCCCGAAGCGAGTTTTGATATGGTGACCGCGGGATTCGCCCTGCGCAACCTGGCTGAGCCTGGCCGGGCGCTTGGCGAGGTCTTCCGCGTGATGAAGCCGGGCGGCGCCTTCGTCAGCGTGGATGTTTGCCGCCCGTTCCCGGTCTGGCTGCGTCCGCTGGCGGAGTTCTACCTACGGTTTGCCGTCCCGGCGCTGGCGACGCTGGTTGCGGGAAGGGCAGGGGAATACCGCTGGCTGCACGAGAGCCTGGCCGTATGCCCCGACCGCCATGAGCTTGAAGGAGTGCTGAAAGACGCAGGTTTTACCGAAGTAAAGCAGGTGCTTTACGGCCTTGGAGTGGTGGCCGGACATCTGGCCCGCAGACCTTGTTAAGGATTTTGCATACTTCCTGCGCTATGGTATGCTTAATACTAAGAGATTTTAAACACAAACTAACTGGCGGGGGCTATGGCAAAGCGCAAGGGGAAGGCTGGCAAAACCGCGACCCGGGGCAATCGTTCTCGGGGTGTGTCCGCTCTCAACAGGAAAAAGGACAGGGCGATCAGGGGCGAAATACCCTATTCAACTGTTGTCAGGCTGGCGCAGTACCTCCGTATTCTCGAGCGGCTCCAGGCGGTTGGCACCGGCAAGATTAGTTCAAACGAGCTTGCGCGTGAGGCCAAAGTCAACTCCTTTTTAGTCCGCAAGGACCTTTCCTACTTCGGAGAATTCGGCGTCAGGGGAGTCGGCTACGAGATAAAAAGCCTGATCCGCGAGGTACGCAAGATCCTCGGCCTGAACCGGGAGCGGCGGGTAATACTTGTAGGCGTGGGCCATCTGGGGAGGGCTCTGTTATCCTATAAGGGATTTGCCGAAGAAGGATTCCGCATTTGCGGGCTGTTCGACAGCGATCCTGCGAAGATTGGCACGAGGGTACGCGACCTGGAAGTACGCAGCATATTCACGCTGGAGGAGTTCGTGGAGTATGACGGCGCGGTTGAAATCGGCATAATCGCGGTGCCCGCCTTTTCCGCCCAGTTCGTGGCGAACACCCTGGTCGCGGTTGGCGTAAAGGGACTGCTGAACTTCGCGCCGATACCGCTGACCGTGCCCGAAGACGTGATAACGGTGTCCGTTGACCTGACCACCAATCTGGAAGTAATCAGCTACTATCTGTCGCGGCGATAGCCCAGGCTTACGCCCCTCTGGGTTACCAGGCTCAGTTGCGAAACCTCTGCGCTGCGCGTGGCCGCTATTGCCTTACGCAGAAGCTTGCCCCAGGTGACATCAGTCAATCCAGAAGGCAGGTCGCTTGTGACCTCAAAATAGGGAATATTGGCGATGCCGGCGAGCAGACCTTTTTCGTCAACCAGAAGGCAGATGTCGACGGCATCCCCCAAAGGATACGTCAGTAGGCCCGGCTGTCCTTCCACGCGGCACGGTACACCGTAGGGCTCAGTAATGTTTCCCAGAGCCCCCAGCGTTGGGCGGATTTGTGCTTATTGGCCGCCGTTCCCGTCTGCAGGCCGGTGTTCAAATCTTCCCGGGCAATCTTGTCTTTTAAAGCGGGCTTGGCGCAGCCGCAAAGCGCCAATAGTGAGGTCAGCAGCAGTATTCAGAAAATGCCTTTTCTTAATCTGGGCATATCGTTCGCCTCTGGCACTACCGGACGCCGCATTAGCGTATTGACGGCAAGTCAGCAAGACTTCGCTAAATGTAGTGTGTCCAGGCGTCTGAGCTCCGGACGCCTAAGCATTGTATACAACCGGCCGATGCTATGGCATAATACTGGGCGAACCATCCCGGGAGGATATGTGATGAATTTTCGTTTGCCTCTGTTCGGAATTCTGGTCTTAGGGATACTGCTGAATACGACTGCCTGTAATTCGGGTTATGCCGCGCTTGAGGGAAGGGTGTTAAGTTTCCTGAGAGTCGCAAATGACTTCAGCGCTTCCAGAGAATACTTCACGCCATTGATGCGGGATGCCCTATCGGACGTCGGTTCGGACGTAGGCGGTTTGGCGATTCCCGGAGCGGTTCCGAAGATTACACAACTCGGAAGTGAAGTTCTGTCCAAGATTGGCCCCGACGACATTGCTATCCGGGGACGAGGAAATTGGGCAAGAGTGACTATTTCGGTGCCAACCGAATACGGAAAAGAGCCGGTGGAGACGATTTGGCTCAGAATAGGTTCAATATGGTACTTATATAGCGGCACCAGCGGAGAAAAAAACAAGTATGGCGAGCCGCCGTATTTCGCCGATTAGCCCGTATAGGGAAGAGGAATTGTGCGTTTCGAGGATAGCTCTCCGCCGCAGTTCATAGCGCAGAGCTCGTGGTCAGCTTTGTGGGGCTAGTGCCCCGCGCGCGGCTGCGGTCATAAGACACATTCGTCGCTTCCGTAGTACGGCTCGACGTGGATTATCACGTCCACGACTTCGGGAAAGTCGCGGATGATGCACTTTTTGACGTCGTGCGAGAGACTGTGGCCCTCCTCAACCGTTAGCTCGGGATTGACTTTCACATGAAGGTCTACGGCGACGGAATCGGGAGTTCCCCTGCTGCGCACGTTGTGCACGGAGCAAATGCCCTCAACGCTCATGGCGCAATCCTCGATAGCCCGCGATTCTATCTGTGCCGAGTCCACAAGTATGCTGAACGCGCCGCGTATAAGCCTGAAGCCCACCCAGACGATGACCAACACGACGACGCAAGCCGCAGCCAGGTCCGCCCAGTATGCTCCGAAGTTTACGCAGAATATGGCTATAAGGACAACGATGCTGCTTAAGAAATCTGTCGCCGTGTGCGCAGCGTCAGCCCGCAAAAACTCGCTTTTAAGCTTGCGACCGAGGCTTCCCTCGTAACCGATAACGAACAGGTTCGCCAGCATGGACAACCCCATTGCCGCGTAAGGCCAGAATCCAACTTCTGGCGCGAAGCCTTCACGAAGCCTGTGCACCGCGGCAAGGAAGATGTGCGTGCCCGCCAGGAACATCATAAATGCCACGATTAGGGCCGCGAAGGTCTCATACTTCCTGTGACCGTAGGGATGGTCGGCGTCGGGAGCGCGCTTCGCCTGATGCATCGCAGCAAAGCCGATTACGTTATTCGTTGTGTCCAGCAGGGATTCGAAACCGCTCGCGGTAACGGACAGCAGTCCGGTGAGCAGGCCCACGCTTATCTTCGCCAGCGCGACCGCAAGGTTGATGACGAAGGTCAGCACGATGGCGCGGACGATGGCTGCGGTTCGCCGGCTGCGGGACATACGCGCAGTAGTATACTATGTCGCGATGAGAAGGGAATCAATCGTGATCGCGGTGATCGGAGACGAAATACTTAACGGCAGCACGCGCGATGGGAATTCCTACTGGTTGACGCAAAAGCTGGTGGAGCTGGGCGCCGAAGTGGGACTGGTCATTGTGCTGCCGGACGACATGGAGGTTCTTGTAAGACGGCTGCGCGAGCTGGCGGAAGAATACAGCGCCGTTATCACCACCGGCGGCATCGGCCCCACGCACGACGATTTGACGCGCCAGGCTGTGGCGCTCGCCTGCGGCAGGCCTCTGGTGCTGAATAAGGAGGCGGAGAAAATGATAGCCGCCTCGCACAAGGGCGAGCTAGGCGAAATGCGCCGGCGAATGGCCATGCTGCCGGAAGGCTGCGAGCTTATCGGGAACCGTCAGACTGGCGCGCCGGGATTCCACGTGAACAACATTTTTGCGTTTCCGGGGATACCGGATTTGCTGCACGAGATGTTTGACCAGGTGGCGGAAAATTTCCGGGGCGGCATATTCCACAAGGACTCCATAGAGGTCGGCGTCGGTGAGAGCCGCTTTGCCGACGTGCTTGAAGAGGCCCAGAAGAAGTGGCCCGAAGTTGCCATCGGCAGCTATCCCAAGCTGGACGACTGGGCCTGGGTGGAAGTGCGGATGCGCAGCAGGGATTTGGAGAAGCTGAAGGAATGCTGCTCCTGGCTGCGCCCGAGGCTGAAGGACGTGGAGGAAAAACACAAGCCTTCCCGGGAGGATTAGGGGCACCGGATTCCTTATAGCGTATTGGGCTATGTAACGCTGCATTCCTCAGGTATAATGAAGCTGCATGATTGAAGTAACCAGAGAAAGCGGGACGCCGATGTATCTCAACGCCGACCACGTGGAGTACGTGGAGGCGACTCCGGACACCGTCATAATGATGGATTCGGGGAAGAGCTACAAGGTGAAAGAGGATGTGCTGACAGTGGTGGAGCGCATAGTCGCCTATCAGCAGAGAGTGCATTACATCGCTGCGGTGGATGCCGAGCAGCTTGACCGGGCGGGCAAGGGCGCGCCCGGCGTGGCCTTTCGGTCATCGGGCGAGGAAGTGGAGACCTCAAGCGAAATGGGCGACCTGCCGGACTAGTCCGAGCTTTCTTGCGCCTTGTCGGTGCAACCTTCGCCGGCGGCCGCCAGGCCGAACTCCTCACGCTTGAGCACGAGGATGTTCAGCGCGATTTTTCCGGCTGCGGTTGCCGGCAGCGCGATTAGAACGCCCAGAACTCCCAGAAGCTGGGCGCCTATCATCATGGCGATGATGACGGTCATCGGATGCAGGTCCATGTTCCGGCCCATTATGCGCGGAACCAGGACGTTGTTCTCCAAAAGGTGCAGACCGGCGTAAAGGATGACCACCCACAGCAGCTTCACCGGCGAGGTCGCCACCGCCAGCAGCGCGGCCGGAATAAATCCCAGTATCGGCCCGACCATCGGTATCAGCTCCGCGACGCCGGCGATTATGCCCAGCAGCAGAGCGTATTTAACACCGAATAGTGTCAGGCCCACAGTGACCAGCACCGCCATAATGAAGGAAAGCGTGAGCTGGCCGCGGACATAATTACCGAGCATAACGTTCATCAGCGAAATCGTGGTCTCGATGCGCTCGTTGTAGGTCTGGGGGAAGAGCAGCTTGAAGGAGTGCTTGAATTTCTCCGCGTCTACTAAAAAGTAGTAGCACATAAGCGGGATGAGGACAAGGCCTAGAATGAATGTGACCGAGCCGCTGATGGTGCGCGAAACGAAAACAAACGACTGCTGCAACGTAGCGGGCAGGTTCTGCCTGACACTGTCAAGCATCTGGATGAAGGCGTCCTTGAAGGCGAATTGCATCGTGCTTTCCGGAAAGTTCTGCCGCATCACATTGTTCAGGCTGTTTTCCAGCGAGGTAAGCGCGCCCGGTATCTCTTTCGCGAGCTGGGCTGTTTCGTGGTACAGGACGGGCAGTATCAGCGCGAGAAGACCGGCTATTATCACCAGAAGCCCGAGGAATACGATGGCCACAGCCAGGCCTCGGGGGACGCGATGCAGTCTCAGCCAGCGCAGGGGCGCGTACATCAAGTACGCCAGAAGCATGGCTACAATGAGGTAGATGAATACCCCCCGGATGAGGTAGAGGAACGCGAGCGCCAGCAGCACTCCGATTACAAAAAGCGTCCTGCGAATGAAGTCCTTCATTTTCACGTCGTCCGGCCCGTTTGATTTTACCAGACGTAAGCGGCAGATGCGCAGTGAAAGGCGTTAGTTCCCGGTTTTGCGGCCGGCAAGGCCATTTGATTATCCACAGGTTGTGGTCTTTTTCTCAACAGCTTGATAAAGTCCGGTAAGGGAACGCCGATGTACTTTGCAGATAAACGGACAATGATAATGCGCTGTGGCCCCAGCGTGTTGATGGTTTTTTACCTCTGCACGGCCGTGTAATGCAATGATGCTGGAGAGTATTTCCGATATAATGAGCTATGGTGAAACGCGAGGTCAGACCGAAGGCGATAACCGTTTTTTGCGTCCTCGTTCTCGTATGCGCGACAGTACCTGCGCGAGCCCAGGTAATGCCTGCGCCGCGGAACGTGGATGCGCATTTTGCCGCGATCTCTCGGGCGCAGCTTGAGACCATCCATTATATGGCGCACGTTTACCTGGAGTGCAACTCGGTGTATCCGGAATCTCTGCAAGAATTGCGCGACAGCCCGTACTGGGTGGTGGACGTTTTCAACCAGTATACCGGCCTGCCGGTTCAGCAGTTGCCGTTTATCCCCCGTGCCGGGGATTACGCTTCCGGTGCGGCGCTGCCCGAAGGCGGATTTTTCGGGGGCGACGAAGACGAGTCGAGCGAGCCGCGCACGGGCCATGTGATCGTTGACGAGGACGGGACGCGCCGCGTGGCCACCGCCGGCAGAAGAATCGACCCGGGTCGGGTGGAGTTCCCATCTCCCGGCGACCTTCTCTACCACCAGGAAGCGGATAGCCTTCAACTCGTGATATATGACGATTCGGGAGCCTGGCAGGAGCTGTGGATGGAGCTTCCGTTCAACTACCGCGCGGCGAATCTCAAGGTCACGGAATCTGTTCGCCCGCGCTCGGACTTTGTCGTCGCCGAGATGGCGACGCATATGGAGCTTCTGCTCCCCGGGATGTACAACCGCTACCTTTTCCTCACCGACCGGCCCACGCTAACTCCGGACGAACTCGATGAGATGCTGACCGGCAGCTTTGAAAAAAGCGCCGAAGAGCTGTTCCTGGAGTATCTGAACGCGGTGAAGAAGCGCCCGTTTATGCGTGCGGACTACTACTCTCCGGGAGATCTTGCCACGGTGCCGTGGCTGGATGAGGAGGGACGCTTTTACTTTCTGGAGGGCGAGCGCGCGCGAAGCTTCGCCGAGCTCACGGACGAGGACATCCTGCGGGAACACGCCGCCGCTATTAAAAGGCGCGACAAGCTGGTCGCCCACCACGCCGGCGATTTGCCCCCGCGAACCGGCTGATGCGACCCGGCTAAGATATTGCGGGCGCGCGCCCGGTAATCTAAAGAGTATCCGCAAGTTCAACTGGGAGTACCCGTCGCATGGCCGGCAACGAAAAAAAACAACAGGTGCTTAACGCGCTCAGGGCGATTATCGACCCCGACCTCAACAAGGACATCGTATCTCTGGGCTTCGTAAAGAACATCGAGATTTCAGGGGGAGACGTAAAATTCGCCCTGGAGCTCACCACGCCCGCATGCCCTATGAAGGAAAAGTTCAAGGCTCAGGCGGAGGAGCTTGTCGGCAAGCTGGACTGGGTGGATAACGTGGAAGTTGCGCTCACTTCCGAAGTAACCTCGCGCCCCCAGCAACAGCAGCAGATAACGCTCCCCGGCGTCAGGAACGTGGTCGCCGTCGCCAGCGGCAAGGGTGGAGTGGGGAAGAGCACGATTGCGGCGAACCTCGCGCTTGCGCTGTCCAAGGAAGGCGCGAAAGCCGGCCTGCTGGACGCCGACGTTTACGGGCCAAGCCTGCCCATTTTGCTGGGCGTGCGCGAAATGCCCCGAGTGACCGAGGAAAAGAAACTCATCCCCATTGACCGGTACGGCATCAAGCTCATGTCGCTTGGCTTTCTGGTTGACGCTGACCAGGCGGTTATCTGGCGTGGTCCGATGGTTCACTCTCTCGTTCAGCAGTTCCTGCGCGACGTGGACTGGGGGGAGCTGGATTACCTTATCGTGGACCTGCCGCCGGGAACCGGTGACGCCCAGCTCACACTGACCCAGAGCATCCCGCTCGCGGGCGCGGTTGTCGTCACCACGCCGCAGGCGATGGCCAGCTCCATCGCGGGCAAGGTCGTGAGCCTCTTTCGGAAGATGAACGTGCACGTGCTCGGCGTCATTGAGAACATGGGCTACTTCATCTGCGACGGCTGCGGTAAGGAGCACGAGATATTCGACCGGGGCGGCGGCGAGCGCATGGCCAGGCACCTGAAGATTCCGTTCCTAGGCACGATACCGCTCGATCCCCGGATGCGCAGCGCGGACGATGCAGGGATGCCGGTCGTGGAATCGCAACCCGAAAGCAAGGTCGCGCAGGTATTCCGCGAAGTGGCAGGCAAACTGGCCCAGCAGGTGGCGATTGCCAACGCCACTCTGGGTAAGACCGGCTAGCCGCGGCGCGCCGCCAGCCTGGACACTTCTTTGATGCCGGTTGGCCGGGACGCGCCCTTTGTTACAGCCACAGCCGGTTTCCTTCGTGATAGAATCTAACAATCGGGGTGTGGCGCAGTCCGGTTAGCGCGCCTGCTTTGGGAGCAGGAGGTCGGGAGTTCAAATCTCCCCACCCCGATAAGCGCTTTTCAAAGGCAGGAGTCAGAGAGACCTTTACTAGCGTGCCCCCAGCGCTATAAAATGTGGTTAACCAATTCCCGGGGTGAGGAGATGGCAGGAGTGGGTTTAATTCGGGTCGCTTTGGTGACCGTAGTAATCTCGCTGTTGCTCGCAGCCTGCGGGCACAGGCGCGGGAACGTAGTGCAGCTAACGCTTGCGCCGCCGGCAG
>JAOZQG010000124.1 GCA_029932365.1 bacterium | reverse complement strand
ACGGAATTCCTCATTTGAAGCCTCCTTCTCTGGCGCGTGCGATTATATCATAGACTACCCGCACAGCGCCCGAACCGCCGCATTGTGCTGACCGGCGTTAATCAGAGGATGCGGCAGCCAGCTATTTAGTTCCGATGCGGACATCGGCAGTTAAGGCGCCGGGATGCTGCCGAATCCGTGCGACGCAGAAAGGCGCTTTGCTACAATCATCCTGTGCACGTTCCACCAGTGGATTTGACACGGGTTCATCAGGGCATTGAGGAAGAGCTAAAAGACGCAGCCGCGCGTGTGATTTCCTCGGGGCGATACGTTACCGGTGAAGAAAACGCAGCCCTGGAGCACGCTCTCGCTGAGATGCATCAGGTCGAACACGCCGTTGCGCTAAACTCGGGAACCGACGCGCTGCTGCTGGGCCTGATGGCGGCGGGTGTCAGCCGCGAACACGAGGTAATAACGACGCCGTTCACCTTCTTCGCCACCGTCGAGTGCATCCTGGCGCTGGGAGCGAAACCGGTATTCGTGGACATTGACGCGGAAAGCTTCTGCCTGAATCCCGACAGGCTGGAGCGCGCTTTTACGCTCAAGACCAGGGCGGTCATCCCGGTTCACCTCTACGGCCACCCCTGCGATATGCCCCGCATCGCGGAGCTTACGGGACGGGAAAGCGGCATAGCGGTCTTTGAGGATTGCGCCCAGGCGCTGGGGGCCAAGCTCGGGGAAAAGCCGGTTGGCGCGTTCGGTGATATGGCGGCCTTTTCCTTCTATCCGACTAAAAATGTGGGCGCACTGGGCGACGCCGGGGCATTCATCACGCACTATGAGAATCTAGCCGAAGCCGTGCGCAGGCTGCGCAACCACGGCCAGTCGGCACGCTATCAGCATGACACGCGCGGCATAAACTCGCGCATGGACGAGTTACAGGCAGCGTTTTTGAATATTAAGCTGAAGCACGCGGAGAAGTGGAATAAAGAGCGGCGCGCTCTCGCCGCCCGATACGACGAGCTTCTAGCGGACGCGCCGGGCGTGGTTGCGCCACCGGTAAAGCCCGGCTGCGAGCATGCATACCATCAGTACACCATCCGCGCGCCCCGGCGCGACGAAGTGCAGCGGCGGCTCAACGAAGCTGGCATCGGCGCGATGGTGCACTACCCCACTCCGCTGCATCTGAGCAAAGCCCTGTCGCATCTGGGTTACGCTGAAGGCTCCTTCCCCGAAGCGGAACGGGCGGCGCGCGAGGTTTTGTGCCTTCCTATCTTTCCCGGCCTTACCGCCGAAGAGCAGGAGCGGGTCGTTAACTCACTGCGCAAGGCACTGGAGAAGACATTATGAGAATCGGCATTATCGGAGCGGGCTCGTTCGGCTCAACACTGGCGCATCTGTGGTCGTCCGCCGGCCACGAGGTTCACCTGTGGGCGCGCGAACCCGAAGTCGTCGCGAGCATCAACTCGGAAAACAGAAACTGCCTGTTCAACTCGCAGTTCAGCCTGCATCCGGCGATGCAGGCGCACGGCGAAATAAACGAGGCGCTAGACGGCGCCGAAGTCGCGTTCCTCGCAGTGCCATCTAAATTCCTGCGCGAGTTCATCCCCCAGCTCAGCGCAGTGCTGAAGTCGGCGCGGCTTCCCGCGGGAACGCCTTTTGTCTCCGTGGTAAAGGGGATGCTGTTTGAGCCCACCGAGCTGGTCAGCGCCTTCGCGCAGCGCGAATTCGCCGGCGCGGGGCTAACCTGGGTGCAGTTCTGCGGGCCCAACCTGAGCGTGGAGATAATGGGCGGCCAGCCCACGGCGTCCGTTGTCGCCTGCACCGATAAAGACGTTGCCGAGCGCCTTCAGCGTGAGCTATCAACGCCGCTGCTTCGGCTATACACCAACCAGGACCCGGTGGGAGTGGAGGTCTGCGGCGCTCTGAAAAACATACTGGCGGTTGCATCGGGCATCGCCACGGGTTTGGGACTGGGCCTGAATTCGCGGGGAGTGCTGCTAACGCGGGGCGTGGTGGAGATGCGGCGCGTGCTGCCGGTCTTCGGCGGCGACCCGCAGACGCTTTACGGCCTTGCGGGCTTCGGCGACCTCATCGCCACCGCGTTTTCCGAAAACAGCCGCAACTTCCGCGCGGGGATGGAGTTTGCCAAAGGTATGAAGCTTGCCGAAGTTGAGGGAGAGACGAAAATGGTCGCGGAAGGCGTGCGCACCGTTAAAGCGCTGATGGAATTTGTAGAAGAAAAACACCCCGAACTCGAGCTGCCGATAACCCGCCAGGTTTACGCCGTCATCTACGAGGGCAAGCCCCCCAGGAACGCTATCGCCGAGCTGATGTCCCGGCCGCACAAAGAAGAAGCGTAGCCACATATCGCTCAACACTGCTAACTCCCTGTTATAATGCAAAGGTGTGCGGAGCGAGTGAAGACGGGCTCCGCGAGGTAAATCTTCAAGATGCATGTCATCGGGCCGATTTTCGTAATTGTAGTCGTTTTAGGCCTCGTTATTTTCGTGCACGAAGCGGGGCACCTGCTGTTCGCCAAATTGGCACGCGTAGAGGTTACGGATTTCGCGCTCGGTTTCGGGCCATCGCTTATCTCCCGCAAGTGGCGCGGCACGCGCTACCACATATGCGCCTTCCCCCTGGGCGGATTCGTCCGTGTCTCGGGTATGGAGCCGGACGACCCGATAACGGAGAGCTCCTTCAGGGCCAAGCACCCGCTATTAAGATTCCTCATTCTTGCAGGCGGTTCAATTGGCAACATCACGCTTGCCGTAGTCCTCATCTTCGTGCTGTCGTTCATCGGCTTCCCCAAATCCGCGGTTATGGTTCAGTGGGTGGTTCCCGAAGGACCCGCGGCGGAGGTGGACATTCGGGCCGGTGACATCATCGAAAAAGTGGACGGCCAGCGCATCACCGACAGCCATTCCCTTGCGGAGCGCATACAGGACGCGGCCGCGCGGGAACGCCCGGTTAGCATCACGCTGGATCGGCAGGGTGAAACCCTTACCCGCGAAGTGGTCCCGCGCAGATTCACTGTCGAGGAGGACGGCAAGCAGGTCCCGTACAACGAAGGCAGGCCCAGCCTGGGCGTGATGAACGTCCAGGTGAATAAGATAACGCCGCTGACGGTGCTGGTCACCTCAAACTCCGCCGCCGCCAACGCAGGGATCAAGCCCGGCGACCGGATTATCTCGGTCAGCGGAAACGAAGTTGTGCTCGGAACCGATGTCTACTTCCTGATAGACCCCGAGGGAGAAGGAGCGCCCGAGCCAGTTGATGTTGTCCTGGAGCGCGACGGCAAACGCCTGACCGTAACAGTGCCCGAGGGAACGACCATAGCCTCCCTGGGAGTTGTCTTCGATATGGAGCTGGAGCGGCTACCGTTCAAGGAGACCATTGCTCGGGCGATGCAAAACGTTTACTACACGACGATAGCCTTCATTTCGCAGCTCAGGCTCCTGGCGACCGCCGAAGGCGCCAAGATGGTAGCCGGTCCGCTGGGCATCGCGGAGCTCATCTCCCAGTCGTTCAGCGCCGGGCCGTACTACGTGATTATGATAACCATGGTAATCACCCTAAACCTGGGCCTGCTAAACCTGTTTCCGATACCCGCTCTCGACGGCGGGCACATCCTGTTCCTCTTCCTCAACAGCATAGGACTGCGCATTGACAAGCGTAAGGAAGCTCTGGCGCACAAGGTGGGATTCGTCGTACTAATATCGTTGATTCTGCTAATTACCTTCCGCGACGCCCTCGGGCTTTCCCGCCTCTGGGGCTAGAAAATCCATATTCGCCCCGTTCCGGTCTTTACAAGCGACACATTTTCGCCTAAATTGCGCTTATGCCTTATTGCCCCAAATGTAAGGCGGAATACCGGGAGGGCTTCAAAGTCTGCGTTGACTGCAAGGTGAAACTCGTCAACGAGCTCCCGGACGAAGAAGCGGTCGGAACGCGTGAGGGGTCGGTTGACGACCAATACACGCGGGAACGGTTTAAATCCTTGCTCGCTGAGGGCGAGAAGGCCTTTGATAACGAAGATAACCGGAAAGCCCTTGAGCTGCTAAACGAAGCAACGCAGCTTAATGCCGACGAGGCTCAGGCGTGGAACCTGCTGGGCCTTACTTACGAAGCGCTGGGTCACGACCGCGAGGCCTGGCGCTCGTTTAAATTCGCGCTGCGCGCCGACCCGGAAGATCTGCACACGCTTTGGTATGCGGCGCATTTCCTGTTCGAGCAGGAAGACTTCCCTCTGGCGATGAATTTCATCCAGCACTATCTCGAACTGGAAACCGACCCAGCCGAAATAAAAGAAGCCGAGA
>JAOZQG010000123.1 GCA_029932365.1 bacterium | reverse complement strand
TCTGGTAGACTAAGTGACATCAAACGAAACGGAACAACGGAACACCGAAAACAGGGAGAAGCGAAATGGAACATACACCCGAAAAGACCGAACGGCTGGCAATCCTCAAGCAACTCATAAAAGATCTGCACGCGGGCGCTGCATTCGACGAAGTCAAGCGGCGCTTCGGTGAGCTGATAAAGGACGTCAGCCCAGGTGAGATCGCGGATATGGAGCAGGCGCTGATTGCCGAAGGGATGCCCGAGGAGGAAATAAAGCGCCTGTGCGACGTGCACGCAGCGCTGTTCGCCGATATGCTCAAGCCGCCCTCCGGGCCGCAGCTCGGTGAAGGCCACCCGGTCGACACCTTCAAGCGGGAAAACGAGGCGCTGGGAGCCGTTGCGCGCGACCTGCGCGCGAAACTGACCGGCCTGGGCGACCCGCCGGATGCCGACGAATTCAAGCAGCAGGCAGGTAACATCCAAGCATTGCTGGAGCAACTCGGCGAGGTGGAGAAGCACTACCTGCGCAAGGAAAACCAGCTATTCCCGGTAATGGAACAGGTTGGCATCACCGGCCCGCCTAAGGTGATGTGGGCGGTGCACGACGATATTCGCGCGCTGCTGAAAAGCGCACGGAAAGCCGTGGCGGATGGTGATGCCATAGCCGCAGTCAACAACGGGTTTACGTTTCTCGACAAGCTGGAAGATATGATCACCAAGGAGGAGAACATTCTCTTCCCGATGGCTCTGGAGAAGCTCAGCGACGAGAACTGGACGGCGGTAAGGACCGGCGAGGAGGAAATCGGCTACGCGCTGATTGAGCCGCGCGAGTACGCGGACACCGCCGCTCCCTCTACAACAGCAGCTCCACCCTCAGCTTCAGAGCACAAGGACGCGCTGAAGCTCTCCACCGGCGCGCTGACGCTGGAGCAGGTAAATCTCATGCTCACGCACCTGCCGGTGGATGTCTCGTTTGTGGACGAAAACGACGAGGTGCGCTACTACTCGGACGTGAAAGAGCGCATCTTCCCTCGCAGCCCCGGCGTCATCGGGCGAAAGGTGCAGAACTGCCATCCGCCCGCCAGCGTCCACACCGTCCAGAAAATACTGGAGGCGTTCCGCAGCGGAGAAAAGGACGTCGCCGAGTTCTGGATCGAGCTTCAGGGCAAGTTCGTCCATATCCGCTATTTCGCCGTGCGCGACGGAGTAGGCAAGTATCGCGGCACGCTGGAAGTGTCGCAGGACGTAACTGACATTCGCAAGCTCAAAGGGGAGCGCCGCCTGGTAAACTGGTAGGCGCGTTTCCGCTTAACCACTATAAAGGACTGCTGGCCTTCTGGGATTGACAGCAGATAGCAGGTCTGCTAGGATTAGTAATAGTTATCATTACTAATAAGTCAAAAGACGCGCTTCCAGGCAGCGGTCTCAGGATGACCCGGCAGCGAAGGGTTATTCTTGAAGAACTCAAGAAGGCTGGCTCGCACCCCACTGCGGACGAAGTCTACCGCCGCGTGCAAAAGCGCATCCCGAACATCAGCATGGGAACGGTATACCGGAACCTTGAAGCCCTTAGCGAACACGGCATCATCTGCCGCCTGCAGATGTCAGAAGGACCGATGAGGTTTGATGCCTCTATGGAAAAGCACTATCACGTTCGCTGCCCAAAATGCGGCCGGGTTGGTGACGTGCCCGCGTCCCTTGTCAACGACTTCGGCAGCAAGGTGCGCGCTGAATGCGAGTGGCAGATAACCGGACACAGGCTGGAGTTCATCGGGATCTGCCCACAATGCCAGTCCAAGAAGTAGGTCCTTCCTGCTTCGCCGATAATGAGCAAAATAAGCGAGAAACGGCTGGATTACCGGATCGAAGGGCTGGACTGCGCGGAAGAGGTGGCGGCACTGCGCAAGACCATCGGTACGCTGCCCGGCATCAGCCGCCTGGACTTCGATATCCTGAACGCCAGGATGCGCGTCGAGCTGGATCCCGAGGTGGTAACAGAGCAGGACATACACTCAGCCGTGCGAAAAGCTGGATTGAGGGCCTTCCCCTGGCACCCGACATGCGACAGCGCCGTCTGCCCGGTCGAGGGGAGCGCATGGCGAAGGCACGGCCGCCTGGTGATGTGCATCGCCAGCGGGGTACTTCTACTCATGGCGGCGGTTACGCACGTTTTGTACGTCGGCAGCCTGGCGGGCTCCCTTCTCCCCGCAGCGGGACTCGGCAGCCGTGCGATTCCCCTGCTCCCGTTGCTCCTTTACCTGTCCGCAGTCTTCACCGGTATATGGTACGTAGCGCCAAAGGCCTGGGTGTCGCTGAGAAACCTGCGCCCGGATATGAACCTGCTGATGGTCATCGCAGTAACCGGCGCAGCGTTCATCGGGCAATGGCTGGAAGCTGCGACGGTGACTTTCCTGTTTGCACTGGCGCTGTTACTCGAATCGTGGAGCGTCGGACGGGCGCGGGGGGCTATTAGCGCTCTGATGGAGCTTTCACCGCCCACCGCCCGCTGCATCGGCGCTGACGGCACAGTCGAAGTGAAGCAGGTCGAGCAGGTGGAGCCGGGCACAACCGTAGAAGTGCGACCCGGTGAAAAAGTCCCGCTGGACGGAGTGGTTGCCCGCGGCACCACTTCAATCAACCAGGCACCCATCACCGGCGAATCCGCGCCGGTGCCAAAGGCTATCGGCGACGAAGTGTACGCCGGCACGATAAACAACGAAGGCGCTTTCGAGTTTGGGGTAACCAAGCCCGCCCACGACACCACACTTGCCCGCATCATCCGGCTGGTGGAGGACGCGCAGTCGCGGCGCGCTCCCAGCGAGCAATGGGTGGAGAAATTCGCCCGCTACTACACGCCGACAATCGTAGCGCTGGCAGTGCTGGTGGCCATCATCCCGCCGCTCGCTTTCAATGCGCTGTGGGTTCCCTGGTTCTACCAGGCACTTGTGTTCTTGGTGATTGCATGCCCGTGCGCGCTGGTCATTGCGACACCCGTCAGCATCGTGGCAGGGCTAACATCGGCGGCTCGCGCGGGGGTGCTCATAAAAGGCGGGGCTTACCTGGAAGCACCGGCGAACCTGCGCGTCGTGGCCTTCGACAAGACCGGCACCCTCACATATGGACAGCCGGAGGTTCAGCAGGTAGTCCCGCTAAACGGGCATACTCCCGCCGAACTGCTGGCGCGGGCCGCGGCGCTAGAGCTGCACAGCGCGCACCCGCTGGCACAAGCCATCGTCCATCGAGCGGAAGCCGAAGGAGTTGAGCCGTTGCACGCGGAGGAATTCCACGCGATTGAAGGAAAAGGCGCGGAAGCGCTTATAGATGGGCGGCCTTTCTGGATCGGCAGCCATCGCTTCATGCATGAAAAGGGCGGCGAGACCCCGCAGTTCCACAACATGGCGCTGCAACTGGAGGGCGCGGGGCATTCAGTCGTGGCGGTAGGCAACGACCGCCACGTTTGCGGCCTGATAAGTGTCTCCGATGGCGTTCGAGATCAGGCGCATGAGGCCATTAGCGGACTGAAGGCGGCTGGAATCCGCCAGGTGGTTATGCTCACCGGCGACCACGAGCAAACGGCGCAGGTTGTGGCGGACCAGACCGGTATTGACGAGCACCACGCGAATCTCCTTCCGGAAGACAAGGTGGCTGCCGTTGAAAAACTTGTGGAAAAACACGGGCAGGTTGCGATGGTCGGTGATGGAGTAAACGATGCACCGGCAATGGCCGTGGCGACGACGGGCATAGCTATGGGCGCGGTCGGAACCGACGCCGCAATTGAAACAGCGGACATCGCACTGATGTCGGACGACTTGATGAAGCTCCCGTGGCTTGTCAGGCACTCGCGCGCCACGCTGCGCATCATCAAGCAGAACATCTGGTTCGCCCTGGCGGTGAAAGCAGTTTTCATGGCTCTGGCAGTCACGGGCCTGGCCACGCTCTGGATGGCGATAGCCGCGGATACGGGCGTATCGCTGCTCGTTATATTCAACAGCCTGAGGCTGCTGAAAAGGAGAGTAAACTGACGATGGAAACTATCATACTGCGAGTCGCCGGAATGACGTGCAACCATTGTGTCCAGGCTGTCACACGCGCGCTTTCAACGTGCGGCGGCGTGGATGCCGCCGACGTTAACCTCGAATCCGCAAGCGCGGTTGTGAAAGGAGACGATTTCGATACAGATTGCCTGGTCAATGCTGTCAAAACGGCGGGCTATGAGGCCAGCATCTCAGATAACCAGTAAGCTATATTATCTTTGGGAGGGTATTCACAGATGGACATTAAAGGCTCAAAGACCGAGAAAAACTTGCTGACGGCATTCAGCGGCGAATCGCAGGCGCGAAAC
>JAOZQG010000006.1 GCA_029932365.1 bacterium | reverse complement strand
AGAGTCGCTTGCTTCGGGATTGTCCATACCGGGAATTACCGGCGCACCCGACTTTCGCGCCAGCTCGCGCGCCTCCACCTTAAGCCCCATGCGGCGGATGGCCTCCGGCGGCGGGCCAATCCAGGCAAAACCCGCGTCCTCCACGGCTTGAGCGAAATCGGCGTTTTCCGCCAGGAAGCCGTAGCCGGGATGGATGGCTTCGCAGTTCTGCTGCCGCGCCGCGTCTAAAATACGCTCGAAGTTCAGGTAGCTTTCAGCGGGCGCCGCGGGGCCGAGCAGGACGGCGGCATCCGCCTGTCGCACGTGCAGCGCCCCGGCGTCAGGTTCGGAGCAAACCGCGACCGCCTCGCATCCCAGCTCGTGGCAGCCGCGGATTATCCGTACCGCTATTTCACCGCGATTGGCAATAAGAACTCGCTTAAACATAGGTCACAGGCAGGTTATTTTTCCATCCAGGAGGGCTTGCGCTTCTCCGCAAAGGCGGTCAGGCCCTCGCGGCCTTCCTCGGAAGCCCTGAGCTCGGCGATGAGCCTTGCCGTTGAGTCCCGCATGGCCAGAGCGACGGAGCCGGTCACATCCGCAATCAGCCGCTTGGTGGCCCGGGCCGCCTTCGGCCCGGCCTTCAGCAGCTCCTTGACCTTCACGTTCACCGCGCTGTCCAGCACATCAGGCTTCACGACATAGTGCACCAGCCCGATTTCTTTAGCGCGTTTGGCGTCCCACTTTTCTCCGGAGAGAAACAGGTCGCGCGCTGTGTTTTCCCCGATTTTGGCAATCACGTAGGGGGATATCGTCGCGGGGCTCAGGCCCAGGCGGACCTCGGAGAACGCAAAAACCGTGTCTTCGGAGGCGAACACCGAATCGCAGCAGGCAATCAGTCCGATAGCGCCACCGAATGCGGCCTTCTGCACCCGTCCGACCAGCGGCACCGGGCAGTCGTTAACCATGGCGAGCATTTCCGCCAGCGCGTTCGCGTCCGCGATATTTTCTTCGTGTCCCATCTGTCCCACGCGCTTCATGTATTCCAGGTCGGCGCCGGCGCAGAACACGTCGCCCCGCCCCCCCAGCACGACCACGCGTATGTCTTCGGGTATGCGGGAGAAAGCCTGAGTAAGCTCGGTTATTAAAACGTCGTCGAACGCGTTGCGCTCATTGGGGCGGTTCAGCCAGATGTACAGGACTCCCGCCCTGCGCCTGACCTCGAGGTATTTGAAGCCTTTTGCCATCGTAGTCTCCTTCGCCGCGCACGCGGATGCACGGTCAAGGATAGCTCACCGGATTGGCAGCCCCCAGGCGATTCGGCTGTCTTTTTTATTATACATTACTTGGGTGGTATAAAGCTGGCGTTGCCTGAGTTAGGATGAAGGAGCAAGAAAGACGCACGAGAGGAGAAATTGAGCTGTCATCGATCGCAACCGCAGTTCTATCTCCACTGCCCGATCTGCTTTAATACTTTGATTTGAAGAACTTCAGCATACACTCGTAGGCCGCTTCCAGGTCGTCCCAGGGGACGTAGATGTGGATGTCGCTCAGGCTGGTTACGACCTCGATAATGTTCACTTTGCGATGGGCGAGCGCGCGTACCAAATCGCCGATGGCGCCTGGACGGTCAATAAACTCGGGGCTGCGCAGCCTGAGTTCGCCCATGCCGCCGCGAAGCGTGATGTTGGTAAAGGTTTCGCGGTCTTCGCCGACGGCGTCGTGCAGAAGGCTGTGCGCCTTTTCCGCAATGTCTTCGTCAAGGTAAAACACGATGAAGCGGCCGCCGCTGGTCGCCGCGCTGATGGCGATGTCGTTTTCGCCCAGGACGTTAGCCAGCCTGCCAAGAATGCCCGGCTTGTTGGCCCAGCCGCTGCCGACCAGCACCAGCGCCGCCAGGCGGTTGTCGTTGCGGAAAATCGTCGTCTTGCTCTCGCCGGTAATGGTCGTGCCGGTCTTGACCAGCTCATTTTGCTTGCGGAAATCCACGATGCGCACGCGCATATCGGCGGTCATAAACCGAAACGCGCGCGGATGCACGACTCTCGCGCCGCTTCGGGCGATGACCTCGGCGTCCTCCACCGTGAGGTTGTCCAGGATGCGCGGGTTCTGCGCCAGGCCGGGGTCGGCGGACAGCACGCCTTCCACGTCGGTCACCACTACCACTTCGTCCGCGTCAATGTAGCGCCCGGCGACGAAGGCGGTGATGTCGCTCCCGCCGCGCCCCAGCGTGACGAGCTCGTCGCGGCTGGAAAGCGCCATAAATCCCGAAATCACCGGCACCTTGCCCAGCCGCAGGTGGGGCAGCACGTTTTTTATAAAGCGGTTGGAGGTTTTTTGCGTGCGGACGGAGAAGCTTCGTTCCTCGTTGGTTTTTATGGGCGCGACCGGCGAGTCGTCATCGCTGTCCACAATCAAAGGCCAGCTTTCGCGCCAGCGCGGATGCAGCGCCACCGCGCCGACCTTCTGCGCCTGCAGCGCCGCGGACATTAAGAGCACGCTCTTTTCCTCGCCCATTGAGAGGTAGTTGAGCAGTGTGCCGCTGTCCACCGCGGTTCCCCCGCATTCCCCCATCTCCTGGAGCAGCCGGTCGGTTTCATCTGCCATCGCCGAAACGACGACCGCAATCTGCTCGCCGACCTCCACCAGCCCCGCGATGGCGCGCGCCGCCTGCTCGAAGTGAGCCGGTGTCGCCAGTGAAGTCCCGCCGTATTTAAGTACGCGCCTCATGTAAAATCCCGCCGCAGCCCGTAAACACCTATTATATCAGCGACCGCGCACCGCCTGTGCTAAAGTAAAGCCGTGCAGCGGTTACGCCTGCTGACAGCGGGGGAATCCCACGGTAGCGCGATAAGCGCAGTCCTGTCGGGCATGCCCGCCGGCCTGCGCCTTCCGCGGGAGCGCATCGCCGACGAGCTTCGCCGCCGGCGCAAGCTTTACGGGCGCTCCAGCCGGATGAAGCGCGAAACCGACGCCGTTGCCTGCGAAGGGGGGATGCGCGGCGGCGTCACCACGGGGAATCCGCTGGTCTTCCGCATCCCCAACGCCGAGGCCGAGAAGTGGTCGCGCCTGCTGGACCCGTGGGAAGGCCTGCGCGAAAGCCCGCTGACCCGTCCCCGCCCCGGACATGCCGACTTTGCCGGCGCGATGAAGTACGCTTCTTACAAAGGCGATAAGTTCCATCCCGCGGACATTCAGGACGTACTGGAGCGGGCCAGCGCCCGCGAAACTGCCGCTCGTGTCGTCGCCGGTGCGGTATGCAAGGAGCTTCTCGCGGCGGTGAATGTGAGCGTGGCGAGCTTCGTTCACCGCATCGGAAAGGCCGGATTGCCGCGACGCAAGCTGTTGCGCCTGTTGGAGGCGAAGGAGTTGCAGGAACTGCCTGTGGCGCAGATCGAGAAAAACCCGCTGAGAATGCCTGACGAAAAGGTGGGGAAGGCCGCGAAGGCGTCAGTGGACGACGCCCGCAAGCGCCGCGTGACGCTGGGCGGCGGATTCGCTGTAATGGCGTTCGGTCTCCTGCCGGGGATCGGAAGCTTTGCCCAGTGGGACGAGCGGCTCGACGGCCGCATAGCGCAGGCCATCGTGAGCATACCGGCTGTGAAGCTGGTTGGATTCGGCGCGGCAGGATGGCTGGAGGAGGCCGACGGCAGTGAGTACCACGACGAAATTGTGAGCGATGGCGAAGGGCTAACCCACGCAACCAACCGTGCTGGTGGCATAACGGGGGGCCTGACCAACGGTATGCCGGTCGTGCTCACCGGAATGGTCAAGCCCATCCCCACGCAGAAAGAAGCGCTGCGGACGGTTAACCTCGCCAGCGGCAAAACCGTAAAGGCTTCCAAACACCGCAGCGACATTACTGCCGCACCCGCCGCTTCGGTCATCGCCGAGAATATGCTGGCGCTGATTTTGGCGGATGTGATACTGGTGGAATTTGGCGGAAGCCATATGGACGATGTGCTTGCGCGCTGGGAAGAGCGTAGAAAACGCATAGGCAAATTGATGGCGCATTAGGCGCGTCCGCCGATATTGTGTAGAATCCTTATAACAGAGGTGGCGGGAACTACCGACCAGCAGGACGCATTCCGGCTTGAAGGGCTGGCGAAGACCTTCTACCCCATTTTGCCCTGGCACCGCCACCGCGCGGTCGAAGCCGTGCGCGGGATAGACCTGAAGGTGCCGCGAGGTTGCATCTTCAGCCTGCTTGGGCCCAACGGAGCCGGCAAGACCACCACCATAAAGATAATCGCCGGCCTGATCCTGCCCACGCGGGGGCGCGTCGTATTCTATGACAGGGACGGGAGCGAACTGCGTTCGCGGCCGCGCCTGGGCGCGGTGCTTGAAGGCTCCCGCAACCTGTACTGGCGGCTCTCCCCTCTGGAAAACCTTTACTACTTCGGGGAACTCAAAGGACTGTCGCTTACGCAAATCAGGCGCGAAGCGGACGAGCTTCTGGAGATGTTCGACCTGACTAAAAAGGCGCGCGCCAGCACGCAGACTCTATCCCGTGGAATGCAGCAGAAGGTCGCGGTCGCGGTGGCGCTTCTGGGCAAGCCGGAGATACTGCTGCTGGACGAGCCCACTCTGGGCCTGGACGTGGAAAGCTCACGGCTCATCCAGAAGCGCCTGCGCGAGCTGGTGGAACGCGACGGCCGCACCATCATACTCACCACCCATATGATGGAGCTGGCCGCACGGGTCGCCGACCGCATCGGCATTCTCTCCGAAGGGGAGCTAATCGCCGAGGACAGCCTGCCCAACCTCGTGGCGTTTTTTCGCCAGCAGAACTACGAATTGCAGCTTCCCCGCAGCGAATGGGAGAGACTGCGCAACGATGTGTCAGCATTCAGGTTCACCGAGGAGCGAAGCTCTGACGACGAAGAGGTAAGGATTACTTTCCATCTGGACAGCAGGGAAGGCTTCTACAAGTTGTCGGAGCTGCTGCTATCCCGCCGTCCGCAGTTTATAACGATAAGCCAGGTCACGCCGTCGCTGGAGGACATCTTCCTGCAGATAACCCAACACTACGCGGGCAGAAAAGGAGATGAAGCGTGATACGGGCGCTCAAGCTGTTTCGGGCGGAGCTGGTTCGCAGCGTGCTGCTCGCCCTCAGATACCCCATCGAGCTATTTATCGGCCTTTTCATTATGTACATACTGTTTATGGGTCTGTTTCTCGGCGCCCGCTCGCTGGTAAGGGACCCCCAGGTGCTCAGCGCCTCGCTGGACGGCTTCATTATCTCTTACGTTATGTGGTTTTTCGTGATATCCGCCCTGGGGCGGCTGGCACACCATATCGAATCCGAAGCCCAGATGGGGGTGTTGGAACAGATATTCCTCACCTACCCGCGCGTGCTGGCGCTGATGATGATACGGAGCGCCGTTGACTTTATAACCAGCCTGCTTATGGTGGTTGTGCTGCTCGTCTGCATAATGGCCAGTACCGGCAAGTGGCTGGCTATAGGTACGGGCAACATCTTGCAGATACTGTTTCTGCTCATTGTAACGGTCGCGGGGATATACGGTTTCGGGCTGATATTCGCCGGGCTGGCGCTGGTCTTCAAGCGCATCGGTCAGGTCGGGACCATTATGCAATTTGCGTTTTTCTTTCTCGCGTACTTCCCCGCCGAACAGATCTCAGGCTGGCTAAAGGTCGCCTTCTACAGCCTGCCCCTTACGCTTGGAGTGAGCCTGATCAAGACCGTGGTCGTGGAGCAGAGCACAGTATTCGACGGCACCAGGCCCTGGCTGCTGCTCGGCCTTGTGATAAACTCTGCGGTGTATCTGCTTATCGGGTCCGCCGTTTTCCTTATCTGCGAGCGGAAGTCCCGAATAGACGGCAGGCTCGGGCAGTACTGACCCTGCCGGGAGGCCGATGAGTGAAGAAGTTCCTCGAATTCCTGGAGCTTTTGCCCTCAAGCAATGACATCGCCGAGCGAGCGAAACTGCTCGCCTATCTGGAAAACGCCCAGGTTCTGGGCATGGCCTTTTTTGATGACCTAATGGTCTGCCAGTGGGCCACGGCCGCATTCGGTGAGCTCATGGGCAGAGAGCTTGTAGACATCGTCGGCGCCAGCCTTCAATCTCTGTTTCCCCGTATTGAAGTGGGACAGTTAAAGAACGGCGAACAGCGCCAGACACTCACCGGTTACGCTTCCGTACCCAGCGCGAAGGGCGGTGCCCCTTCAGCGGCGAAAAAGGAGCTAGTTACCGCCGCTACCCCGCTGTGGCAGGACGACCGGTTCTTCGGGACGGTAGTGCTGCTTCAGGCGGCTCCGGGAGCGGAAGTCGCGCCGCGCGCATTCTCCATAAGCGAGGAGCCGCTCGCGCAGGTCCTGCGCCAGCTGGAGGAGGATGCCCGTACAACCAAGCTTCTCGAACGACTGGAAGCCAGCTTCCTTTTGCTGGATGACGGCGGAAAGGCGGATTACATCAGCCCGCGGGCGCGCGAGCTTTTCAAACTGGAGGGCGAAGCGGATTCGCCCTCATATGACATCAGCAAGGACTCAAACTTCTCGCGCCCCGAAACGGCATCCCTGGTGCAGGATGCCCTCATGGGGCAGGAAGCCTATTTCCCGCCGGTGGATTACTACACCGAACTTGAGGGCGCGCTGGGAAGGGGCGCCGACATGCATACGACCCTGGCGTTTAGCCTGCTGCCGATGGAGGACGCCGGCAGGCGCACGATACTGTGCCTGCTTATATCCCAGCCCGTTCTGGCAGAGCGGCTTTCGCATTCGGTGACGCTCATGCAGCGCTCCGAAAGCGTTGCCATGCTCGCGCGGGGCGTGGCTCACGAGTTCAACAACATTTTTGCCGCTATTAAAGGCGTCACCTCGCTTTTACAGTCCGAAGCCGACAGCGAGAGCAGCGAAGCGTCATATTTGCAGAAGGTAAACGGTCTGGTTGACCGGGGAGTTAAGCTCATAGGCAATCTCACGAGCTATGCCCGGCTGCACGAGCCCCGCGTCTCCAAGCTGGCCGTTGAGAGCTTCTTTGAAAACTTCACGTCGCTGGTGGAATTCGTCGTGCCCAAGGATGTTACGCTGGAACTCAGCATGAAAGCCGTCGGATTTGTCGATGCCGATCCCAACTCGCTGCGCCAGGCGCTGTTTAACATCGTGCAGAACTCGTTTGAGGCTATGCTGGATTCCGAGGACAAGCGTATTCGCATTGAAGTTACCGAAGTGGCTCACCGAGATCTGCCGCACGGGTTTGTCAGATTCAGCGCGCCAAGTATATTGCTGGTGAGGATCATTGATTCAGGACCGGGGATCCCCAGCGACCTTACGTCCAGCATATTCGAGCCCTACTTTTCGACGAAAGACCCGCAAAGCAGCAGCGGCCTGGGGCTGAACGTTACACAGCAGATAGTCCGCCGACTCGGAGGAGTCGTCATGGCCGAACGGACCAGCGAGCTTGGCGGGGCCGCCTTCAACGTGTACCTGCCGCTGCACAAAGGACACTGAGCCTGCCCGCGTGAACCAGTGCAATGCGGCGTTCGTACAGCGTCATAAGTTCGCCATCACCCTCGGCTGCAACGGGCTGCTGCGAGCTTTGGACGGTCAGTCGGGCCGCCTGGTGGCAGGATACTCGGGGATCTTTAAGGTGATGGCCCCGGGTAACGCGGGGCAGCTTGAGCAGAAGCTCCCATTTCGAGCAGGCGTGGACGGCCACTATGTCGAGCTTCCCGTCGTCGAGCCGCGCCCGGGGAGCCAGGGGAATCCCTCCGCCGACGAACGGCGAGTTAAGCGCCGCGAGCCACCAGACGTCGCCGTCCACCAATACTTCGCCATTCCCGGTAGCTCTGACATAAAGCGGGCGTAGCCCGGGCAGCGTGGCAATGAAGGCGGCTACGTAATTTTGCCGGGCAAGGCCACGGGACGATGCCATAGTGGCCAGAACCTGCGCGTCCAGCCCGAAGCCTGCGGAGTTAATGAAGCGCCTGCCATCCATCAGCCACACATCTATCTCCCGCAGGACGAAATCCGGCAGGGCTTTCAGGTAGCAGTCAGTCCGGCGGGGCAAGCCAAGCCCCCGCGCCAGGTCGTTGCCCGTGCCCGAAGGCAGAATCGCCAGTATCTGCGACTCGAGGTCCAGATGCTGGACGACCTGGCTTATTGTGCCGTCGCCTCCGATAACAAGGACGAGCGGGTACTCATCTTTGGAGCGCGCTACTGTATCGTGCAGCTCCTCCACGTTCCCTGGCGATATCACTGCGAGCTTTCCGAGCTTAACCTCCAGGCGCTTTCGCAGGACGTCCGAGAGCGGACGCGCCGACGGTGAGATAATTCCCAGGCACCGTTCGCCGGTAAAACGTGCGGCGGCAGCCATTGAAACTCAGTAGCGTTCTAGGGGAGCCAGCAGGCGCAAACGGGAGCGGCCGATCCCAATCTGGCCCAGACCATGAAGCTCTACAACCACGCGACCGTCATCGGTCAGCAGGCTCTTGGGCACGTAGACGTACGTTGGAATGGGCAGCTCGTCTTTGTTCATCTCGACTCGCACGTTCAGAATCTCCAGCTCCTCCTCCGAGTTGGGATTCTGCACGATAAGGTCAACCGTTGCCGCAGTGGGCTTGCCGCCGGATTCCCTGGAGTTCGTGTACACATCAAAATCCATGCGAAGAATGAAGCTATTCCCCTCAATTGAGGAGACCTGGACGCCGTCGAAATACCAGGTGCCCGTGAAGTACCGCCGGAACTTGAAGGGATTAGCGGTGGATAGCCACCAGGTATCAAATCGCTCCTGGTACGTGCCGTTGCACTCGAAGTAGCGCGCGGCATGAGTTACCGCCCGGTCTAGCGGGTCACCGAGCCAGGAATCCTGCGCGTGAACGCTTCGCGCAGCCGGAGCAAGAAGCGTCAGGAAGACGGCAATTAGCGCTGCGACCGGCAGCCTGCCCCTTGTAAACGCTGCTCTCATACGGTGATTGTAGCCTTCACCCAGACGGGAGTCAACGATACCCGATGGTATAATCAAACAGGTATCGGGGGTGAAATAGATGGCTTTAATAAAGCATTCGACGGTAGCCTGCGTATTTCTGCTGCTGGTTATCCTATTTTCGTGCGGCAGCGGGCGCAGCGGCGCGCCGCCAACAACTACGCTACGCTCGGGTATCCTTGGTCAGGCCGCGCCGGACTCTTTGGCCCGAGAACTGAAGGTTTACGATCCCGCCAAGTCGATAAACCACGAAGGCTTCTCCCTTTTTGTTCTGGACATGTGGGGGGAGATCGCCCCGGAGGACCGCAAGTACTACGACTTCGCGGTGCGCACGCTAATGAACGGGGACACTTTCGTGTCGGTCTACGCACAGGATCTAACGGATTCCGCGGCCAGCCTGTTCGTGCTCAAATACAATCCGGACGAATGGAAGCTGCGCGAAATACTTCCCGGCTCGCTTTACGGCGGCAGAGACGAGAGCATCTTTCTGGCGGTCAAGAAATTCGCCGGCACGCTGCCCTTCGGGCTGGCCCGGGTGCGCCCTCAGGATAAAGGGCTAATCTCCGGCGGCGGATTGGTTGCCGAGCTGGCGTTTTCCCCCGGCCAGGCCGCCGGCAGCCGCGCCGTGAGCGCTACGGCCGGCGAAGCCGCGCTGCTGCTGGAAGACTACAATGTCGAATCTTTCGGCGACGAAGCCGCGCGGCTTTCCTGGAACGACCAGTTGCGCGGCGACTACGACAATAACGGCACGGTCGGCATCTCCGACATCACCCCTGTCGCCATTTACTATGGAGGAAACGTGGGCGACGGCCTGGGTAATGACGTCTCTGAGGGCTTCATAGACCGCGCGGGCGCTACGGACGGTAGCGTCAGCATCGCCGAGATAACACCTATAGCCATGCACTACGGCACGACTCTTGACGGATACAACATCTACCGCAGCGTGGAAGGCCATCCTGAGATAGACGAAAAGCTGCTGGTGAATATGGACGACCCGGGATCGGAAATGTCTATTGAACGGGCGGTAACCGAGCCCTTCCAGCCCGCCGCTTACTTCTACCAGGACAATACGCTGCTGGATGACATCGTTGAGACCAGCACCACTTTCATCTATCGCCTCGTCCCCGTAGGAGATGAGGGCGAAAGTGGCTACGATGTTACCGAGACTCTCACCATCGATCAGGGCGAGGACACAACACCCCCGCACGGCCCGGGTGCGCCGACCAACCCGTACAAGGGCATTACCTTTATGGACGCCGGTGACGGCCGGGCGAAGATAGTCTATCGGCGGAACGCCGTTGACAACGTCACGCCTCAGGACCGGCTCCGCTATTTTCTCTACCTAGGCCCGCCGGGCGGTGACGCGGGAATAGACCTTGACAATTCAACAATTATCGAGGTTACCGATGTGGACCCGCCGTACATCTGGGAAGACCTGGCTAACGGGACAACTTATGCAGCGTATCTGGCCGCGGAAGACGAAGCCGAGAACCGGACCTCGCCGGTCGCGGACGCCGTGAAGACCTGCACGCCCAGCGCGGCGGCCCGCAACGATTTCACTCCGCCCGTATGGGCGGACACGGTGGGTATCGTCTCCGTTGAGCCTGGAGACGGCGGTTTCCGCGTGACCTTTGGGCACGCTGTGGACGCCCAGTCGCCGCCTGTGCGCTATCGGGTGTACCTCAGGCAAGGCGCAACACTCCAGTTTGATACCGCGTCGTTCCTGGAAGCGGACAGCTCTCCCTTTTCCGTAACCGGGCTGGTGAACGACTCACAATACACCGTTGGAGTGCGAGCAATTGACAGCGCCGACCGCTACGACCCGCCGATCAGCCCCAATGAGGATGCGAACACGAATACCCTCCAAGTCACGCCCGGACCCGATATGGGTGATGTTTCCCCGCCAACGTGGGACGATACGACAGGAGTGACAAATGCGATGCCTGGGGAAGATTCCGTGCGCGTGGAGTTTGGAGCCGCGAGCGATGAGGACAGCCCGCCGGTTGTATATACCATTTACTATCAGGAGGGTGACGCGGTCGATTTCTCGGCCGCTACCGGCTCCGTTGAAGTTGACACCCACTTCCCGCCCACCTATATCAATGGTCTAACCGACGGCCAGGAGTACGCCTTCGTAGTCCGCGCCAAAGACGCCACCGGCAACGAAGATAAGAATGCCGAAACGTTGACCGCAATTCCCGGTGTGGGGCTGGATAACCGGCCACCCGAATGGGACACCACAACAGGCATTCAGTTCGCTTCCGGCGGCAACGGTTACGCTGACACATCCTGGAATTCCGCCACCGACGCGCAGTCGCCGCCGGTAAGCTACCGGGTCTACTGGGAGCCGGGCGACCAGGGCATCTCCGATTATGCGCAAGCCATCCTTGACGGCCGAACGGCGGTTACCGGCGACCTTTACTACCGAGTGGAAGGCCTGATGAACAATACGGTTTACAGCTTCACCGTGCGGGCGCTGGATAACTGGCCGGAACTGGAAGGAGGCCCCAACGAAGACTACAATTCGGTATATTACACGGCGATTCCTCGTCCGGGTATTACTTACGATTACGAGCTTCTGGATGATGACGCGCTGCCCGTTCAATACACGAGTGTAGACGTGGCAAGCGACAACTCAGTCGGCATCGCATACACGGTTGCGAACGAGGTATCGTCAGGGCAATTCGTACACGAGCTGCGTTACGCCACCAACGAAGCCGGTGACTGGGTAACGGAGACAGTCTGCGGTGGCCTGCCCGACGAGTCGCGGGGGAAAATGCCGTCACTTATGTTTGACAGCGCGGACGTGCCGCACATCGCGTTTATTAACAACACACACGAGTACGATGAAAGCCCTCTCACGCCTTATACGACAGTTGAGCACGTGAAACGCAACTCCCCAGGTGACTGGGCCGCGCCGGACCTGGTGGACGATGGCGGGGAGAGCATTGTTTTCGTCAATCCGTCGCTGGCATTTGATTCTACGGATACACCCTCAGTCGCCTATCTTTCGTGGAGCGCTGCCAGCGAGGAGGATGATGATGTGCTCCGGTTCGCCTGGAACAGCGGGGGATGGCAGATTGAAGTGCTGGGCGGCATTTCAGCGGGCGGCGGTCCCGACCAGGACGGCGCCAGGCCCTCTCTGGCGTACGGTTATTTCTCCTTGGAGGGTGAGCCGGCGCACGAGATGGCCACTATCGCCTACGGCGACCCCGATGACCCCAGCGGTCGGCTTTCCTGGATACTGCGCAACGCAGAGGCGGACTGGCGACTGGGACTCCGTGCGGGCGACTCCGACTTGGTGACCAACGTCAGCTTATGCATCTGGGAAACTGAGTATGAGGGAAGCCCCGTCTGGCTACCGCGTATAGCCTTCCGCCGTGAAGAGGACTCCTCGTTCTGGGTGGCCCGCAGAGATGTTGAGGACGGAATTCCCGGATGGACATTCAGCCCGGTGGATGCTCAGACCGCGCACGACACGGGCTATTACACCGACATCGTTATGTCCAGTTTGATGATATTCGCTTCGACCTACAATCAGACGTTGAACGCAGGCCGTCTGGCCATCGAGAACCTCCTGCATCCCGGCAACTACTACATTTACAGCGTGCAGCCCGCTTTGGGCGGTGCCGGCAGGTACCTTTCAATGGAGATGAGAGACGTTGGCGAAAGTCGCAGACCGGTCTTCTCGCTGGTGATGGACGATAATCTCTACGTATCGTTTATGAACTGACAGGGCTCAAGAGAACCGGGACGCGGAAAGCTTTAGTTTGGGTTGCAGATACAGCGGGAGGATGCGGCTAAGCGCGGCCGCGCATCAACCCGAGCGCAAGTTAAGATTCAATCAGGGCGAAATTTCGCCGTACATTCGCCCCATACTGCGGTGCGCGCCTGTTACCGATCCAACCGCGAATGGCGCAGGCGCACGAAGTCGCTTATCGCTTCATCCAGCGAAGGCAACAAAGGCAACTCGTGGCTCAAGTAGCGCTTCACAGAAAGCACCGCCCGCGCCGGACGCTTTACCGGTAGCACCAGCCTGTGGGTAGCCGTGGCCGCGATAGCGCTAACCGGCAGCCCGGCTGCGGCGAAGATGCGGCGCGCAAACTCGTAGTATGTCAGCTCCTCCGGGCCCCGCAAATGATAGAGGCGATGCTCCGCCACAGCTATTAGCTCTTTAACCGCCGACGCAAAATGGGGTGCATAGGTCGGCGTGGCATATTCGTCGTTCACGACATGGACCTTTTGACCCTCGCCATATTTGGCGAGTATCGCCAGCGGGAAGTTGCGGCCGGTCGCCGCGAAGACCTCGGCGGTTCGGATTATGATGCTTCCCTCGTATTCGGCTGTGATTTGCTCGCCCATAAGCTTGCTTTGGCCATAGACATTCAGCGGCTGGGGAGGGTCATCTTCGCAGTACTCGCCTACGAGCTTTCCCGGGAATACGTAATCAGTGGAGAAGTAGACGACGCGCGCATCCAGGTTCCGGGCGACTTCAATCACATTCCCCGTTCCCCGGGCGTTTACCGCGAATGCCAGCC
Organism: bacterium; assembly: GCA_029932365.1. Lineage (GTDB taxonomy): Bacteria > 4484-113 > 4484-113 > 4484-113 > 4484-113 > JAGGTK01. Next base: position 31,048 of record JAOZQG010000006.1, on the reverse strand, counting down.
CGGGGTTGCGCTCGCACTCGTTTACTTTGGTGAACGCCGCGGTATGGAAGATAAGCGTAGGCTTTAGTTCTGCCAGGCGCTCGCGCAGTGTTTCAAGGTCCGTAACGTCAGCCTCTTCGTGCCCCAGCATAGTGCAACCGGCGCTCTCTTTCTGCGAGCACTCGTCGTACAGCGCCCGACCTATCTGGCCCGAGCCGAGTATGACCACGGTTTCGTCGGGAAGCAGCATCGTTCATATTGTAGGGCAAGGAAGTGATAAGTGGCAACGAAATCCTGCTGAGATGGTGCAAGCCCAGGGAATGCGCAAATACGCTCGTCTGCTACAATAGGTTTAAGCCGGGGAACCTGTGCGAGGTTGCGCTGCGAACCGGGTCAGGACCGGAAGGTAGCAGCCCTAAGCAGGCAGTGACCTGCGCCGCGGTAATTCCCCGGCGCCTTTTCTATTTCCGTCCGGCTTCTTCCCACTAACCCGAAGGGGTGAGCTGATGCGAGACGTCAGCGCCATCCGATACCCGATTACTCGGGTGGTACCCGTTACTCTGTGCCGCCCTCTCGCAGTTCCTGTAGCCTTCGGTCGAGATCAGCCAGAATCCGTTGCCGGTCTTCCTCCGGGATGTTTTCGTTGGCCTCAACGCGGCTCCGCTCCTCCTCCAGTGCTGCGATTCTTTCCTCTACTGACATAAGTCCCGATTCACTTCCTTCCGGAGCCTGGACTGTTCCCACGGAATCACCTGTCCCCTCGCTTGGGGATTCTCCTCCCTTGAGCCTGGCAATACCGCCTTGCGAAGCTATTTCGCTTTGCGTGCCTTCGCCCGACGCGGGGACCGTTCCACCTTTGCCGCCGGCGCCGCCGGAGCTCTGCGCCGGGCTGGGTGGCTCGGGCGCGGAGGGCACGCCGCCCCGGCTCGCTGTCTCGGTGCGCGTTCGCTGCGGACGTTCGGGCGGTTCAGTCCATTCGGTAGCATAAACGGGATGTTCGGTAACCAGCGGTAGCACGTTGACTCCCTCGGCGTCCAGTATATAGCGCGATTCTTCGCTCATCACTTCGGAGATGCTAAGTTGGCTGGGATCGTTTATCGTCTCCTTGACCTTGAAAATGGTGCGAGCGACAACGCCATCGCCCTTGGGCAGGCCAACTTCGTCTGCCGAGACGGCGACAGTGACCTTGCCCGGGTAGTTTGGCGGCTGGGCGTAGAACAATGAAGTGCGGTAATCCTTGGGGAAGAAATCGCCCGTTTCCACCAGGCGGAACGACAGAATGGTGGGGTCAAACTTGATGGTAAACAGCCCCTTGCTGAAGCTGGGCACGTTTTTCACGCGCACTTCTACGACCAGATAGTCGTCTTCGTAAAGCTTCTGGGAGGTGTTCCAAACCAGTTCCGTCTTGGGCTCAGGCTTGGTTACGGTTACCGGAAACGAGCGCTCGGGCGTCAGCTCGTTGCCTTTGTCGTCGAGCACGATACAGCGTATGGTGTACGAGCCGATTCCCGGCGGAGTCCACAGCGCATAGGGCTTGTCGGTTTCGATTGTGACCAGCGACGGCGCAGCGTCGAGTAGCGATTCGTCTTCTTTGCCTTCTTCCTCTTCCACTTCAGGCTCGACCAGCCGGCCTTCGCCCACCGTTGGTTTGAAGCCTTCAAATTCCTCGGCAGATTCGCCGACTTCCCGAACCATGCCTTCAGCTTCTTCTTGGTTGGCCATCGCTTCACGCGCAGCCAGTTCCTCCGCAGAGAGCTGTTCCTCGGCGGTTTCTTCATCAGTATCTTTGGTGGCATCGTCGTTGTCCGTCTCCTCCACCTGCTCGGGCAGCTCTTCCGCAGCGGCGCCCTGGTCAGCGTCTTTGGGCTGCGGCTCAGGCCATTGTTCTTCCGCCGGCTCGTTTTCGTCACCTTCGTTTTCTTCGGCACCGAGCGCGGCGTAGCGGACGAAATTCATCGCCACCAGCTGCGACTTGCCCTTCTCCGGCTCTTCTTCGGCGGGCGCAGCTTGTGCAGGTGCTTCCTCTTCGCTTTCTTCGGCCGGCTGCTCCGCTTCCTCGTCTTCAGTGCTTTCGGTGGCTACGGGTTGAGCTTCAGCCTTGGCTTCTTCTTCCGCGGAAGGTTCAGACTCGATGGGAGTTTTTGGCCTGGGAGCGGGCTTGGCCTCGGCTTCTTCTACCCCAGAGCGTGGGCCAGCGGGTTTCGCTGCGGCCGATTCCCCTGTCGGAGCTCCTACCATGCCTTCCGCGCCAGGCGCGGGAGTATCTTCTCCCGCAACGGCTTCACCTGTAGGAGCTCGGCCGGAGATGCCCTTGTTGCTGCGCAGCTGTTCTTCAAAACCGAGCACATCGGCCCGCATGCTTTCGGGAAGCTCTCCTAGCTTGCCGTCTTCCACCGACCACCTGTACGTCAGGTCACGGTTCTCAGGATTATCCACCACCGCGATAACCGCATAGGATTCACCTTCAATCACCTCTCCGGTCATCATTGACAACATCATCAGGGTTATCGGCGGCCGGTAGGTCTCTTCCGGAAAGCCCTCCTGGGATGATGCCTGGCTGCTCTGACGCGACCGGGTCGACCTGCTGTAGTCCTGGTCGTAGCTGGGATTGGTTCGCGTTGTGGTGCTGCTGCTGGTGCACGCCACAGCCGCAGCGAAGATGATCAACAAGGCAATCGCATGAAATAAATGCAGTTTGCGCATAGCTAAGCCGCTCCTGGTATGTTACCAGATTTCAGTCTATCACCTACTCAGACGAATATCAACGAACCTTGTTCGTCTCTCCTCGCTATTTTACCCGATTATGGCGTGCCGCGTTTACTGAAAATACCCGAGGAAATTTTCGGTTTCCTCATCATCCGCTAACAATTGACTGGCACTATTATGGTGTAGAATACCCAACCCAAACAGGAGCCGACTATGAAGGAGATTGAAGTAGAATTTCCCGACGCCAATTTTGACGTGAGCGAAGCGGTGGAGACAATCTCGGACCGTTTCCACCTGCCGTTGCTGAGCAACGGTATGACGCAGGTGCGCGACATCTACGTGGATACCAAAAGCTATTACCTGCTGCGGAACAACCTTTCGTTCCGCTTGCGGCGCAAGCTGGACAATATTTACGCGGGCGAGGGTACCCGTCTGACTTTCAAATTCCCCCTAGAGAAGCACCCGGATATACTGATCCGCGAAGAACTGAAGCTCAAGGTGGGCGTTCGCGAGTTTGACCAGGTCGTGAGATTCTTCAGCGGTCTGACCAGGTTTCTCGTAAACGAGCCCGCGTTCTTCCAACTGGTTTCCGAGGAGACCAGCAAGGAGTTCGACCTGGGCACCGAGAGCGAAAACCTCAACGTCGCGTATGATAACGTGAAGTTCCGCGATCCGTCCGATTCGGGTAAGATTCACAGCGTAAACTACCTGGAGATAGAGGACCACGGCATCGGGATGGAAAAGCTCGTTGAGGTGAAGGATTTCATCAAGGAGCGTTACTCCCTGACGCCCTCAACCGAGTCCAAGTACCGTTACGGGCTCAGAGTGCTGTCTCTTCTTCCTCCGGAGCGGGCTTCTTCTGAGTGAGCAGCACGTCGAAGCGATCTTTGTGCCCGCTCATGGTGAAGGTCGGAGTGCTCTCGGCGTAGAAGCTGGGTGCGAGTTCGTCGGTACCGGCCGACTGCACATCAACCGCTAGGTTGAGCATATACAGGCCGCTGGTGTTGTCCCGCGAACCATAGGCGAGGATAAGCCGTCCGTCGGGCGAGAGCTTCCAATTGCGGCTGGCGAAGCCGTTGAGCGCGGTCAGGTTTACCGGCATACCGGGTGCTTCCCCTCTTGGCTGAATAGCGATGATGTCGCCTCCCTCCAGCGAATACGCGATAGTTTTACCGTCGTCGCTTATCTGAAGGGAGTGTTTCGCCGTCCCGTCGTGGGTCAGCCGCCATTGCTCGCCCGTTTCGGTCTCCACCTGGTACACGTCGCCGTCCAGCCCCAGAAGGAATGCGCTGCGGGCGTCGGAAGTAAGCACTCCTTCTGTCGCCTCGCCGAAAAGCTCGACGCTGTCGCTAAGGCCTCCAGTGAATACGTCCACCTTACACATCCGGACGCCCTTATCCGACGCGAGGAGAACCGCCGAGCCGTCCGGCGTTATGTCAACCACACGTTCGATGCGGTCGCTGAGCGGGAGGATGCCCGAAGCCTCGCTGCGGATGTAGCCCCGTACGCCCTTGTCGCCTTCAATGTTGAACGCGAAAAGCTCCTGCGCGCTGGTGAGTAGCACTTCGTTGATGCTACCCCGGCTGGGTGTGAAGCTAAATATCTCGCGGCCGCCGGCCAGGTCGTATACGACAAAGCCCTTGTCCGCGAGCAGGGCGATTGCGGTGCCCTGGGGCGCCAGCGCGACGCCGGTGGGATTCTCCGGGCCCAGGGTGAAGGTGCATTCGCCGCTCCCGTCGTATTCGGAGAGCTTTACTTCTATGTCACCATCGTCGGTTTCGACGAAGTACGCAACCGGATACCGGAATTTCTTGGGAGTTTTGCTCGCTTTAATTGTTACCGGGTATGTGTCGTAGGTGTCGCCGCTGGCGTCGCCGACCGTGAGCTGCAGTTTGTAAGTGCCAGGCTTCGTCAGCACCAATTCGGGGTACTCTTCTTCGCTGAAAAGCTCGCCCAGCTTCCAGTGATAGAACAACGGGAACTCGCCGCCTGTGACGACGGCCTGCGGAGTAAGGCTGAGCGGAACCATGCCGCGCACCGTAGATGGAGTGTCAATCGCCGCTGCCAGTTCGCCTCCGCCAACGGGCACCGTCCGCTCTACAAAGCGGCGTTCGAATCCGTCGTCTACGGTAAGGCGCACCCGGTATTCGTCTGCGCGCGCGTAGGTTTTGCCTGGATTGCGCTCGTCGCTCGCGGTTCCGTCACCGAACTCCCAGTGCAGTTTGGCCTTTTTGCCTGCGCCCGCGGCTTTGAAGCTTACGGTCCAACCGTCTTTTTGGTATTCAAAGGCGAACGAGAGCCTGCCGGTGCCGGTGTCGACCCCCGAGACGCCGACTTCACCCGGCGTTACTGCGACGGGCACGAAAGTCTTTGCCCCTCGGCCCGTGCGGTCGGTTGCGGTAATGGTGACGACATAGTATCCGGCGTTGGCGAAGCTCAGCGTAAAGGCCTTGTCTTTCGTACTCAACGGTTCACCGAAGCCCGGGTCCACCAGCAGCGTCACCGGCTCGCGGCCGCCGCTCACCGTGGCTTCAAACTGCACCTTTCCGGGAACGTCGAGATAGACCCGGTTGGGCTGCACCTTCACTTCGGGCTTTTCTGCCGGCTCGCGCGAAGGCTGCACGACGGTCGCCGAGACCGTTCTCTGGACGGCTCTGCCCGACGAATCGGTTACGGTTAGATTGCCCGTAAGCTCTCCCGCTTTGCCTGGCACGAGGATGACCGCCTGTTCGTCGGCGGTGGTGCCGTCGCTGAAAGTCCAGCCAAAAGCATACGGGGGTTCGCCCCCGGTGGCGGCTGCGCCGAATACTACCTTGCCGCCGCTGTTTACTTCCGCAGGGAAGGCCACCGAGTTCACCTTGAAGGGCAGCTTGGGAGCCAGCGGATCACGCTGAATTTCAAAGGTGGCGAAGGCCACATCTCTTCCGGCGGGTTGCGCGTCGTCCTCCACCTGGAGAATGGCCAGCAGCGACCCATATACTTCGTAAACGTGAGCGACCTCGGGGCTGCCAGAAACGTAGTCGGCCACACCGTCGGCATTAAGGTCCCAGATGTAGCGCAGTATCCTGCCGTCGGGATCGGAAGAATCGGCGCCCGAAAACTCCACGGTTGCGCCGATGGTTGGCTCCGGTTTGGCTGGTTCCTTCGGCGTCTCCACCAGGAAGCTCTGGCGGCGCCTTTCTTCAGTGTCTTTCGGCTCGACGACTTCCTTGTCCTCAAGCTCATCGGTTGGTTCGGCGCGTTCAGGCGCTCCTTTCTCAGTCGCGCCATCCTCGTCCGGCGGCACTTCTTCTTCCGCGCCGATGGGCACCGGCTCGGATACCGCCGGAACGCCTGTAGAAGCTTCGGGCGGCGTTTCTTTCTCCGGTTCCATCGGCTCCGAGGTTTCTACGCCGGGCTCACGGACCGGAGTTTCCGCTTCAGTTTCTTCCAGTATTTCATCTTTCGTTATCGGGTGTTCTTCTGCTGCCGGTTCTTCCTCAGCGGCCGGTTCTTCCTTCTCCTCGCCGGGCAGCGCTATTTCGTAAGTAATTCGCGCGACCGGCGGGTCATTGATCAGCGGAGTGCGCCGGGGCACGACCATAAGCGCGAATACTCCCAGCCGCTTGACGCTGGTCGTTGCGATGTTGTTGTACACGTCCAGCGTGAAATCTCCGACCGGCATCCAGATGCCTTCAACCAGGCGGACGAGCTGGATGTCGTTTTCGTCCTCGCCTTCTTTCAGATCGTCGTCGAAGTAGTGCAAAGACAGCATCGCCGGCTTGCCCAGCGGCATCGTATCGGGCATAACGCTGTAAGCGGATTCGGCGACGAAGCCCTCCGGCGCGTCCTCGGGGAAGCTGATGGTGACGTAGGTTTCGTCGCTGAAGGCGCCCGTGGGGAACACGACCTTGCAGTGGCGGAAAACCACTTCCTTGCCGAAGCGCGTTACCATTGCGCGCTGCTCGGAGGGGCCGTGCTCGGCTTCGCGCAGCTCTTCGGCGGTCTTTTCCGGCTCGGTGCGTTTGACCGCTTTTCCTGTGGGACCGACGCTCTGGCAGGCCGCAAGTAGCGCGGCAATCGCCAGTCCGCACATCGCCAGTGTCAGAAGGATGATGTGCCTGTTCATCTGTAAAAGCCCTTGAAAGCTTAGTGGGGGAAATGCGCCCCTGTGTTCACTTCCCGGCGTGGTGATTATAACATCGTGCGCGGATTACCTATCGCTTCTCGGCGGAGAAAAGGAAGCTGTCGTCGTCGTCGCAGGTTTCGGTGACGAGCAGACCGTGCGCTTCGGCAAGCCTTTGCAGCTCGCGAGGCTTAGGCAGCGCATCGTGCATTACCGCGTCGCCGACCCGCATGTGGATTTCGTTTATCCGCTTGCGCGAATTGCTGTGTGCGATTACGAAACTTCCGCCGGGCCTAAGGCAACGTGCGGCCACATGCAACGCCTTTTCGCGGTCGGTGAAGTGGGGAAACGAGTTGAAGCAGAACACGCAGTCGAACTCGCCCTCGTGCGCGGTAAAATCCTCAATCGCGCCGTGCTCCACTCGCACCTGCGGGAAGTCCGACGTCCGCTTTTCGCATTGCTCCACCATAGCCGGGCTGATATCCAGCGCCAGGATATACCCGCCGGGGCCCACGCATTGCGCAATCAGCGGCGTTATCAGGCCCGGCCCGCAGCCGGGCTCCAGGATGCGCATCCCGCGCTGGATTTTGCTGCGCCGGATAAGCCTCGTCACGCGACGAAGCTCGTCAATGCTATAGCCGTGCGTCGCCCATTCCCTAGCCACGCGGTCGAAGAAGCGCGATTTTTCCCGCTGCTTTGCGTCCACTACTCATTTTATCAGTGGTTCTTTGCCCAGTCCCCGACGCAGGAAATACATCTGCCCGTTGTGGATGTTCTCGTGCGCGATTATCAGCGAAACCAGGTCGGTGAGCGTGGGGCAGAGCTCCGCCAGCGGCCCCTCTGTCGGTCTGGCCAGGTCTTCCGCGGACATTCCTTTGATGGCTGCAATAAGATTGTCCCTTTCCGCAATGAGCGCGTTAGAGAACTCAGCGAAGGACGGGTAGTCCCTGTCTTCGTGGAAGAAGCCGCCGATGTTGAAGTCTGGGTCTACCTGAGGTCCCTGGTCCCGCTTGGGGAATCCCAGGGCTTCCCTCATCTCGTCATTGGAGATGAGCAAGTGTCCCGCCAGCCACAGCGCGTTGTTGTTATGCGGCGTGGGACGCCAGCGCGCGGTTTCCTCGTCGAACTCATGCAGCAGCGTAATGGTCGAATCGCGGGCGAACTGGAACTGCCGCGCCAGAAGCTCGCTTGTCCCGGGCGGACCCGGATGATGCGTGTTGTTCATAGTATCCTCCCGTCCGTTGTTTCAGGTAAAGCGGCTATATTCTATAATGAAGACCGCCGACAATACCACAGGCGAGGAGTTTGCCCGTGATCAGAATCAAGCATCCCACGCCCCCGAGCTACTTGATAGCAGCCGATGCGCTGGCCAACGCCCGTTCCATTGAACAGGTGGCGGGTGATATGGGCTTACCCACCGACCCGGAGGAATTCTACTCTTACGGCAACCGCATCGCCAAGATTGACGGTACCCAGGTGCAGCGTCATCTCAAACGCCGCGCCGACGGCCACATCATCATCACCACGGCGATGACTCCCACGCCCAGGGGCAGCGGCAAGACGCTGACCACCATAGCGCTGACCGACGCGATGAACCGCGTCCTGGGGCGCAAGGGCAGTCCCAAACAGAAGGCCACCGCCGTGCTGCGCGAGCCCTCAATGGGCCCCGTGCTGGGGATGAAGGGCGGCGCCGCCGGAGGCGGCTACTCGCAGGTCATCCCCATGGAAGACATCAACATGCACTTTACCGGCGACATTCACGCAGTCGGCGCAGCGCACAATCTGCTGTTCGCCATGCTTATGGCTTACGCCTATGAGGGAAAAAACAGGCACAAGGTGAATCTGAAGAAGGTCTGGTGGCCGCGCGCGGTGGATATGGTTGACCGCAGTGTTCGCCAGATACACCTGTCGGCATCCGGCAAGTACGTTGACGAGAGTCTGCGGCTGAAATCGCGCTATGTGATTACCGCCGCCAGCGAAGTGATGGCCACGCTGGGCCTGGCGACCAGCATGGACGACCTGCGCCGCCGGCTGGGCCGCATCGTCGTGGGTGAATACCAGCGGGGCGAGCTAATTACTGCGCAGAAGATTGATGCCGTCGGCGCGCTGCTTTCCATCCTGCTGCACGCGTTCAATCCCAACCTGGTGCAGACGCTGGCCGGCAACGGCGTCTTCATACACACCGGCCCGTTCGCCAATATCGCGCACGGTAACTCGTCGGTGGTGGCGCTGGAGACGGCGGTGAAGGCCTGCGATTACGTGGTCACCGAAGGCGGCTTCGCAGCCGACCTTGGCGCGCAGAAGTTCCTCGATATCGTCTGCCGGACCACCGGGCGGCACCCATCCTGCGCCGTCATCGTCTGCTCGACGCGCGACCTGAAATACCAGGGGGGGATGGAGCCTGTCGGCAAGACCAAGCGGGAGCAGCGGCTTTTCCGCTTCCCCGAGAGCGTTAAAGGCTGCCTGGCTGGTATGTGGAATCTGCGCATACACGTGGAGAACCTGCGCAAGTACAACATACCGGTTGTCGTTGCGGTGAACCGCTTCAGCTTCAACACCGAGGCCGAACTGGATGCGATAGTCGGGTACGTGCGCGACGAAATCGGCGTGCCCTGCGAGGTTCATTCAGGCTATGCGGACGGCCCTAAGGGAACCGAAGAGCTGGCCGCAACCGTTCTTGACACCATTAGCATGACCCACGAAAAGACCGCCAGGGATTTCCGCCTGCTTTACCCGCGCACGATGAATCTCAAGGGCATAATTGAGACCATCGCGCGCGAAATCTACCGCGCCGGAGAAGTGCGGTACGGTCGCGGCGTCGACTCTGCTATGGCGTCCATTGAAGCTCTGCACGAACCGATGCTCAACGTGTGCATGAGCAAAACGCAGTATTCAATCACCGACGATGCGAAATACCGAGGCGACCCGACCGGAAGGCCGATAACGGTAACAAAGGTTCGTTACGCGGGCGGACCCGGCTGGATTGTGGCGATGTGCGGAAGCGTCTTTGAGATGCCGGGGATGACCTACGCCACGGCCGGCGCGCGCAAACTGGAGCTTGAACGCGACGATGACGCCTTCGGTGGCTTTGTAATCAAGAACCTCGCGTAAGGCTGCGCTGTAACGCTTTTGAGCGGGCGGCTGCGGAGTAAACGTCCCCGTGCGCAAGCGTATGAATGCAGGATGATAGGAGAAAGCTCTAGGGAGAACTCCCGCCTAGTTGCCCTTTGATTCGATGTAGCGTTCAAGCGCCGGGCGCAAATGCTCGCACTCATCGTCGATTAGCTCTTCAACGACCTCGCGCACGGTCATGCCTGTATCTCGGTAGGGGCGGTCCAGGTCGTCGTCCGTCATTTGTGAAAGCTCGGTTAGGAGCCTGCCGCGCCCCTCCGAGGCCACGCGAATGAAGTACAGCGGGTGCAGAAACGGGCCCACCGGCGAGACGCCTTTCAGCGGGACAACGCCCGCAGTCAGCTCGCTATCCGAAGCGGCAATGCGCTCCAGGATGTCCAGGACGCTGAGGTCCTCGGTGCCGGAAGGTTTTAGCAAGTCGTCCTCTTCTATCGCCTGCCCGATAGTGCGCAGAGTGCGCGCCCGTTCCTCGGCCAGGCGCCGGCAGAGCTTTTCAACAGCCTCCCTTGCCATCACATTCAGTTTACCATACGGAAAGAGCTCTGCCAACAGACTTCTCAAGCTGTCCTTGGCAGTGCTATACTAATAGCGAATCCAGCAAGTGGGTTTCGGAGGTCGGAGATGGAAGAACGTCGAAACTCGGGGGGTACTTCTAAACGACGAAAGCCGATTCGCGCGCCTGACGAAAGCGTTATCAAGAAATCCACCAAAACGGAACAGGATCGGGCCGATGAAGCTTCCAAATTCAGCGGGCGCCCGCTCAAGCCGGGGGAAGGCGCTCATTTCGAGCGTAAGCAGTACAAGCGCAAGGACACCGGTGCTCCGCAGCCGTGGGACGCCGCCAAGCAGGCAACTAAAAAGGCTAAGGAGTATAAAGCTAGAACCGAAGAGTTAGTGGAAACCAAGAAAACACCCAAGGCGAAGACCGGCTGCCTGGGGATGTTGCTGCTGGCTCTGTGTTCGCCGGTTTTTCCGCTGATTGTGCTTGCGCACTTCTGGCGTTTGAGATAGTTGCGAGGTGACAGTCCGGTGGACGAAGAGAAACGACCGGTGAAAGGTGGGACCGGTGACCGTGCCGGTCGTGCACGCGCGCCCGGCGATTTTCTCGGAGACAGGTTAAAACGCCTGGAGGAAAAACGTAGCAGGACGTCCGGTAGCCGTACTTCCCAAGATGATGTGAGAGCAGGCGCGAAGAAGGCATTCCGGGACAGCAAAACCGGCCTGGGCGCCGACGCGGGTCGGCCCGGGGAATCTGCCGACCGTGCTGCGCCTTTCCCCGAGGACACGGATGCTCGAAGCGGAGCAAAGAGGCTCGTCGGCCGGGGCATTCCGCTATCAAGAGATAACGAGGATTTCCTGCGCGAGCAGTCCTTTGGGCCGGTTTGCGGGTTGTATATGGCGAGCCCCGTTTCGTGGCCGTATTTGCTGCCTTTGACGCTCGGCCTGATACCGCTGGCACAGCTAGGGCTTCCGGCAGGAGCATTCGGTGTGGCGGTGTGCGTGTGTCTTTTCTGCCCGCCGGTCTTGGCTACAGCGTTTTTCCACGTGGGGCTTTTGCTCCTGAACCGCCCCTGGGACCTGGCCGGGTCTTTGCCGATGTCCAGCTCGGAGCCTTCGGTCATAGCCGGCTATATCTATATCGGTGCAGGCTGGCTTGTCCTGGCTTACATTTTTATTCTCGGACGGTGGTTACGGCGTGGGCGCTGGAGGAGGTTTGAATGGCGCAGCTTTGAGGCTTTTCGCCGCTCGGAGGACTCGTGGTCGCTTCTGGGCGGCTTCTTAGCGGTTATCATAGCGGCGATTATAGTTGGGACCTTTGCCCTGGGCGGTCTGGATAGGCTTGCTGAGTGGCTCCAGAGGTTTTACTACACAAGCTTCTAATTCCAATCAAGGCATACCTGTATAATATATAATTGATGACAGCCCCGTGGGGCCGTGCCTTATGGAACGAGATGAACCGTTGAAGAAGCGCAGCCTGACCTACGAGCAGGCTGGCGTATCGATAGCCGCGCAGGACGCTGCAATCAAGCTTATCAAGCCGCTTGCAGAAGCGACCCATACCTCGCGTGTACTCTCAGCAATAGGCGCGTTCGGAGGTGCTTACAAAGCGGATTTCGAGCAGTGCGACGACCCGGTGCTGGTGGCCTCGACTGACGGCGTGGGCACTAAAGTGAAGCTCGCGGCGCGCTTCGACGCCTGGGAGAACGTAGGTCGGGACCTTGTAGCGGTCAGCGTAAATGATGTTATCACGACGGGCGCGGCACCCCTGTTCTTTCTTGACTACATCGCATGCAACAGGCTGGACCCGAAAATTGTCCAGCGGCTCGTTTCGGGCATGCGCGACGGGTGCCTGGAGTGCGGCTGCTCTTTGCTCGGCGGTGAGCTGGCCGAGATGGGGGACGTTTACGGTGAAGGCGAATATGACCTCGTAGGTTTCGCCGTGGGCGTCGTGGATTCTCGCCGCCGGATCGACGGCGGAAGCGTTGTGGCAGGTGATATCGTGCTCGGGTTTTCCTCAAACGGGGTGCATTCCAACGGTTACTCGCTGGTGCGCAAGGCGTTTGAGTCGCTGCCGGAGCGCGACTGGCTGAAGCGCGACGACCGTCTGGGTTGTTCGCTGGCCGAAGAATTGCTGAAACCTACTACCATCTACTACCGGCATCTGCAGATACTGCTGAAGGCAGAAATTGAAATTAAGGCGGTGGCTCATATCAGCGGCGGCGGCCTCCCGGGCAACGCCGCCAGGATGCTGCCTTCTGGTCTGGACGTGCGGATTACCCGCTCGGCGATTCCCGTGTATCCTGTGTTTCAGCGCATCGCCGAAGCAGGGGGAGTGGACGACCGGGAAATGTGGAATACGTTCAATATGGGCATTGGATGCATACTGATTGCCGCTCCCGAGCAGGCTGAAGCCGCGCTTTCGTTGAATGAAAACGAAATTAAGCTGCTCAGGTTGGGCGAGGTTGTTTCCGGTAGCGGCAATGTTTTGATAGAGTAATCCTGGTTTTTGGGAGGCTTTTCCATGAGAATTTCTGTGATCCTGTCAGTTGCCGCACTGTTGCTGCTGACGGTGGTGGGCTGCGCGCAACTCCGAGCCAACATTAAGAGCGTGATCAAGGTAGAAGTTTATAACGAAGCTGGCGGGACTTACGGCTACGTGAGCGTGAGCCTGATCGACGAAAGCGGCAAGGCGAAGTATTCGCAGAACGTGAACGAACGGGGTGTTACGATTTTCGAAGGTGTAGAAGCCGGGACGTACGGTTTTGAGGTCCGGAACGTAAACGGTGTCAAACTGGATATCATCTCGCCTGAAAGCGTATCCGTCAGGGTAGGTAGAACGACGAGCGTGGAGCTGAAAGTCAGGCGGGCGACGCCCGGACAAGGATTAGAATCCTGACGGCGAGTCGTTCGCCGTCAGCGAGCAGCCACGTGATAGGCGACTCCGCTACAAAGTCACTCGCTCAGGCGCGATTGCTGCCTGACCGGTGCCTTTAGAGCGTTACGATTCGTGACCCGGGGTGTTAGCGCGGTGACCTCAAGAACGCGGGCAGCTTGACGCATTGGTTCGGTCGTCCCTGATATACGGCAGGTTAGGTCCATTCGTGCAATGAGCGTAGCGGTGACGACCAGTATGCTGAACTGTTAACCATTTCACTTGACAAAGGTCATAGCCTTGTGTAACTTGGTGCGCGGGAATGGAGCCGGTCGATAGCGTGTGATATAAATCCTGGCACCATGATCGGTTAATCTGAATACTCCCCACCCGGAGGTAGGCATGCGGGAAATCAAGCGCATACTTGTAGTCGGCGCGGTGGGCCAGATTGGCAGTGAACTCACGCTCGCGCTGCGCGAGAAGTATGGCGCGGACAACGTGGTTGCGGCGGGGCGAAAGACCAAACCTTCGCCCGAGCTGCGCGATTCGGGGCCCTTCACCTGGTGCGATGTGGTGGACCGGAAAAGGCTGAACGAAACCATCAAGGAGTTCAGCATCGACACCATTGTCAATATGGCGGCGATACTTTCCGCCAAGGGCGAGAAGAACCCGCAGCGATGCTGGGACGTGAACGTGACCGGCCTTATCAACACGCTGGAAGCGGCGCGCGAGCACGACCTGGTTCAGGTGCTCTGCCCCTCCAGTATCGCCGTGTTCGGGCCGGAAACCCCGCGCGACAACACGCCTCAGGAAACCGTGCTGAAGCCCACTACCATGTATGGTGTCACCAAAGTTGCCGGCGAGCTGCTCTGCGATTACTATGTCCGAAGATTCAACGTTGACGCGCGCGGCCTGCGCTATCCGGGAATCATCTCAGCGGAGACGCTGCCCGGCGGGGGCACCACGGATTACGCCGTGGAGATTTACTACAAGGCGATCGAGGAAGGGCGATACACCTGCTTTGTGAGAGAGGACACTGCGCTGCCTATGATGTATATGCCCGATTGCATCAAAGCCACGATGGACCTGATGGCGGCGCCGTTCGAATCCCTCAAGCATCACGGCGACTTCAACGTGGGCGCGATGAGCTTCACCGCGGGTGAGCTGGCTGCCGAGATTAAGAAACATGTCCCCGACTTCGAGGTCACCTACGAGCCCGACTTCCGCCAGGACATTGCGGACAGCTGGCCCAGCAGCCTTGACGACAGCGCCGCCCGGGAAGAGTGGGGCTGGCAGCCGGCCTACGACCTGGCGAAGATGACCGAGGATATGCTTAAACGCCTGAAGGAGCGCCATGAGAAGGGCGAGCTGTATAAGGGAGATGTTTAACTGCGTTAAAACGGGACGGCAGCGCGAATTGTAACGGCGCTCAAGCCAAAGAGAACCCTGTGAAATCATAAGGAACGGCTGTATGAACACGGACAAGTCGGGTACTAACATTGGCTCGTATGAAGAACGGGTGAAGAACTTCACGTGGGATGCTGTTTCACAGGAGTTGGGATTCGAAGACGGAGCGCCCCGTAATATAGGGTGGTGCTGCACCGACCGTATCTGCGAACAAGGTCTGGGCGGCAAGACCGCGCTCATCTGGGAAAGCACTCAGGGGGAGGAGCGCAAGTACACGTTTGACCAGATGCGCCTGTACAGCAATGCTTTTGCGAAACTCCTCCAGGAACTTGGCGTCAAGGATGGTGAGCGTGTTGCCATATACCTGGACCGTGTTCCCTCGTTGTACTTTTCTCTTCTGGGCATCCTGAAGCTTGGTGCTATTGCCGTCCCTATGTTCTCCGCGTTTGGAGAAGAGGCGCTACAGGTGCGTCTGGCTAATTGTGACGCGGTCGCCTGCATCACAAGCCCTCGTCTCGCGCGCAAACTGCGCAAAGCAAGGCCGGGCCTGCCCGCGCTCAAGCGCGTCATTGTTGTGGATGCTGATGACGAGAGCAAACTCAAGGGAGACGAAATGGCGTATTCAGTGGAGGATGCGCCGCCGGTAGAGGTCTTCCCTGTTTTTCCTGCCACCGAGGAGACGCCCTCACTCCTGCACTACACGTCCGGCACTACCGGTCAGCCGAAGGGCGCGCTGCACGTACACGGCTCCATATTATCGCAGTACATCACGACCAAATGGGTAATGGACCTTAAGCCGGATGACGTTTACTGGTGTACTGCGGATCCCGGCTGGGTAACCGGCATCTCATACGGCGTCATCGGCCCCTGGAGCCTGGGGGCGACGCAGCTCGTCCTGGAGGTCGGTTTCATTCCTGCCCGCTGGTACTCCGCCATAGAAAAGCACCGGGTGTCAGTCTGGTACTCCGC
Organism: bacterium; assembly: GCA_029932365.1. Classification (GTDB taxonomy): domain Bacteria; phylum 4484-113; class 4484-113; order 4484-113; family 4484-113; genus JAGGTK01. The sequence continues at coordinate 15,377 of JAOZQG010000006.1, read as the reverse complement.
GCCCACTGCAATCCGGCTGCTGATGCGTGAGGGAGAGGAAATCGTCAAGCAGTACGATCTGTCATCGCTGCGCCATCTTTGCAGCGTGGGTGAACCCCTCAACCCGGAGGCGGTGATCTGGTCGGAGAAAGTGTACGGGCTGCCGTTCCACGATACGTGGTGGCAAACCGAGACCGGAGCGATAATGATCACAAACTACCCGGGGATGGAAGTGCGGCCCGGCTCAATGGGCAAGCCTTTCCCCGGGACGACTGCCGCAGTGCTCGACGACCGGTTCGAGCCCATCACCGAACCCAACAAGCCGGGCAAGCTGGCACTCAAGCCACCGTGGGCCTCGATGTTCCGGGAGTATTGGGGAAACCGCACGATATACGAGAGCAAATTCAAGAACGGATGGTACATAACCGGCGACCGCGCGCGCATTGACGAAGATGGTTACTACTGGTTTGAGGGGCGTGACGACGATGTCATCAACACCGGCGGCCACCTCGTCGCGCCGTTCGAGGTTGAGTCCGCCCTGCTGGAGCACGAAGCTGTGGCTGAATCAGCCGCCATCGGCACTCCCGACAAGGTAAATATGGAAGTGGTCAAGGCCTACGTGGCGCTAAAGTCCGGTTTTGAGCCAACCAAAGACCTTGAATTGAGTATAATGAACTTTGTCCGGAAGAGGCTGTCTCCTCTGGCTATGCCGCAATACATCGAGTTTATGGACAAGCTGCCCAAGACTCGAAGCGGCAAGATAATGCGGCGCGTGCTCCGCGCGATGGACAGGGGAGAGCCCATAGGCGACATATCGACTCTTGAAGACGAATAAAAGGAGAAAAAATTATGGCGATGCAGGACCTCATCATTGAGTACATCAAGGATGAATATCTGGAAGAAGACGACGAAGTGGGTCTCGATACGCCGCTGATATCGAGCGGGATAGTCGATTCCTTCTCGATGGTGTCACTGAAGACGTTCCTGGAGAACAAGTACGGCATCAGTATCCCTGACGAGAAGGCTGCTCCCGAGGCTTTCGATACGGTGCGCAAGATAATCGATTTGGTTCACGAGTTCAATCCTGATGCGGAATAGCCTGCAGGGCGACAGGTGCCCGGAGCTTTTCTAGCACTATAACAACCATTCACAATTCATTTTGCCAGGAGGATAATCATGGCTTATTCAGAAAAGGTAAGATCTGCCTATAAGGGGCTGATAGATGGTATTCGAAACGACGGGCTGTTCAAGGAGGAGCGTTACATCCATTCCGAGCAGGGTGTTGAAATTAAAGTCGAGTTTCCTGCTGGAAGTAAGCCGAGAGACGTGCTTAATTTCTGCGCCAACAACTATCTCGGGCTTTCCAGCCATCCCGAGGTGATTAAAGCTGCGCATGAGGGGCTGGATATGCGCGGCTATGGTATGTCTTCCGTGCGCTTCATTTGCGGCACGCAGGACATACACCGCGAGCTGGAAGAAAAGCTGACCGCGTTCCTTGAGACGGAGGACACCGTGCTCTTTGCGTCCTGCATGGACGCCAACGCCGGGATGTTTGAGGCGATACTGACGGCCGAGGACGTGATGATTGCCGACCGGCTGGTGCATGCGTCGGTAGTTGATGGCATGCGCCTGTGTCCGGCTAAGCACGACACGTTCAAACACTCCAACATGGAGCACCTGGAGAAAAAGCTCCAGGAGCATCAGGATGCCCGCTACAGGATGATTATCACCGACGGTGTCTTCTCCATGGACGGCGATATGGCCAAGCTCGACGTGATATGCGATTTAGCCGACAAGTACGACGCGATGGTTATGGTGGACGATTCTCACGCCACCGGCTTTATCGGGAAACAAGGGAAGGGCACGCACGAGCACTGCGGTGTTCTGGGGCGCATCGATGCGATAACCACCACTCTCGGCAAAGCACTCGGCGGTGCATCGGGAGGCTGCGTTAGCGGACGCGCGGAGCTTGTCGAGATGTGCCGCCAGCGCGCTCGGCCTTACCTGTTCTCCAACACGGTCGCGCCGGTTGTAGTAGCGGCGGCGAATAAAGTTATGGACATAATCACTGCGACCACCGAGCGACGCGACAAGCTGGAGGAGAGCACCAAGTACTGGCGCGCAGGCCTTGAGAGCGCCGGCTTCGACCTCAAGGAGAGCCAGACGCCGATTGTGCCCATTATGCTCTATAACGCCAAGCTGGCGCAGGATATGGCGCGCGACCTGTTTGACGAGGGCGTCTACGTCATCGGCTTTTTCTTCCCCGTAGTGGCGAAGGGCCAGGCTCGTATCCGCACTCAGATCTCCGCCGCGCACGAAAAGGAGCACCTTGACAAGGCCCTTGAGGCTTTCACCAAGATCGGCGCCAAATACGACATCCTGGGAAAATCCAAAGACGACATCGTCGCCAAATATGGGCTCTAAACTGGGGCTTCGCCAAAGCTAATGCGGTGGCGGCGGGGCTTGCTGCTTGGTTGGCTCGCCTATCACGAGCTGGGAAGCGATTTAACCCTGTGCGACAATGGGCGGTCGTTTATGACTCCACATCTTTGGCTATAGCAGAATAGCGAAGTGTGTCTTCTGCCGGGAAAACCCTATTGTATGCAGTGCACACAAATGCATACTTAACCGCGCTATTTCATCGCCCGCTTAGGGATAACTTGCGCACGCAACCCATTTGCGCTATACTGTTTGTAATACAAACAGAGTGGTGCCAAATATGTCGCCTCAGACGCTGGACAAGCGAATTCACGAGCCGGTGCGGCTGGCGATAATGGTGCAGCTGGTCGCCGAAGGCCCCTCGCTGCGCTTCACTTATCTGCGCGATGCGCTTAAACTTACACAGGGCAATCTGGCCTCGCACCTGCGCGCGCTGCAAAGGGCGGGCTTTGTGACGGTGGAGAAGCGCGCCGCGCTGGCCGACGCCGCAACTTATGTGCATATCACCGACGCCGGCCACGCCGCTTTCGCCGCCTATCTGGAAACGCTCAATGAAGTTTTGCGTCCGCTGAGCGATTAGGCTGCCGCGCACAGCGCATTTTCGCGCCCGATATACAATTTAGCCGCCTGAAGCCCCGCCACGCCATAGACACCGCATCCGATATTTGGTATAAAGCGGCCGCGACTCAATGGTCAACAAGGCCGGGAGCAGCCTATGGGTAAGATCGAGACCGCCGTAATCAGCGTATTCAACAAAAGCTGGGCCAGCACCCTGGGGAGATTCCTCGCCGAGGAAGGCGCAAACATCTACTCCTCGGGCGGCACGCTTGCAGAGCTAAAAGCCAAAAAGGTCCCCGCCAAGCCCATCGAGAAACTCACCGGGGGCAAGGAGATGCTGGGCGGCCGGGTGAAAACGCTGCACTACCAGCTCTACGCAGGAATTTTGGCCGACCGGGGCAAAAAGCGCCATCGGCGCAAGCTGGACAAGCTGGGAATTGCGCCGATAGATTTAGTGGCGGTCAACTTCTATCCCTTCAAGGAGAAGGTGCGCAAGCGCACGCGCATGGAGACCGCCCAGGAGCTAATCGACATCGGCGGGGTGACGCTGGTGCGTGCCGCGGCCAAAAACTTCCCGCACGTTATCGTCCTGGTCGATCCCGAAGACTACAAGCCTTTCATCCAGGAATACCGCGACTGCGAAGGGGATATCCCTTACGAGCTGCGCCTGAAGTACGCAAAAAAGGCGCTGGTCTACTGCCGCGAGTACGACGAAGCGATTGAGGACTACTTCACCGCAGCGCTGGAGCGGGAAAAGCGGCGCAAAGCCGGCCTGAAAAAGCCCGCGCTGGAACTGGAGGGGCGGCTCAAGCTCACCTTTACCCGTACGCGCAATCTGCGCTATGGGGAAAATCCCCACCAGCGCGCGGCGCTCTACACGCCCTCGGAGGGCGTCACCGTGCCCTTCAAGGTGCTGCAGGGCAAGGAGATGAGCTACAACAATTTCCTGGACGCCGGCGCGGTCTTCCGTTTCTGCCGCATGCCCTACGACAAGCCCTGCGCCGCCTGCGTGGTCAAGCACGTCAACCCCTGCGGGGCAGCCTGCGACGACGACCCGGTGCGCGCCATCCAGCGCGCTAAGGAAGGCGATCCCATATCGGCTTACGGTGGCATCCTGGGAGTCAGCTTTGAAGTGGGGGAGGCCGAAGCCAGGGAGATCGCCAAGACCTTCCTTGAAGTGGTGGTGGCGCCCAAGTTCAGCCGGGAAGCGACGCGCCTGCTCGCGGCGAAAAAGAAGTTGCGGCTGCTAGAAACCGGCGCCCGTGCGCTGGAAGCGGAGCGCAAAAGGGTCGTCGCCGCCAACGAAAAAAAGACCGAGACCCCGCTCCAGTTTTTACGCACGCCGTTTGGTTTTTTAGTTCAGGAGGAAAACCTGCAGCTTATGCGGCCCGGCGATATTGAGGTAGTGAGCGACACGCCCTTGCGCCCGCAGTACAAGCCCGATCTGGCGTTCGGGATGAAAGTAATTCGCTTCTTGAAGAGCAACTCCGTGGCGCTGTTCAAGGATTTGATGATGGTGGGTGCCGGAACCGGCCAGCCCAACCGCGTGGATGCTGCGAGAATCGCCATAGAAAAAGCGGGCAAGCGCGTGTCCGGCTCCGTGCTGGTATCCGACGGCTTCTTCCCCTTCGCCGACTCCGTGGAGCTCGCCAGCAAGGCCGGGGTGGACGTGCTGGCAGCACCCGGGGGAAGCATCCGGGACCACGAGGTCATCGCCCGCGCCAACGCGCTGAAGCTGTGTCTTGTGTTCGTTCCCTACCGTAGCTTCCTGCATTAAGCTTAGTTAGTACCATCCGGCCTGAAGCTCGCTGATTATCGTTGTGGTGCGGCTGGTGCCCAGTATGTCCGCGCCCGCTTCCACGAACTCCCGCGCCTGCTTCAGGCTGCCGATACCGCCCGAAGCTTTCACTTGATGCGAATCTCCCAGGCATTCGCGCAGAGTCCTCACATCCTCAGCGCTGGCGGGCTCCCGCCCGTAGCCCGTGCTTGTCTTCAGCGCCAGAAATTCTAAAGGCATGAGTGCCGCACAGATCTCGCGGATGCGCTTTTCGCCGAGTATCGGCGTTTCGATAATCAGCTTAGCTGCAATCCCCGCGTCGCTCGCGGCATCACAGAGCTCAACCGCTTCCTCCATGTACTCGCCTGTGCCGGCGACCAGTGAAACCAGATTGAGCACGATGTCCACCTCGCGCGCGCCGTCTTCGGCCGCGCGCCGTATGGACGTGGCCTTTATCGCTGTAGCGTCACATCCCAGCGGGTAACTTACAACCGTCACCACGCGCAGGTCGGCGAATTCCCTTGCTAATGAGGAGACGAGATTAGGTGGCACCACAAAAGAGCGCAGGCCGTTTTCCAGCGTCAGCCGCGCGCCCGCAAAAAAACTCTCGCGGCTCGTGCCGGCGTCTATCTTAAGCAGCGTATGGTCGATGCGCGACAGCAGATCCACGCGGTGATTATAGGACAACGGCGCTTTTGGGGACGGGTTTTTACCCTTAGATTGTAGGACTTATGGCATAGACATCGCTCACCGCTTTGGGTAAGATTACTGTCTGCATGGCTAGAACCCGATTAATCACCGTTGAACAGGCTAAAGCTGGCCAGCGCCTGGCGCTGGACGTGAAAGTCGGCAAGGACACCTTCCTGACGGCGTTCAGCGAGCTCACGGAAGAACACATAAGCCACCTGAGAGACCATGGAGTCGGCGAGATAGTAATCGTTGACGAAACCGCAGGAACCGAAGTGACCGAGCCGACGGACGACTACGAAATCCTGGAGCCGCTGGCGAACGTGCCCGACGCCAAGCTCAGCGACGCTATCGCGGCGCTGGATAAGGAGTGCGCCGGCGAGCTGTTGCCGGAGGTGTCCGCTCGACTGCGGCCCGCCCAGACGCTGCACCTTCACGCTTACGCTTACGCCCGTGCGCTGGAGCCCGACCGGTCGCTTCCGGTGGAAACGCCCACGGAAGAAGAGGAGTGGTTTTCCCGCCACAAAGAGCAATTGCGCAGCGATGCCGGCCTGGTGCCCGTGATGTCGCCGGTCCTGGCTTCAGAAGTGAGCAAGCGGCTCAAGCACGCCCAGGCCCGGATTTCCGCCGGGGAGACCGTGAGCAACGAAACGCTAGGCGAGCTGGCTCAATTCGTCCTGAACGGACTTAACCTGGACAGCAACTCTTACGTGAGCTTGGAGGACTTAGGCGATGCGGCGGACCTGATCCCGGCTCATACGGTCCGCACCGTAATCGTTTTCCTGAAGGTTGCAGCGCCCGACGGAGAAAAGCGCAAGCGTCAGGGCGAATTCATCAAGGGAATCGCTTGTTACAACCTGGGTTTGGCGAGCGTGGTATCGCAGCTCGCGCGTGCGGGCGAGATTGCCGAATCGGCGCTGGAAAAGCTCCCCGATGAATACAAGAACCTCTATCACAAGCTGCGCCGCGCGGAGGGAGTCGAGGAATCCGTCCTGGAAATGGTGTTTTTACAAAACGAGCACGCCGACGGTGAAGGCTTCCCCTACGGTCTTTCCTACGATTCAATCCCGCAGCACTCGCAGTTGCTTGCTCTGGCCAGCAAATTTGCGCTGCTCACGCTGAGCAAACCGCGCCTGCCCCGGCTTGCACCGCGAAGCGCCGCGATACGGATTCTGGCCCGTGTATCCAATAACTTCTATTCCAGCACGACGGGGCTATTCCTAAAAGAGCTGGGCATCTACCCGGTGGGGTCGGCGGTAAAGCTCGCCGACGAACGGCTGGCTCTGGTGACGCGCCTGCATCCCGAGGACTTGCTGAATCCCGTTGTCCGGATAATCAGGAGCGATTCCAGAGACGCCGCTGTCGTAGGGCAGCCGCTGGATTTGCGGCGCAATGACCTCAGTATTGCGGGTGCACTTCGTGAATTCTGAGAAGCTAAACGTCCTGCTGCTCGCGGGTGGGGGTGTCCCTCCGGACCTGGCCGCGGCGGCGGGGACGCACAAGCGCTGCCTTATCGAGTTCAACGGCAGGCCTCTGCTTGAGCGCGTATTATCCGCGGTATTCGGCGCATTCGTTGACGCGCGCACAGTGGTGAATCTCGGAAGGGAAGAGAGCGGCGCCGAAATCGTTTCCCGCTACGCCCCCAAAGCCTCGCACTACCTCTGTGCCGGCGGCCTGCTGGACGCGATTGTGGACGGGCTTGAAGTGTTCGCGGGAGAATTGGGCGAAGAGTTCTTCGACGAAAGAATGCTGCTGCTCAACGTAGATGTGCCTTTAGTTACAGCGCAGCATCTGGCGGATATGGTGGCGCGGGCACGAGAACTTGGAGCCGACGGCTACTGGCCGATTGTGGAAAAGGATATAGTCCAGCGGCGGTTTCCCGCCACCAAGCGGACCTACGTGCGCACCAAACAGGGAACTTTCACCGGCGGCAACGCGTTTTTGCTGAAACCGCGTCTGTTGCGCGATAACCGCAAACTGCTGGAAAAGGTGTACCGCAGCCGCAAGAATCCCCTGGCCCTGGCGTCTCTTTTCAGCTCCGGCACTATCATGCGTGTCCTCACGGGCACTGTTTCAGTCCCCGACATTGAGCGCGACTTCTCGCAGCGCTTCAACGCGCATCTGCGCATCGTCCCTTTCCCCCACCCGGAAATTGCGGTGGACCTGGACAAGCTAAGCGACTACGAGCTAATTAAGTCTTTGCTCGTTGATTAATTCCTTGCCCCAGAGCCTGGCCTCAGCTATAATCTTAGACGTTAGGGAGGAGGCAATGAAGAATACTTCTTTAGCGCTCGCGTGCCTGATAGCGTCCCTGCTGGCGCTCGCATCACCTGTGCGGGCGGATGAATACCAGGAGCGCGTCCTCAGCTATGACTCAGGTGAGGTGACCGACTTTGAGCGGCTTTACGTAGAAGCCGCGAAGGTGGACTTCGCGGGGGTCAAGGACTGGGACGCAACATACCTTATGGGTGTTTCTATATTCGGCCGGCGTTACGGCGGTGGCTCTGACCCGGCGAAATCCTACACCAACGTCGCAATCACTGACGCCGAGGGCAAAGTGCTGGCCCAGAAGCTCATCCCGTATTCGCAGTACGCCAGCGAAGAAGGCTGGGTCTACGTCGAGCTTCCCAGCGTGAAGATTGACGAGCCGATATCTGTTGTGGTCTATCCCTATGCCCGCGAAGAATTCGGCGTGGAGATAGGGTACACGGAGAAATCCCGGTTTTTCCGCAGTTACCAGGGCAATCCCAGTTCGGGCTTCACGCCGGTGGAGGGCAAGTTCGACTGGATGATACGCATAACCGTGCGTAACAAGCTTGAGCCCCTGGTCTTCATCGACGCCACCGAAATCTCGGGCATCAACTATCTGCACTACGACGACGGCACCGCAGACGGATTCTTCACGTTCCAGCGCGGCGGAGCGATGGTCGGCTTCAAGAACCAGGGATACAAAACGCTGGAGGATGTTTTCGTCTACGGAAGGGTCGAGGGAGACTGGTTTACCGGAAAGCCCACGTTCCGCGTGTTTTTGCTGGACCACGATCTGCGCGTGATTACCTCGGCGCAGTGCGAATACAGTATCCTCACGGAAATTCCCCACTGGTCAAATGTGGATTTCCCCGACACGGACCTGCCGGGCGACTTCTACATACTCCTCGAGCCGGTATCGCGGCCCGAAGCGTCGCTTTACCTCGGCTTCGACACCAGCGGCGGCGGCTACCCCAACTACTACGGCACCGTCGGCGCGTTCTGGGATTGGCCGCTCTCGGTCCTGCAGGAAAAGACCAACTGGATGATCCGGGTAAAGGTGCGCTAGGCACGGGGCGCCTAACTGCTCAGTATTAGTGCCGGAAGAGTTCCGAGCTGCCGAGGTAGTGCTCCAGGCTGACGAACGAGCCCTGGGGATAGCCCTCGGCCACCATTGTGTCTCGCAGGTTGAAGCGCCAGCCCTGATCTGTGCGATGCCATTTCATCTTCGCCTGACCGATACCGTTGTAGCGCTGTCCCTGAAAACGTGCCACCAGGCGCACGTTGTAGCACTCGCCGTCCCATGTGGCCGAAGTTACGTTGAGCGCCACCATGTCCTGGTGGTAGTCCGGCGGCACGCGAGTTTCGATCAACTCAATTAAATCCTCGTAATCCACGTCCTCTACGTACTTCGCCGCGGCGACCGGGTCACCCTCCTTCACCAGCCGCACCATATCGTTCAGCGCTCCCCTGAACGAGAAGTAACGCACGGTTCGGGGCAGATAGAGCACGAGCAGGAGTCCCGCCACGAACACCAGAACCACCAGCGGAATCAGTCTTGATGCTTTCATAGCGAATCCCTGCCCATCACCGGCCTGCGCTCGCGCACAAATCCCAGTATGACCAGTCCGACGACGAAGTATAAGATAGAGAAGGTGAAGATTATCTGGTACGCCGTCGGTTCAACCGCTATTCCCGCAGCTATCAGGTGGTCCCGCGCCACCCCGGCGACCAGCGGCGCGACCATCTGCGGTGCCAGCGCGGTCATATCCCACACGCCCATATAGCGCGCGCTGCGTTCCTTTGGGATGAGCGTAAAGGCGAACGCCCAGTCCGCGGCGATAAAGGCGCCCCAGCCCAGACCCAGCCCGGCTCCGTAGTAAATCGCGTGCATGATGTCCGTGGCGAAGATAACGGGGAACATAAACAAAATCGTCACCGCCATCCCGGCAAATATCATCCGCCGCTTGCCGATGCGGTCGCTTACGTATCCGCCTGCGAGGTTGCCCGCCACCGCGCCCAGAATGATGGACGCCAGCAGCACCGCCGCCATCCAGCGGTCCTCCGCCGTAAGCCCCAGGTTCGCCTCGCAGAAGTAATACACCAGCGGGATGAAAGTGTAGTAGCCCAGCAGTATGGCCATGCGCGAGAAGGCCAGCTTCACGAATTCGGGATTGCGCCCAAACTCGAAGCGCGCGTACTCCCGCAGAAGCCCTCTGATGTTGCGCACCGTCTCTGCGCCGAAACGCAGGCGCAAAAATCCCGCGGCGTGGATGACCGGGTAGCTGGGCGATTTTATGAACACGACGAACGTCAGCCCCAGCAGCAGCACGCAGTACACGACGCCCAGCAGCGCAAACGAAGGGCTTTCGCCGGCGACCTGAACCGCGCCCAGGCCTACCCCGCTGATGGCCAGCGCCGCCACGACCAGCCCGCTCAGCTTCCCCGTCAGGTCGAATATGCCCATCATCGCCGCGCCCCGGCCGTGGTAGCGCTCCGGTATCAGGTCGGGCATCATGCTCTGGTAGGGCACGCTCGCGGTATTCAAAAACACCTGCACCAGCATATACGCCAGCACCAGGTGCCAGTAGCCCGGCGCCTCGATGAGATAGATAATCGCCACCGTCGTCGCCAGCGCGCCGATGATGATGTAGGGCTTGCGCCGGCCATACCGGCTTTCGCTGGAGTCGCTGATGAAGCCTATAGTAAGCTGCAAAACCGCGGAGACCACCGCGCCCAGCGCCAGCACCAGTCCCAGGCGCGTGCCCAGCTCCTCCAGAGGAATGATGCCCCTTTCGGCGAAGCCCCGGACGACCGCCGGGATGACCACTGGCAGAAGTGTCGCCCAGATGAAATGAACCACAAACCAAAACGACGCCAGCCACGCGAACTGGGAAAAGCGCGTCAGATACGGGCGGGGCGCTTGGTTCACCGCGACCGTTTCCTCCCGCTGGGTCGGCGCAGCCTGAATATCACTTCCAGCGCGCGCCAGAGCTTCGTGCCGGGAAAATCGCGCGGCGAAAGCGGGTCCACGAGCATCGTGCGGATGCCCAGCCGGTTCGCTCCCCAGATATCGGTCATCACGATATCGCCCACCATCGCCACTTCCTCGCGCGGAAGCTCCAGCACCTCCAGCGCCTTGACGAATCCCGCGGCGAACGGCTTGGGCAGCAGCGCGCGCACCAGCGGCAGTTCGAGCGCACGCGAAACCGTATCCTGCTTATCGCGCAGCCCGTTGCTGAGGATGACCATGCGTATCCCCGCGTCCCTAAGCGACTTTACCCACTGCGGGGCGAACGGCGCGGCTTTACTCTCTTCCCAGCGCGTAAGCGTGTTGTCCAGATCGAGTATCAGCCCGCGTATGCCCTCGCCGGCCAGAAGCTCGGGCGTAATTTCGCTGGCGCGCACGAATTTAACGTCAGGCCGAAACTGCAGCGCGCCGCCGCTCACGCGCCCTCCCCCACGCGCCGCAGATACGTTTCCAGAATGAATACGGCGGCTAGCACGTCCCGCTTTGTTTTGCGCTCGCGCGACCTTTTGCCCGTGGCGATGAGGGTGCGCTCCGCTTCGCCGGTGGTATGCCGCTCGTCCTGGAAGACCACCCTCAGCTTCAGCCGCAGCACAATCTTTTCGGCCATGCGGCGCACCATTCTCGCGGCCTCACCTTCGCGCCCGTCGTCGTGCAGCGGCAGGCCCACCACGATGGTTTTCACGCCGCGTTCGGCGACGATTGCCGAAAGCTCGTTAACGAAGTTCCCCCAGGGGGTCGCTTCCAGCGTCGTCAGCGGCACCGCGACGTACCCCGGCGGCTCGGCGATGGCCACACCGACGCGCTTTTCACCCAGATCCAGCCCCAGTACACTCACGCGCCTATTATAACCACTGGCGCGCGACCTTCTGCGGAGCAAGGATTCGTTTCGGTTGTCTTTGTTCCTGCTGCGCACCGCAGCGTGCGAATCCAATGATATAATCGGTGCGTGGGGGAAAGGGTAGTTAAGCTGGCGGTATTTATTTCCGGCGGGGGGAGCACGCTCAAAAACTTAATCGACCGCGTCGCCGACGAAAGCTGCCGCGCTAAAATCGCCTGCGTCGTCTCCTCGCGCAGCAAGGTCAGGGGCGTGCAGATCGCCGAGGACGCGGGCATCCCGACAATCGTCGTGCCTCGCAAAAAATACGACACGCCGGAAGAATTTTCCGAAGTGGTGACGCGGGGCGTGGAGCCGTTCGCGCCGGAGCTTATCGCCTTCGGCGGGTTTATGAGCCTATACGTCTTCCCGCCGCACTACCACGGAAAGATAATCAATATCCATCCGGCGCTGCTGCCCTGCTTCGGTGGCAAGGGGATGTACGGAGACCACGTGCACGAGGCGGTGCTGAAGGCGGGCTGCAAGGTCACCGGCTGCACGGTGCATTTCGTGGACGAGGAATACGACCGGGGTCCGATAATCGCCCAGCGCGCCGTGCCGGTGCTGGACGGCGACACGGTGGAGACGCTGGGCGAGCGGGTGCGCGCAGCCGAGCGCGAGCTTTACCCCGAGGTCATCAACTGGTTCGCCGACGGGCGCGTCGTGTTGCAGCCGGACGGTAGAGTGCGGGTGCACGGAAGAGAGCTTCTGGGGGAGATGCAGTGATCGCACCGGAGACCATCATGCGGGTGGCGGAGCTTATGGCTAAGGCCGAGCGCGCCGCGGTGCTGACCGGCGCCGGAGTGTCGGCGGAAAGCGGAGTCCCCACGTTTCGCGGCAAGCACGGGTTCTGGAAGGACGAGGACGTGATGAAGCTGGCGACGTTGCAGGGATTCCTCGCCGACCCGAAAAAGGTCTGGGAGTGGTACGACTGGCGGCGGGGGCAGCTCGCCGAAGTCGAGCCCAATCCGGGGCATCATGCACTGGCGCAGTGGGAGCGGATGGTCACCGGGCGCGGCGCGTCGTATTCGCTGATTACGCAAAACATCGACGGCCTGCACGAGCTCGCGGGCAGCAAGACCATACTGGAGCTGCACGGCAATTTATGGTACGCCCGGTGCCTGAAGGGATGCTGCGCCGAGCTGAAACATATTCCCGACACGCCGCTTCCCGAATATCCGCCGCCCTGCCCCTGGTGCGACAGCATTTTGCGCCCGCACGTTGTGTGGTTCGGGGAGCAGCTTGACCCGACTGTCATCGAGGAAAGCTTCAACGTAAGCGGCGCGGCGGACCTGATGCTGGTGGTGGGCACTTCGGCGCAGGTGTATCCCGCAGCGGGGCTGCCCTACATCACGAGCCGCGCCGGCGGGAAAGTCGTGGAGATTAACCTGGAGCCGACGGAGCTGAGCTACACGGCGGACTTCGCGCTGCACGGCAAAAGCGGCGAGATTCTGCCTCAGCTTCTGGAAAAGGTCAGGGAGCTGGTCGGTTGAGCGCGCGGATTGCGAGCCTGCTGGTGGCTGCGGCGTTTCTGGCATCGTGCGTTCCGCAGCCGGCGGAAGAAAAAGCGCCGCTGGTGCCCGAAAGCGCTCCCCGGCCGCCGGCGGCAACGGAGCCAGCAGTGCAGGAGTACTCGCCGGTAGCGTTTCTCGACGAATCGCTTTACGTGAGAAGCAGCGAGCTTTTCTACAGCCCCAGGGGGCGGATGCTGAAGCAGGCGGCCTACTTCGCCGGAACCGACCGGGTGCTGGCGCTGGTGACGACTTACGACGCGGTTCGGCTGGAAGACCGGGCGGGAACGCTTTACCTGGTTGACGCGCAGGATGCGTCGCAGGTCTTTCAGCTAAAGGGCGGGAAGAAGGTGCTCAATTTCCTAAAAGCGCCGGGGGGCGATACTTACTATCACGCGCTGGAAGAAGTGCAGCCGATAGAAGGCGAGGAAGCCGAAGACGAGGTGATAATGGGGCGCGAAGCCACGCGAGACGTGGAAGTTGTGCTCCACCGGCTGGATGCGGACGGTGAGGATACGGTTGTGCCGGTTGAGGGCGCGATGGTTGAGCGGATAGCCAAAGACGGGAAACTGGTGCTGGCGCATACCAGCGGCATCACCCCGTTCCGCGGCTATTACATGCGGGGGCTGACCACCCGCTGGACGCTTTGCGATGAAGCGGCGGCGAAGGACATATACGAGTTTGACTACTCGCCGCTGCTCTCGCCCGACCTGACGCTCGCGCTGGACGTGGTGCGCAACTACGACGCCAGCGACTATGAGAAATCGTACTTCGCGCTTTACCAGGGAACGCCGGAGCAATCTGCGGCGGAGCTAAGACTCGTATATTCCTGCCCCTACTACGTAACGCTGGAAGAAGAGCGGTGGGCTCCGGTGGTTGAATTCGTGGACGACGACAAGGTGCTTCTGAGCCGCTTCACTCCGTCGGAGGAAGGTGCCGACGAGGAAGCGTCGGTGCCCCATACGCGGGGGAAGCTGACGCTGGAGCTTTTCAACCTGGCAAACCACAGCCTGCAAGTTGTACTGCCTGACGTATCGCCGCACCTGGATGTAATCTGCCATCCCGGGGAGCCGGTATTTTTCTACAGCAGCTACGCTCTTGTCGGCGTCAATCGCGTGCATTCGGTCTGCGCCGCGGCGCTGGACGGCTCGAAGGTACGCGTCCTTTGGCAAAACGACATCGCGCGGCGAATCAGATTTATGGACACGGACACCAAGGGCGGGAAGCTCTTAGTTATCGAGGATTACGAAACGGGCGCGGGCAATTACTCGCTTATGCGCGAGCTTGCGCTGGACGCCACCTCGCTACCGGAGCCGGAGAAGGCCGCAGAGGACACGGGGGATGAGCCGCCGGTTGAGCCGCTGGAAGGATCCAGCGATGCCGGGCCGCCGCCGATTATGCTTCCGGGCGAACCAACTTGATTGAGCGCGCGGGATGCCAGCTAGGACCTACGGGAGGTGAAGCTGCGCAACCGCGCCTGCAGGTATCCCAGATATTCTGCGTTGGCCTCGCGCTGGAGCGCGTCTTCGATTGACTGCAGATCGTCGGTGGCGAGTAGACGCTCCTGATCAAACGATTCCTGCCAGCGCTCGACCTTGGCCTGTGCGCTCTCCTTTCGTATCTGCAGCTCGTAAAGCGCCCCTTCAGACTGGGCCAGCGCTTCCTGGGTCAGGTAGTAGTTGATGATGTCCAGTTGCGACCAGAAGTAGCGCTTGCGGTCGGCGTAGTACTGAATCCGCCGCGGGGCTTCTTCCAGCCGTGCTTCGGTGTCTATCAGCTCGGTCTTGGCGGCGAATATGCCGTCGGCGATTTCGGAGAAGCGCTCGAGCCTTGTGGCCAGCGAATACAAATAGTCGAGCGTTTCGGGGAAAAACTGCACGCGGGAGAGACTCTTCAGCTCCGCCCAGGCTTCAGCATTCTCCTCGTTCAGCCTGTCCAGTGACCGGCGGATGCCCGGGCGCTCCTCGTCTTCGCGGTACTGCTCGGTAATCTCTATCGTCTGCTCCACCCACGCGTCGGTGGTTTTTGCGAGCACGTCACGCACTTCGCGCAAAGCCTGCTCCTGCTGCGTTTTATCCTGCTGGAACTGGCCGTAATCGCCCGCGACGGCGTAGGCTGCGTATGCCAGCACCAGCAGCCACGGCAGAAACATAAGCCGCCTGTCTTCAAGCCATTTCACGACGCAAGCCCTTACTATTTTACCGCCCCGCGCCCTGATGCGCGTGAATGGGCTCTTCGCTCTTCAGGATGGAGTCGTGAGTGTAGCCGAAAAAG
>JAOZQG010000122.1 GCA_029932365.1 bacterium | reverse complement strand
AAGGACGGCACCGGCCTACAGGCGGGCGTGATCCTGAGCTTCACCAAGAACATGATCCTCATCGCCGGCAGCGGCTATTGCGGCGAGATTAAGAAAGGCATCTTCACCGCCCTCAACTTCTTGATGCCGGAGCGGGGCGTGCTGCCGATGCACTGCTCGGCCAACGTGGGCAAGAAGGGCGACACGGCGCTGTTCTTCGGCCTGTCGGGCACCGGCAAAACCAGCCTTTCCGCCGACCCCAACCGCCGGCTCATCGGCGACGACGAGCACGGCTGGGGTCCCGACGGCATCTTCAACTTCGAGGGCGGCTGCTACGCCAAGCTCATTCGCATCTCGCTGGAGACCGAACCGCAGATTTACAACGCACTGCGCTTCGGCTCGGTGCTGGAAAACGTGGTGGTGGACGACCAGCGCAATCCCGATTACTTTGACGGCTCAATTACGGAGAACACCCGCGGAACGTATCCTCTGGAGTATATTGACAACGTGGAGATATCCGCGCGCGGGGGTCATCCCCAAAACGTCGTGTTTCTCACAGCGGACGCATTCGGCCTGCTGCCGCCGCTTTCGCGGCTGAGTCCGGCGCAGGCGGCGTATCAGTTCATAAGCGGCTATACCGCCAAGCTAGCGGGAACCGAACGCGGGATAAACGAGCCGCAGGCGACCTTCAGCGCCTGCTTCGGCCTGCCGTTCCTGCCCCGGCATCCCGGCGTTTACGCCGATATGCTGATGGAGCGCGCCGCCAGGCACCAAAGCAACTTCTGGCTCGTAAACACCGGCTGGAGCGGCGGCCCTTACGGCGTGGGCGAGCGCATGCCGATCCACCTGACGCGCAGCCTGCTCAACGCGGCGGTTGACGGCGAGCTTGACGGCGTGAAATTCGAAGAAGACCCCGCCTTCGGATTGAGCGTGCCCACCGAGTGCCCCGGCGCCGACGCGAACCTGCTCTTCCCGCGCAACACCTGGGAGGACAAGGACGCTTACGACGCTAAGGCCAGCGACCTGCGCGGTCTGTTCGAGGACAACTTCAAAAAGTACGAGGCCAACGTCTCGCCCGAAGTCATCGCCGCGGGATTTAAGCGGTAGGGCTAAGTGGGATAGGAGAGCATGCGTAAGAGGTAGAACAGCGAAGCGTAGAACGTGTACTTGATGACGAGAAACTCGCGCTGAGTATAACGGCGCCGGATTAGCGGCACCAGAGCGATGAAGCACGTCATCGCAAAGGGTAGCCAGCAGATGGCTGCGACCAGCTCCGCTCGTGCGAGCTCCGCCTTGTCGGCTTCGAGCATCGCGAGAGCATACTACCTTACGCCTGGCATACTCGCAAAGCTCCCTGCCCAGTAAGAGTGGATCTGTATGTCGTTTTTGAACTGCCGGAGTTCGACCGAAGCCCCCGCATAAAGCCCAATAGCTGCTCCGCCGCAAATGATGATTATCAGCATGAATATGAGAAAGGTGCTGCGGAGATTGAACCCCAGCGCGAACGTCCTATTGGTCGCGTGAGTATCTGTTGTTTCCATCAATCCTGTGTCAGTTAGACTACGACAAGCGGCTTAAGGTCGCACCCCGTCCAGTGTAGAGACTATCACTCCCCAAACAACCGGTCCAGTATCTCCTGCAGGTCGCGGGCATTGCGGACGGCGTGGGTCTCCACGTGGTTGTTGAACAGCAAAAACGCCTTTGGCGCGCCGGTTTCGCCGATAGCCTTGGCCAGCTCTTCCAGCTCCTCGCTCGCATACTTGTAGTGGTAACGCGCCCGCTTGGCTTCCTCGTCCGGCGTATCCGCCCTGGCCCACCAGTGCTCTTCGCTGCGCCCGTGAAAGCGCGCGTACGCGAAATCGCCCGTGAGCGGGAAGAAATAGCGCGGCAGGTGCGAAGACTTCGGTGCGTCCACCCAGCAAAGCGGCACGCGGTAGCGGCCCAGCTCTTCCGCGACCTGCTCGGTAAACCACGCCGAATTGCGAAACTCAAACGCCTTGGGCCAGTCCGCGAACGCTTCCGCCAGCGCGCCCAGGTATTTCGCGGTCTCCGCTCCCGGCCTAAACGACGGCGGGAACTGGAAGACCACCGCCGCGAGCTTGCCCGCATCGTTTAGCGGCGCGATGTCCGCCATAAACTTCCGCGCGACACTCGCGTATTCGCCTGAAACTTCGTGCGTTAGCTCCCGGTAGGCTTTCACCGCGAACGAAAAATCCGCGCGCGGCGCAAAGCTTCCCTCCAGCACGTGCAGCTCTGCTTCAGGACGCACCCGCTTGAGCATCCCCTCCATCTGGCGCGGATTTGCGTGCCCGTAATACGTGAAGTTCAGTTCCACCAGCGGAAACTGCGACGCGTAGTAGGTAAGGAAGCTTCCGCGGTCGCGCGCCAGGCTCGCCGGATAGAACCGGCCCTCCCCAACCCACTCGGGATAATCATATCCGCTTGTCCCCACCACAAAGCGCATTGGCCAGATAATACCACCAGTGTCCGGGGAGTTCCTTCTTGCAGGGCTGGCTTGCTCGCGTCCGCTCGTTTGTGCTAGACTCAGTTGCCGGCAGTCTGGAAGGCTCGTGTAGGGCAACTCTTCAGGTGCTGAGCGCGTTGTTGGCAGGCAGATGCGAGTCGCGGCGGACGAGCCTGGGCGACAGGAGGATGGAATATTCTTGAATAGATTACGGATAATCATACCGCAACAGCCGTTCCCTAATGTTTTCACCCGCGTGATGATGCCACCGCTGGGCCCGCTTTATGTTGCCTCAGCGGTACGAAAGGCTGTTGGCTGGGAAGTCGAAGTCATTGACGAGAATAACTGGATCGGGCGAGGTGACCACTGGGCACTGCAGGCACGACGCCCGGCCGATGTGGTCGGCTTCTATGGCGGTATGACATCCGCCGTTCCCCGGCTGTATCGCATCGCCCGCCAGTACCGCGAAATGGGGGTATTCACCATCGCCGGTGGCGGGCACGTGGACTGCCTTCAGGAAGAGGCGCTCACGAGCGGCATAGACGTGGTTGTCAACGGTGAAGGCGAGCTATCCACGCCCGATCTCCTGTCTGCGTGGGAGCGTGGTGGAAATTTTGGCGAAGTCAACGGGATTTCGTTTCTGGACAGCGACGGTAAGCTGGTAATTACACCCCGGCGCCCCCCGATTGCGGATTTTAGCAATATCCCGCAGCCGGACTTCTCAATGGTTGTGGAACGCCGGCGTCCGATGCACTTCCTTCCGATAGCGCACATGCGGGGCTGCCCCTATCACTGCGAATTCTGCTCCGTTAACCGTCTGCTGGGTGACACTCACGGCCACTCGGTGAGGGAGACCATGGAGCACCTGGAAGACCTGGTCGGTCAGGGCTATAGGTCGTTCTTCTTCGTTGACGATAATTTCGCCAGTGACCGGGAACGAACGGTTGAGCTTTGTGACCGCATCCAGGAGCTGGCGGTGCGAAACCGCACGCATCTGAAGCTCATCGTTCAGCTGCGGGCGGATGCGGCTCGGGACGAAGAGCTGATGCGGGCGATGAGAGATGCGGGTGTGGAAATGGTGGCTATCGGTCTGGAATCCCCGCTGCCAGAGGATCTGCGGAGTATGAAGAAAGGCCAGTCTGTGGACGGAATGAAGCGTGACCTGGCGACATTCCGCCGTTTCGGCTTTTACATACACGGGATGTTTATCTTCGGTTATCCCTCGGCAGACGCTGCGCCGTCCTCTTCGGTTCCGCTGTGGTTGCAGGCGCGGGCATTTCTCGACTTCATACGCAAAACCGGCATCGATACCATACAGGTGCTGAAGGCCGTCCCGGTGCCGGGCACCAAGCTCTTCGAGCGGCTGCGGGCGCAGAATCGCATCCTCCCGCTAAAACTCCTCGGTTGGGAGTACTACGACGGCAACTTCCTGACTTTCCTGCCGGACAACGGCGCGTTCGCCCAGGTGCACGATGGCGCCGTATGGATTATGCGCAAGTTTTACAGTGCGGCGAACCTGCTAGCGCTTACGCTATTGGCGATTTTCGGTCCGGCGGTGATGGCTGCCGGAATGGTGCGCAACTGGTTTTCCCTGCTGCGACAGCGTCTCGCCGAAAATGGTCGTCGAACGCGCAGGCGGAGGCTGGCCCCGCGTGAGCTGTGGCAATTGATGCGGGAGAGCGCAAGCTGCGGCTACCGCGATTTCGCTCGCTCCTACCGCAATGCGGTGCTGAGAAGCGGGGGCTACTTCATAATCTGCAAGTGGTCGCTGCAGACCCGCCACAGTCGCTTTATGGCGCTGCTAAGACGCTTCCGAACGCAGCCGCCCGACGCCTCTGAAATCCGGTAGCCCTTCGCGCTCTACAGCTTCTCCACGTCGCGGTGTATAACTAGCACGCGGCGATGACCCTGGATCGCTCTATCCCAGATTTGCTAAGCCGCAGTTGGCTAATAATAAATCGCGAATTTAAGCTCATTCCCTGGACTTGGTCCGCCACCAATGTAGCTGATCGCGGGGCAGCCGTTCACGACCTTGAGGGAGGGAAAGCCGAAAGGCGATTCGTCCACGATGACCG
>JAOZQG010000038.1 GCA_029932365.1 bacterium | reverse complement strand
AGAGCAGCAGCGTGCCGAAGCCGACCGGCGAAACCAGCAAAAGCAGCGCCACCAGTCGCACAATCACCGGGTCTACGGCGAAGTATTCGCCAATCCCCTGGCAAAGACCGGTAATTATGCGGCCTTTTTTCTCGCGATACAGCCTGCGGTAGGGTCGTTTCTCTTCCATCAGCTACTCCTTGTTGTCCAAGTCCTTGCGCGGGAGGATGTAAAGCGTGCGGCGCGTGCCGCGCCCGCGGCTTTCGGTGGTGAGATACGGATGGTCGGAAAGCGCGGTATGCACGTAGCGGCGCTCCTTGGGCAGGAGTCCCCTTAGCGGGCGCTCGGTGTGGTCCTGCTCGATTTCGCGCACCGTGCGCCTTATCAGCGCATCGAGGAAGCTCTGGCGCTTTTTGCGATACTGGTCAATGTCCACGGTCAGGTCCATCCGGCACCCCACGTTCTGGGTAACGAGCGCATTCAGCACCAGCTCGATTGCGTCCAGCGTCTGGCCGTGCCAGCCAATATAGGCGCCGACCTCGCGGCTGCGGATGATGACCAGCACGCGGGTGCGCTCGTTTCGGTCGGGCTTAACCCGCACGCCGGCGTAGCGATCGATTATCTGGCTCACCTTCAACGCCGTGTTTTCGATGAACTCGTAAACCTGGTGCGCCGGAACCGCGTTTACGCTGGTTCTGCCGTCCTCCTCTTCCACCCGCCAGACGAGGAGGTCCAGGCCGCTGAATTGCTCGCGCAACTCGGCTTCCAGGCGGTCGGGGTCTTCCCCGGTAAGAACACGTCTGTCCATATATCCTTCCCCCAGATGGGTTACTTTTTCTTTTTAAATCCGCGGCTCTGCCGGGCGCGCAGCGGGGCCTGGGCGACTTCCTCCGCCGGAGGCTCCTCACCCGTAAGCGGACGCCCCTTGTCGATGGCCACAAGCGCCTCCTTCACGTCCGCCGTGGAAAAGCCCAGCTTCAGCACGCGCGGGATGAAGGTGTACTCCGCAATCATCAGCAGGTTCTGCATGAAGAAATAAAGCAGCGCGCCGGTGGAGAGGATGAAGGCGATGAGCACCAGGAAGATGGTCATAAAGCGCATATTGCGCTGCATCTGCTCGCCCAGGTCGGGGCCCTTTTTCTTCTCGGGATTCTTCTTTTTCTTATCCGCGGCTTCGAGCATCGCCTTGAGCTCGGGGTCGGGCTCGCTGACCCGCCGCATTACCCGCTGCATCCAGAAGGAGCTGAGGACGTAAAGCACAACCAGCAGCAGCGCTGGCCAGTAAAGCGCCCACTCGTACAGCGTGTTGCCCCGCTGGTAGCTCCACTGCCAGATATAGGCCCACAGATTGTGCTGCTCCACGTAGTCAAAAATGAGCTGCGAGATGTCGGTAACGCCGCCCAGGTTGCGCACAAAATACAGATTCATCGGGAAGAGCAGCTGCACGCCAAAGAAGCTGTGGCCGATGAATATGGGGTCGTACAGCGCACGGTAGATGCCGAAGAATATCGGTATCTGGATGAGCATTCCCAGGCAGCCCGCCAGCGGGTTCATCTTGAATTTGGAGTAAAGCTCCATCAGGCGCTTGTTCTGTTCCTGCTTGTCGCCCTTGTAGCGTTCCTGGAGCCGCTTGGTGAGCGGCTGAAGGTACTGGTTCACCTTCATCATCCGTATCTGGGCGACCGTCAGATTGAGCAGAAGTACGCGCACTAAAATCGCCGTAAGAACGATGCCCAGCCAGAAGTAGCCGCCTATGGAATAAAACGCGACCAATATCAGCAACACCAGGTGGGCGATGGGGCCGGTTAGCCCGCCGTAACTGCCGTAGCCGGTCTTGTCCAGAACTTCCTGGAACGAGCGGCCGTTCTGCGCCAGAAAACTGACCAGTGCGGGAGACAGGTTGTGCCAGAGCTTCAGCATCTATTTTGCGGCGAACAGGCTCTTCGTATCATGACCGGAGGGAGCTTCCTCCTCGGCGCTTCCGGCGGCGTCAGTCTCTTCGCCGGACTCCTTGCCCTTGCCGCGACGTTTCACCGGCGGAACCGGATCGTAGCCCCCCTTGGTGAAGGGATTGCAGCGCAGAATCCGCCAGGCTGCCAGCAGGCATCCCCGCAGCGCGCCATGTTTTTCGATGGCCTCTCTGGCGTAGGCGCTGCAGGTGGGCTGAAAGCGGCAGGCGGGCGGCACCCGCGGCGATATTTCCCGGCGGTAGAACTCAATTAGCGCCAGCAGCAGCTTTTTCACCGCGGCTCCTCCTTGAGAAGGTCGCGGCTGGACAGAAGATACAGCATTTTTTCTTCAAGCTCGGAGAAGCTTTCGTCTTCATCCCGGCGCACAGCGAACACGATATCGCGCCCGGCTCGGATGCGCGGAAAGGCAGCGCGCAGTATCTCTTTCATCCGCCGCCTGAGCAGGTTGCGCCGATGCGCCTTGCCGATTTTAACCGGAAGGACAAACCCGAAACGAAGCTGCTCCCCCCCGGTGCCGATGAAGTGCATAACCAGATTATCCTTGACCGTGAACTTCCCTTCCTGGAAGACGCGGTCGAAATCTCGTATTGACCGCAAAGTGGTGAGCCGAGCCAACTCGCCGCTCAGGCTAGGCCGCCAGCCGGGCCCGCCCCTTGGCCCGGCGGGCCTTAATAATCCGCCGGCCGCCCGGGGTACGCATACGGGCGCGAAATCCGTGCACCCGTTTCCTCTGACGTTTCTTCGGTTGGTAGGTTCTCTTCATAATCCACTCCGCGCATGTAACCGATTTCTTAGTTTAGCAGAAAGAGCGCACAATGCCAATGCGCGCGCCCGGCGCCGTGTGTAATGGCGCGCGACCGTATGCGCAAGCGGGCGTGCAGCGAGGAGGGCAGGATACTGGGGGAGGTGATAGCGCGGGTGGCGTGAGAGAAGGGCGCGCATAGCTGGCGCCAGTTGTCTCTGCGCCAAGAGCTATCAAGGCGAGTATTTCCGCTACTACAACCGGGCGAACTTGGCGCTGGCGTTGCTCCAGCGGGATCGGCTATTGGTCGGTTTTCCGTTTGCTGCCAGGACCGGCAAGGAACATTACAATTTGCAGGATGACCCGCAAACCTATCCTGATGCGCTTGCATTTATGCGCCCAATGCAACCTGATACTGAATCGCGTACTTCAGGTTGGCATTGGTGCCGTCGTAGTAGCTGATGGCGGGGCAGCCGTCCACCACGGCCAGCATCGGCGTCACCAGCTTCCTTGACCACCGTCCGCGCAGCGTGGCGCAGTTCATCGAGTTCGCGGACACTGCGCTTTACTTCGCCAAGCGCAACGGGCGCAACCAGGTGGTCTCCTACACCTACGTCATCAACCTGATGATGTCCGACGTGGACAGCCAGGGCTAGGCGCGCGCACTACACATACTCAATGGGCGTTACTCAGTGGCGCGGGCGCTTGCCCACCGGAGCCTCGGCGAAGACGGGTCCCGATTGGTGGCTGGGCGACACGCCCGTTATTCCTAAAAAAAGAGCCAGGCTGGTGAGCCCGCCGGCACCTGCGGTAGGGCGGGCAAGCCTACCCATGGGGAGGGGAAGCTCATCCCAACAAGGCGGGGGATTTCGGCGTCTGATTAGGTGCGTGACGGGATTCCACCGGCGGAATCCGGTGTATAATCGGGCGGGCGAACGTGTGAGGCTGCCAACCGACACAACAGGACGAGAACGTTTTGCGCGACGGGAGCGCCGCATGGCGCACCTGCGCCTGGCGCTCATTCTGGCCGCCATCGTGCTGTCGGGCTTTTTGGTGCGCTACATCTTCGTGCAGAGCAATCTGGAAGTGAAGCGCATCCTGGAGCGCCAGCGCGCCGAGCGCTACACCCTCCAGCTGGAAACGCCCCGGATGAAGGGCTTCAACGTGAAGGGCGAGAAGGTCTGGGACATCGCCGCCGAGTCGGTCTCCATCGACGAAACGCGCAACATCGTCACCTTCCTCAACACCACCGCGACCTTCTACGACGAGGGCGAGGAAAGCCTGAGCGCCTCCGTGGGCCGGCTGGAATACAACCGCGACACGCGCAACATGGAGCTGATGGAGAGCATCGAGATGCGAACGGTGGACGACGTGGACGTGCTCACCTCACGCGTCGTCTGGCTGGACTACTACCAGCGCTTCATCTTCCCCGAAGGCGCGAAGCTGGTGACCCAAGAGGGCAACTATATAAAGTCCGATTACATGCAGTCAGACAAGAAGCTGGACCACCTGGAAGCCGTGGGACACGTGTTCGTGTGGGTGGGCGAGATGAAGGATATGTCGCTTATCGAAAAGCACGAACTTACCCGCGAGGAGGTGGACCTCAAGGAGTTCAAAAACGTCACTATATTCGCGGAGAAGGTGCTCTACGACCGCAAGAAGCAGGTAGTGCTCGCGACCTCGCGCTACTTCCACAAGCCCTTCCGCGTGATGTCGCCGGGCGGCCAGGAAGTTAAGGTGGAGGATTACCAGCCAGAGGCGTCGCAGCTCTTCTTCAGGAAAAAGGAAGTCGAGATATTCGCCAACCACCTGGAAGTCCACATCGACGACAAATGGGCCCGGGCCAAGGGCGATATCAAAGGGAAGATTCTGCCCAGCAAGGGTGACCCGGACGAGGACAAGGCCCTGCGCGTGATGCGGCGCGAGCGCACCTGGTTCACCACCGACGACGTGGAGTACTACTGGGGTGAGGACTACGTGCGCACCTACGCACCGACGACCGTGGTGCAAAAAGAGCGGCTGGCCAAGGCCGGCGAGGTTACCTACTTCGGCAAGTACCATGAAACCGGAGTTCCCGGCACCCAGCGCGCCATGTTCATGGAGGGCGGCATCCACCTGTGGCAGGAAAGCGGCGAGTGGATGTTTGAAGAGGGGCTGCTGGAAGAGGTGAAGGAAGAAGAACTCAAGAAAATCTTCCGCGAGCAGTCGGACATCTCGGCCGAAAGAATGGTCGTGTTCCTCAACCGCAACGACTTCCACGCAACTGGCAACGTCGCCGCGCGGCAGGAAAACCGCACGGTGCGCGCCGACGAGGTGCTTTACACCGACGAAAATAAAAAATTCATTGCCAACGGCAACGCCTACTTTGTAGACAAGGAAGGCCAGGAGTTTTACGGCCAGCAGATAATTTATTTCTCCGAAGCCGAGGATATAGAAGTCAACGGCGCCAGCACCGCGACCATAAAAATCCCCGATAAATACCGCGACGACGTGGACCGCGCGCTTTCGCGCATCAAGGGAAAAAGAGCCGAAGAAGAAGAACCTGAGGAAGCGGCATCTCAGGGGGAAGCAACTGCGGGCGATGAAACCGAAACCGCTGAGGCGACGGAGCCTGCGCCGCAGGATGATGAAGACAAAGCGGTGGTGGTTGGGCGATGAGATTTTACGCCGTAAGGCACGCGCTCTTTATGCTCGCGGCGGGCGTAGCGCTGTGCCTGTGGACGGGCGCCCCGGTGCGCGCCTCAGTAGAAGTCGTTGAGGTTGTTTTGCCCGCGCCAGCTTCGGACGCGGAGCAGGCCGATGAATCGACAGCCGATATCGACGAAACCGATAAAAAAGAAGGCGAACCGCGCATAGAGTCTATCGCCGAAATACCGCCGGAGCGTTTGGTCGAGCCGCCTTCGATGGGCGAAGAAGCGGCCCTGGTGTGCGCTATAACCGTTGAGCCGCTGGTGATCTCCCGGCCCACGGAATATCCCGCACCTCTGATTACACCTGCGGAATGGGAGCGGGTGCTGGCGGGGCTTTTCGGCGAAATGCGGGCGGAAGAAGAAGCGCCCGCGGAGCCCGAACCCGCTGCCGTACCTCCAGCGGAACCCGAGCGTCCCGTGCCCGAGCGCCCCCCGCGCGAGCCAAAGAAGCCCGTGAAACCCGAGAAGCCTCCGGCTGTTGAGGAGGCCGAAGAGGAAGTCCGGCTAACCACCGAAGAAGCGGTGAGCCTGGCGCTTCAGGTGAAATCCGGCGGCCTTAGCGACGACTATGCGCGCGTGGTGGTCAGCCAGGGGCGGGTCTCGGGCAACACGGAACTCAATGAATACGACATCGCGGGCAAGATGAACCTGTACTACAAGGACATCAGCGGAACCGCTAAGTCGGGGCATATCGACCAGGACGCGGAGACGGTCACGCTTGCGGATTCGGTGCTCCTGACCGAACCTAACTATGACCTTACCTGCGAATACCTGACCATCCGGTTCAAGGATAAGTCGTTCGTGGCCAAAACCTTCGTGCGCTTCAAGAAAAAGACTCGGGGCAAGGAGCCCACTGACACTTCGCTGGCCAAACGGGAGCGGGTAATCAATATCTTCAAGAACGAGCCCACCGAGGTCTACGGCAACGTGCTCACCTACAACTGGGACACCGAGGAGATGTCCGCCATAGGCGAAGTGAAAGTGGTGCAAGGAAAAGTCACTGCCACGATGGACCGGCTCGACTACAATCCCGATCGGAAAACCTACCGGATGCAAGGCAACGTTTTCGTGACGCTTTTAGAAACCGAGTGGATATTCGAGCACGAGCTGGTAGAGGAAGAAGACATCGAGCTGGCCGAAGCGCTGGCGGAAAAGGAAACCACGCTGGAGGCAGATCTGCTGCTTACCGGCGAGGACAGCGACCTGATGACCATGCGCGGGGGCAAAAACACCCCGGCGCGCATCACCCAGGAGGACAAGGAGCTCATCGCCGACGAAATCGTCTTCGACGACCGCACGAAAACGATGGCCGCTAAAGGCAACGTGGTCTTTTACCAGGAAAACGGCGACTGGCTGCGCGAGGGCAAGCTCATCGAGGGCGAGCCGGACGAAGCAGGCCAGCGCATCCTGGAAAACGAGCTTACGAGCGCCAGCGCGAACCTTACGTTTAACTATGACGACCGTATCCTGCACCAGTGGGGCGACGTGGAGATTGTGTGCGGCGACGAAAGCCTGGTGGCCGACGACTTAGTCTACAACGACGAAACCAAGATGTTGTATCTTACCGGAACGGTCGGGTATTTCCGGGGCGAAGACGAGTACCTTTACGCAGACGAAGTGGCGATTGACACGGACAAAAACCATTTCGAGTTTACGGGCATCATCGAAAGCTTCATCTACACCACCGAAGAAGAACGCGAAAAAGCCAGGGCCGGCAAAGCCGAAGTTGAAGAAGAGGAAGGAGAAGAAGCGGAAGGTGAAGGGGAGACGCAGCCGCCGGAATCCGGGATTATTGCGGGTAGTTGAACACGCCAAGAGCCAATGCGCGTTGTCCCTCCGGCAAAGCTTCAACGTAAGTGCTATAAGGTTTTCTTCCACAATTAAGAGGGCGGAGATGGACGAGAATGGTTCCATCGCATGCTACCCCGCCGCAGGATTGCCACACCCGGGGCGCCCATCCCCTGCCCCGGGCAGGGATTTCCCCTTCCGTATTCCCGGTCCGCGCGCTGAAGCTTGACGCGCATTTACTCAGGTGTTAGATTCGCCTGCGGGGCCAGTAGCTCAATTGGCAGAGCGTTTGACTCTTAATCAAAATGTTGGGGGTTCGATTCCTCCCTGGCCCATACGTCCGCCTCCGGAAGCGCCACTGTCCCGTGTTGCGAGCCAATTTAGTCAGCCAGCTTGGAGGCGCGAATGACGATGAAGCTGCCGTCCCCGCATCCGCTCCTCACTTCATCGGGCGCAGCAAGCTCCTGCGGCGGCTTGAAGATGGTCTGCCAGCACAGATGCGGGCCGAATCCCGTCTCGGCAAGGAGCGCGAGCACTTCGCGGTAGGTGCGAAACGTCGCCTCGGCGTAAAAGCGGCTCTGCTTCGCGCGAGTCCGGTATTCGCGACCGAGTTCGCTTTTGGCGTCCACAAAGCCGGTAACCAAAGCCCCCTTGCGCTTCAACACGCGCCACGCTTCGCGGAAGCTCCTTTCCAGGTCGTCCACGAAGCAAATCGTGGTCACCATCAGCACGCTGTCAAAGCTCTCATCCGCAAACGGGAGGTGTTCGGCGACGGCGTCGACGACTTCCAGCCCGCGCGACCGCGCAATCTCGGCCATCTTTTTTGACGGCTCAACCCCGATACGTATGCCGAGCGGCTCGGCGAAGCGGCCCGTTCCGATGCCGACTTCCAGCCCTTGTCCCGGATCAGGCAGCGCAAGCTTCAGCGCCGCCAGTTCCGAGAGGTAGGCGTTGCGGTTGTCCTTGAACCACTGCTCGTAGTCCTCTGTGTGTTCGTCAAATGCCCGCGTGCGCGGCATAGTTAGGTCCCGCCAAATAATACCACTGACCCACCCCCTGGGATCCGGGCGGGAGCCGCGGCACGCCGTGCCCTTCCTTGTGCACGCCCGCCGGCTGGCTTTACTGAATATCCCGCCACAGGTTTAGTCGTGTCGCTTGTGCAGCACCGACCGCGCTTTGGAGGCGTTCCACGTATTTCACATTTGGCGGGATGGTCAGAAGCTGCGCTAAGCCCCAGCGCGCAAGCTGCGCATTGACGAAAATGGGCGAAGGCTCGCCGCCGCCCTGCGCCCAGACGTAGGCCAGCAGCCTGCCGTACCGGTCGCGCCGCTCCAGGTCAAATTCCAGAAGCGCCGTCCTGTTCGCTAGCAGTGCTGCCAGAAAAGCCTCGGCCTGCTTGCCAAACGGCTCGTTTTTGCCGCGCGTTATCTCCGGCGTGTCTATGCCGATAAGCCGCACCGACTCCAGCTTTCCCTCGTAACGCACCTTGATGGTGTCACCGTCCACGACGCGGATCACAGCCACTTTTACGGTCTCGGCTGGAGCGGTCGCAGTCTTCACGGGCGCGTCCGGTGCTGGAGGCTTGCAGAGCTTGCACGGGCGGTATCCGCGCTCGACCGCGTCGGTGAGTGCCAGCGGCATCGCGGAGCTTCGCAGGTGGGAGCATTCGGCGGTGTGGTAGCAGCTTCCGGTGCGCGTGATGTAAACGGTGTTGTCGGACGACAGCGCGCTGCCGGCACTGGCGAACGCCAGAGCTGCCAGCAATGCCGCAACAACGATAATTCTGCGCATAACACGCCTCCCTTTTTGCGGAGCTTCCGCCCCCTCAACTACCGCCCCTCCTGGCTCCATATAAGTATACCGGAAGACGTTGCCATGCTATAATTATCCCGAGCCGCTTGGAGCCTGCGGGACCGAGACGGTGCGGAAGACGCTTTTGCGCGCTGTCGACTATGAGCGGCAGCGCTGTCTGCTTAACGCCGCCTTGCTTCCCCGCGCGTTCCACCAGATGTGATACTTATGGCTGAATTTAAAATTCCTCAGCTTCGGCGTAAAAAGGAGCGGGGCGAGCCCATCGTCTCCGTCACCGCCTACGACCTCTTCACGGCGCATCTGGCGCGCGACGCCGGCGTGGATTTCGTGCTGGTGGGCGATTCGATGGCCAACGTGATCCAGGGGCATCCCACGACTGTCCCCGTCAGCCTGGATGACGTCATCTACCACACGCGCATCGTCGCGCGCGCGCTGCCGGACATGCTGGTTATCGGCGATATGCCGTTTGGCACGTTCAAGGTCAACGCGGACGAGACGGTTCACAACGCGCTCGCGCTGTTCAAGGAAACGGGCTGCGGCGCGGTGAAGATGGAGGGCGCAGACGATTCCAATCTCGACGCCATTTCCCGGCTGAAGCGCCTGGGGATCCCGGTAATGGGGCACCTGGGACTGCTTCCGCAGCGGGTGCACGCCACTGGCGGCTATCGCATCCAGGGGCGCACCGAAAAATCCCGCCAGCGGCTGCTCGCTGAAGCGAAGGCGCTGCAGGACGCGGGAGCGTTCGCCGTGGTGCTGGAATGCGTGGAGAGCCGGTGTGCCGAAGCGATTACCGGCGCGCTGAAGGTGCCGACTATCGGCATCGGCAGCGGGCCGAAAACCGACGGCCAGATTCTGGTAATCCACGACGCGCTGGGAATGCACGCGGAATACCTGCCCGGCTTCGCCCGCCGCTTCGCCAACCTCTACGCGGACGGCGCGAAGGGCCTGCGCGAATACGCAGACGCCGTGCGGGCGCGCACCTTCCCCGGGCCGGGCGAATACACCATGGTGCCGCAGAAGGCTGTAGAGGAATCGGACGACGAAGGGGCGCAGACCGCCTGAAGATGGAAGTCGCCTATACAATCGAGGAGCTGCGCCAGGCCAGGCGCCGCATCTGCGTGGCCTTCGCGCCCGAGGACGAGCGGCACCCCCGGGTGGGCTTCGTGCCCACGATGGGCAACCTGCACGAGGGCCATATGTGCCTGGTAAAGCGGATGACCGACGAATGCGAAGTGAGCGTGGTGTCCATCTTCGTAAACCCGACCCAATTCGCGCCGGGCGAGGACTTTGACGAGTACCCGCGCACGCCGGATGCGGATTTGATGCAGTGTGAGGACGCCGGCGTGGATCTGGTATTCTTCCCCGAAGAAGACCAGCTTTATCTGGAAGACCACAGCACGGAAATTGTGGTGCACAGGCTCACCGAGCGCTACTGCGGCGCGGCGCGTCCGGGACATTTCGCGGGCGTGGCGCTGGTGGTGGCCAAGCTTTTAAACATTGTGCAGCCCGACATCGCGTACTTCGGCCAGAAGGACTACCAGCAGTTCCGCGTCATCGAACGGATGGTGCGCGACCTTGACTTTCCGGTGGCGCTGTCGATGTGCGCCACGGTGCGCGAATCCGACGGGCTGGCGATGTCTTCGCGCAACGCCTACCTGAAAGGCGACGACCGCAAGGCTGCCGCGACCATCTATCAGGGACTGCAGGTGCTGGCGGAAGCTTTCGCCGCGGGCGAGCGGGACAGCGCGGCGCTGAAGGAAGCGGCGCGCGCCGAACTGGCCGAACCGGTGCGGCTGGAGTATCTGGAGATTGCCGATGCCTGGTCGCTGGAGCCTAAACAAAGCGCCGCGCGCGGCGATGTCGTGCTGGTTGCGGCGCACGTGGGCGAAACGCGACTGATTGACAATATCGTTCTCGCAGCGGGTGAGGAAAATGCAAATTAGAATGCTCAAGGCTAAACTTCACGGCGTGTACATCACCGAATCCGAGCTGGAATACATGGGAAGCATTACCATCTCCCGCGAAATACTGGACGCCGCGGGAATGCTGCCCTACGAAGAAGTGCTCTGCGCGAACTTCGCCAACGGCGAACGGTGGACTACCTACATCATTCCCACCGACCGCCCCGGCGTCATCGGACTCAACGGCCCGGCGGCGCTCAAGGGCAACGTGGGCGACAGGCTCATCGTGATGAGTTATTGCCTGATGGGGGAGGACGAAGCCCAGATGCACCAGCCGACCGTCCTGCTGTTCGACGAGGACAACAGCGTTAAGGAATAATCCCGCTGCTGGATTTATCCGCCTTGGGCGGACAAGCTTACGAGTTGCCCTCCACGCCTTTCCCCACCGGGCACGCCGGACTCACCAGCCCGGCTTTAGCCTTTAATAATCGGAGTGGTGACCTCCAGGTCGCCACTCCTTTATCGCGCGGCCTGGAGACTTGTCCGCCTGTGGCGGATTTATCCGCCTATGGAGGACCGCGCGTCCGCCAATTGGGGTTTTCTCCCAGCTATCTTCCTCCCGATGTTGCAAATATCCCCGAATAGTACTGTCTGCTAGAATAATCGCGCCTTAAGAGGGCTGTGCCCTGCGTGTCTTCGCAATGAGACCCGCAGGGCTCCTTTGCGTTCAGGCTTCCGGCGGCAGCACCCGCCAGCAGGATTACGCATTCCAGTTCCGCGCGTTGCTTCGGAATGCGTGCTTTCTAGACTGAACCCCGCTTCTCGCGCAACAGATCAACGGCTTCGGGGAGCTTGCCCGCGTCGCGCCCGCCGGCTTCGGCGAACAGCGCGGTGGGCGCATTGTGTCCTACCACTGTAATCCAAACGCATACAAGCCATTAGCCAAAAAACGAAGGGCTAAAAACACTTCGCTTTGATTTTGCGCGCATCGGGTATACAATCTTTGGGATAGTGGACGGCCTGAAGACACCCAAGATAGGCATCTCCACGCTCGTGGACTACACCTACCCGCTCGACATTCTGCTTAAGCGCATACGCGACGCCGGCTTCGACGCCGTCGCCTTCGGCCACAAAATCACCCATTTCCCCTACCTGGAAAAGGTGCGTGTGGCCGAGGTTATGGAGCAGTGCGCCAAGCTGGGGCTTTACGTGGATTACATCCATACCCCCATCGACCTGCACCTGGACCTCTCCACCGACAACGAGCACGCGCGCACGGCGACCCTGGAGACCTGCAAGCTGGCGATTGACGCGGTGCAGGAGATGGGCGGCCGCGCGGTCACGGTGCATATGTGCAACAAGGAAAAGATGACCGAAAGCGAGATGGAGGCGCGCGTCCCCATCGCGCTGGATTCGATGAGGATACTGGGCGATTACGCCGCCGAGCGCGATGTAATATTCTGCCTGGAGAACCTGCCGTTCCCCCTGTCCTACCACCGCATTTTAGAAATGGTGCTGAAGGCCTACGAGGGCAACTCGGTCTACCTTTGCCTGGACACCTGCCACATCAGCATGGGCAACCCCCACCCGTTTCGCTTCATCGAGCACAATCTAAAGCTTATCCGCACGCTGCACCTGTCGGACAACTTCGGGGAGCGTGACCTGCACCTCGTCCCCTACAGCGGCACCTTCGACTTCGACCGCCTGGCGCGGATGCTCGGCACGATGGGCTACGACGGGAATGTGATGCTGGAGAACAGCCGCGAGGCAGCGATGAAGCGGTTCCTTTCCGGCAGGAGCGCGCCGGGCGAGCCGCACATCCTGGAGATTGACGACTACCTTTTGAAGTCCTACCTCGCGGCAAAGCGCTTCCAGCTCGGCCTGCTCGAAGCCCGGCAGGCCAAGCAGCAGGCGAAGCGGGAAGCGAGCTGAACCGACCGGCGTACTTCTGAAGGGCTTCTAACTTCGTCAGCTGGCTGCAGCCGGTTACCCGTGCGGCGGGTGCGGGACGAGAAAAACGAACAGTATGTATGCCAGGTAAAGCGCGCCGCCGGTTAGCAGCAGGGCAGGATGGAGCCTGCCGGTGCGCCTCCAGCCGATTATCAAAATCAGCGCCGAAAGCAGGGCCAGCCCCGCGGATACCGACTCAAACGACATCAAAGAAAATCTCCAGTCGGTGAACAACAGCCCCACGCTCACGGGAAAAGTCGCCTGCAACACCATCGCGCCGCTGATGTTGCCCATGGCCAGGGTGTCCCGCTCCCGGCTGACCCACAAAACGGAGTTGAATTTTTCGGGAAGCTCGGTAGCAAAAGGCACCAGCAAAAGCGCCAAAATCAGCGGAGGCCAGCCAAACATGTCAGCGAGCTGCTGCACCTCTTTGACGAAAAACTGGCTGCCGACGAACATCAGCGCCAGCGCCGCCAGAAGCTGAAGGAACATAAAGCGGCGCAGCGGATTTTCCTTGGCGCGCGGCTGGAAGTGCAGCGGGGAGATTTTCCAGTGGGTCATCGCCTCGCCGGTATTGGCCAGCAGCCTGACGTAGACCAGGTAAATTATGATAAGAAGGACGGCAAACGTCCAGTCGGCGTAGCGCATGGCGTAGTCGGGGATGGGCGAGTAGTGCTTGACCAGCCCCAGCCCCGCCGCCAGCAGATAGGCGAAGAAAAAGTACGTGAGGTCCTTGCCCGCCACGTTCATATCCACTGAGAACGGCGCGCTGCGCTTGCCCAGGGCGCGCGAACCGTAAAAGGCCAGGCCGGTCATGAGGAAGGCCAGCGTCGCCAGCATAAACGGCGCGCCGAGGATCGCGCCGGTGCCGATGGCGTGTCCCCCGGAGACTCTGCCCGTGGCGCCCAGCACGATGGCCATAATTGCAACCAGCGTCTCTGGAAGCGCGGTTCCCACCGCGGCCAGCACGCTGCCCACGATACCCTGGGAGAGCTTGAACCTGCGCCCCACGCATTCAATGGCGTTGGTGAAAAGCTCCGCGGCAAATAAAATTACCGCAATGGTCAGGATGATTTCGCAGATGACGAGGAGGAGCGTCATAAGACGCTGGATTCTAGCACAGGCCGGTTCGCGTTATTCTCAGCGCAGCAGGATTATCAAAGCGCGCGGCGCGTAAACTCGGCAATCATCGTAAATGGTTACGTAATAGGTCGCCCCGCGGTATATGACATAGTAGCGCACTGTCTCGCGGTACACGTAAAAGGCGTGACCCTCGATGTAGGCGTAAGGGGGCCGGTAGGTGTAGTAGCCGCTGGAGCCACGGATACCGCCTATCCAGAAAGACGCCGCCAGGCCGGAACATGACGTAAGCGCCAGCATCGCCGCCAGCGCAAGTGCCGCAAGAAGCTGTCGCCATTTCCTCATGCTAACCACCTCCCCTGTATGTCCGGGCGCAAGGTTGCGAGGAAGCTACTCTTCTTCGGTCTCTGTCACGCCCTCCGGGACGTAGTCCCGCACCAGGCCGTACACTGCAAAGAGATAGTAGAACTTGGAAAGCGAGCGGCGCAGCACGCGCGCCATATCGGGGTCCACGTTTTCCTGGGCCGAAATCATCTTGATGATGGTCTCCAGCTCTTTCAGCGCTTCGTCGGGAGAGCGGGGAATGTCCTCGGCGCCGAGTTCGGGCAGCGTGGCCGGGTCTACCTGGAAAAGCGGGCCCGTCGGGTAGTCCGGCGGGGCGAACGGTTTGGTCTGGGTGAATTCCACCACCAGCACCCGGTGCACCACGTCGTTGAGCCGCCACCGCAGCACGCCCGCTTCCATGCTTTCCGGCTCCTCGTTGGCGCTGACGAACGCCAGGTTGTCCGGCACGTGCAGCGTGATGCTCACATCCAGCGGCGCGTCCTCGTAGTAAAAATCGGGCGTGACGAAGTAGACCTTGCCCTCTTCGTGCTTCAGGTAGGAGCGGGTGGCGAAGTTCACCGCGAACGCCGCGCCCTCCACGCGCACTGGAATGATCCCGCTTTCGCGCGTCGCCGAGAAGTAATGATAGGTGCCGGAATCCATCTTCATGTTCTTCCAGCTTTCCAGCACTTCAACGACTCCGAGCTGCGTGACGTTATAGGTCGCTTTGACCTGAGTGTTGCCGCTCGCGGGTTCGTTTCCCTGGGCCAGCAGCGCGCAGGGGAGAAGCAGCAGCAATAACAGACTTATGGCAAGCGGATTCCTCATAAGGTTTGCCCCCGAAATACCTGTAACGATTATATCATCGCCGGCCCTATATCGGCGCATACTGCTGTTGGAGTGTGGCAGCGAAATTCCCGGAAGCACCGCCGATGCGGTATAATTTTAGCGAGAAAGGCGCCGCTGTAAGGCTGTTTTCTCATCTTATCCTCCTTTTATGGGCGGGCGAAAGCCCGCCTGTTGCTTTGCCTGGTTGCGCCGGACGGCAAGATGCGGGAAGCCGGCTAGCCGAGTATGCCGGCAAGAGTGATGAACTCGTCGCGCGAAAGAGTGTCCCCCCTGCGGTCGGGCAGGATGCCGGCGTGCGCCAGGCGGCGCAGGATTTCGCTGCGCCCCAGCTCGGGGAAGGTGCGCAGCAGCGCGTTGGAGATGGTCTTGCGCCGGTGGTGGAACGCGCCCTGCACCAGGCGGAAATATCTGTGCGTGTCGGCG
Source organism: bacterium (assembly GCA_029932365.1). GTDB lineage: Bacteria > 4484-113 > 4484-113 > 4484-113 > 4484-113 > JAGGTK01. Next base: position 974 of record JAOZQG010000038.1, on the reverse strand, counting down.
ATCTTAGGCTGGTGCGATAGCGCGTGCAGGCGTGCAATCTGCGAATCTACGTTCGGCACCGGCATAAACGCCTCCCGGGGCACGAACATCAGCTCCTCGGCGTAGGCGAAAGTTTGTGCGTATACCGTGAGCGACCCGTAGTTTTTGTTGTCCGGGTGCGCGGTGAGCCGCTTCACCACTTCCTGCTGCAACATAACCACCACGTCCGCAAGCCGGGTGATTTGGCCGATGGCGGAGACGACGACTTCGCTGGTAATGCTGTAGGGCAGGTTGGAGACGATTTTCAGATCCTTGGGAAACTCGGCGTAGATTTCGTCGAGTTCGTAGCGGTTGATGTAGCGCTCGCGCAGCTCCAGGCCTTCAAAGCGTGCGCCCAGGCGCTGGCGCAGAAAGCTGCACATCCGCTCGTCGGGTTCGTAGGCGACAACGCGACCGGCGCGGTGGCAGAGCGCTTCGGTGAGCGTGCCCAGCCCTGCGCCGATTTCCAGCACCGTATCGTTTTCGCTCAGGTCGGCTTCGCGGATGATGGTCGCCAGCGCCGAGTCGTCCACCAAAAAATGCTGGCCCAGCTTCTTGTCCGGATGAACTCCCACGTCTCGCAGCCGCTTAATTACCTCCTCGCGCAGCATCGGCGAAAGTGTAGCACACGGGCGCTGCGATTTGTTTTCTCATACTGCATTGAAGCGCGGATTCTGGCGTGAGGGCGGAAGGGAGATGAGCGGTGAGAGAAAAGCCCAGAACAGGCTGGCGGTCAACTACGTAGAAGCCGGTAACACGCTTATATACCTGGCGCACCGCTGTGAATTCGTCGCCGTCAACCGCCGCGTGCGTGAGTTCCTGGAACAGCACGACGAGTCCGAAGCGTAGGACGTGCCTGGTTTCTGCGCGGGCGAGTCGCTATGGACTACTCACCGGATGCTGCAAATATCCCCGAATAGTACTGTCTGCTAGAATAATCGCGCCTTAAGAGGGCT
>JAOZQG010000121.1 GCA_029932365.1 bacterium | reverse complement strand
TGCGAATAATGCTGTTGATTATCACGACGCTCCCTCCGCTAACCGACCGGCTCAGACGACCATGACACGGTCGGCGGGCCGTTCTCGGAGTTGCCGCACGATACAGCAAGCCACACGACCATAATCACTAGGGCAAGACGCAGCGCCCTAAAGGCGTCTGCCCCCCCCCTGACATATGTTGTCTTTTTCATCATCTATAACCTCCTGATTTGTAATATCTCATAGCACACTATGCTCTGATTATACCACAATAGCCCGGCACGCGTCATAAGCCTGGGAGGAGGCATTCCGTTTGTGCTATACTATACGCTCGTATAGTATCGCGTGGAGCGTATGGCGGAACGGGCGACAATTACGAACGCGGGTGTGCCGGTGCATCTGGTGGCGCAAAGCGGGTTTTCGTTCCACCACGGCACGGCTAAGCCGGAGCAGCTCGTCGCGACCGCGAAGGAGCGCGGCTTCGACGCGCTGGCGCTGACGGACACAAACGGCGTATTCGGCGCGGTGGACTTCTACAAGGCCGCGCGCGAGGCGGGCATCAAGCCCATCATCGGCGCAGTCGTGGATGAGCCGCGCGAGAATCCGCAACGCGCAGTTGTGCTCGCCCGCAACCGCGACGGATACTCCGCGCTCTGCCGGTTGTGCAGCGCCCGGCAGCTTGAGGAGCGCTTCCGCCTGGCAGCCGCTATCCCCGAACACGCCGGTGACATCATCGTGCTGACGGACGATGAAGCACTGGCTCGCGCACTTGCTCCGCGCCTATCGCCGCATGAGCTCTATTTGAAACTGCTCCCGCCGACGGATTCTGAGACCGTGCAAGAGGCGCAACGCCTTACCGCGCTTGCCGATGAGCTGAAGCTCAATTTAGTTGCGGCAAACGACGTCTGCATGCTTGACGCGGAAGACTTCGACACGCACAAGCTCCTGCGCGCCATCGGCGAAAACGAGACCATCTACAGCGTGAAGGGCTGCGCCCCACCCTCGCGCCACCTGCTCTCCGCCGATGAGATGGCGCACGCATTCGCCGATTTCCCCGAAGCACTTGCGAACACGCGCCGCATTGCTGAACAATGCGAACTTGAACTAACGCTCGGGCGGTGGATTTTTCCGCGCTTCCCATTGGCGCCGTGGGAGACGCCTCAGCTTCGGCTGCGGCAGCTTGCGGAGTCGGGGCTTGCGCGCCGCTACCGGCACGTGACCCCGAAGGTGCGCGCGCGGCTGGACTACGAGCTTTCGCTCATCAACCGGCTCGGCTACGCGAGCTACCTGCTGGTGGTGCACGACATCGTGGCGGAGGCCAACCGGCGCGGCATCCCCAACCTCGGGCGCGGCAGCGCGGCGAACTCCATCGTCTGCTACGCGCTCAACCTCACGCACGTGGAGCCGCTGTCGCAGAACCTCTACTTCGAACGCTTCCTCAATCCCGAGCGCAAATCGCCGCCCGACGTGGACATCGACTTCAACTGGAAGCGGCGCGACGAAATCATCGAATACGTTTACGAGCGCTACGGGCGCGAGCGCGTGGCGATGATATCCACGCACATCACGTTCCAGGCGCGCTCGTCGCTGCGGGAAAGCGCCAAAGCGATGGGCCTGCTGGACACCGAGCTTGACCGGTTCCTGAAACGGCTGCCGCTGTGGTCGAGCCAGCAACTTCCGGACGACGCGGCGGCGGGATTCCCCGAAACGCGCGGGCTCGACCTCTCCGCGCCGGAATACCGCGAACTCTTCGCTCAGGCGCGGAAGATCGGCGGCCTGCCGCAGCACCTGGGCATCCACGTGGGCGGCGTCGTCATCGCGCCCGACGACATCCGCAATTACACCGCACTCTACGAAGCGGCGAAAGGCTTCGTCGTGACCCACCAGGAGATGTTCGGCATAGAAGACCTCGGGCTAATCAAGATAGACCTGCTGGGCAACCGCTCGCTGGGCGTGCTGGAAGACACGCTCGCAAGCCTGCGCGCTCGCGGCATTTCACCGCCGGTGGACGATTTTTCGCGCATCACCGCTGACAAAGAGTCGGTGGCGATGATCCGCGAGGGGCGCACGATGGGCTGCTTCTACATCGAGAGCCCCGCCATGCGCCAGCTACTGCTAAAACTCGACACGCAAACCTTTGAAGACCTCACTGCGGCCAGCTCCGTCATCCGTCCGGGCGTCGCCGAGAGCGGAATGATGCAGGAGTACGTCCGCCGCCACCGCAACCCCGAGTTCACCAAGCACATCCATCCGGCGCTGGCCCGCGTGCTTTCAGAAACGCACGGCGTGATGATTTACCAGGAAGACGTGATGAAGGTCGCGCACGAAATCGCCGGAATGTCGCTGGCGCAGGCGGATCTGTTACGCCGCGCGATGAGCGGCAAGCTGCGCTCCAGCGACGCGATGGAGCAGATGCGCCGCGACTTCCTGCAACGGTCCGCCAACCGGGGCGTCCGGCCGGCGGTGGCGCAGGAACTGTGGCGCCAGATACGCAGCTTCGCGGGCTACGCGTTCTGCAAGGCGCACAGTGCCGCCTTTGCCGTGCTCTCGTTCCAGGTCGCCTACCTCAAGGCGCACCATCCCGCCGAGTTCATGGCTGCGGTGCTATCAAACCACGGCGGGTTCTACGCCACCAGCGCTTACATCCAGGAATGCCGACGCCGGGGGCTTGCGATACACCCACCGTGCGTAAACCGAAGCGAACTGGATTTCACACCCGAAGACGAGGGACGCGCCGTGCGCGTGGGCCTGAACGAAATCGGCGAAGTGCATGCCGAAACCGTGGAAAGCATCGTCGCCGCGCGCCACGCCGCCGGGCCGTTTTCGTCGCTGCGGGATATGCTGCGGCGCACGCGCTGCCGGTACTCCGACCTTACGGTGCTGGCACTCGTCGGCGCGCTGGACTGCTTTGGCTTCACCCGCCCGCAGCTCCTGTGGCTCCTGCAGTGCGAGTTCGCGGGTAGCCGGGCGCGCAGTGGCGGATACCTAAAGCTTGATGACGGCGAAGGCGCGGAGCTTTTAGCGCAGCTTCCGCCGCTCGCCGACTACGACGCGCTCACGCGCTGCCGCCTGGAGGTGCAGTATCTGGGCTACGGCGTGGGCGCACATCCGCTCACGTTTTTCCTGCCGCACCTGGGCGAGCTCGTCCCCGCCAGCGAGATGCACCAGCACGTGGGCGAGCAGGTGCGCATGGCGGGCTGGTGCATCGCCACCAAGCGCGTTGCCGTCCGCCGCCGGGCGAAGGTGCGCGAAGCGGACGAGCGCGATGATGGCGGACGGGACGCCCACCCCACCGCAGTGAGGCCGGCTGTGCCGCAGGCTCAGGGCGAGCGCATGCGACCTTCCGACGATTTGGGCATCACCGGCCACGAAGTGCTGAACTCGCCGACGGTGCGCGTGCCGACCGGACGCGCGATGAAGTTTATGAGCATGGAAGATCTCACCGGCACCTACGAAGCCGTGCTGTTCCCCGACGCCTACGATAAGTTCGCCCACATCGCCACCCGCCCGGGGCCGTTCGTCGTCACCGGGCGCGTGGAGGAACAACTGGGCGGGCTTGCGGTAAACGTCAGCGACCTCACCCTCGCCGGCGCCATCGAGCACAAATCCCAGCCGCAACTCGTCGCGCTGACGCGGAAGTAGCGGGGACCAGGCAGCCCTACGATCAGCTAATAGTAGATCGCGTAAATAAGGTCGCGGTCCGGCTCACCTAGGTAGTAACAGACCGCGGGATGACCGTCCACTTCAATCATGCAGTTGAACCAGCCAGCGAAGCCGTCGCCCGCCACGACTTCCGGCTCGTTCCAGTCGTTTTCCCCCACGTCTAGCGCCGAGATGAGCTTCAGGTCATCGTTGGTATCGTCAAAATAGCTTATTGCCGGCTGTCCGTTTATCATAGCCAGCCACGACCAGTAGCCCACGTCATCTGCCGAATCCAACGTTACTGGAGCATCCCAGGTCGAGGCAGCAGCATCTTCGCCGCGAATAAACTTCAAATCACCCGCAGTGGTATCGCAGTAGGCAAACGCAGGATGGTCAACCACAATCGCCAGGCACGCTTCCTCGCCCACGGTCGTTAGCGCATCCACACTAGCCGGCGTTCCCCAGGCGGTGCCCGTTGCGTCCGAAGCCCTGACGTAGCGCAGGCTTGTCGTGCCAGTGTAGCCGATAGCAGGATAACCGTCAGCGACTATCAGAGAAGTTCTTCCCGTCCTCACATCGCCACTGTTATCGACGACTACGATAGGATCCCATGCCGCTCCAGTCGCATCAGATGCACGCCTGTACGAGAGCCAGGCTCCGCCAACATCGTAATAGCTCACCGCAGGATTACCATCCACGATGGTAAGGCAGGTGTACTGCCCTGCATTGGCACCTCATCCACCGTTGTCAAGAACCTGGGGCGTTCCCCATGTTTCCCCATTTGCATCGCTTGCGCGCACGTAATTAAGGTTACCGAGTGATTGATCGTAATAGGTCATTGCGGGATTCCCGCCTACTTCCGCCAGCGAACAGTAGTTACCGGAAGGGAAGGTGGTGTCGACTGCAGTTGGCGTGGTCCAGCTTTCCCCCAGGATATCCGAAGCCGAAACGTAGTAGGGATTCGCAATCCATGAGGCGTAGTAGGCGATTGCCGGCCTTCCATCCACTATAGCCAAA
>JAOZQG010000037.1 GCA_029932365.1 bacterium | reverse complement strand
ACGGTGACAAGCTGTGGATACATGCCTGCGAAGGCTCTCTTAGCCCCCCGCCGAACGCCAACTATCTAATTACCGGAAGTCCCGGAAATTGGGAAATCGAGGAGGTCGCCTTCCAGGGGATGATGGCGCTGGACAGCGAGGGCAAACCCGGTGTCGCTTATAGAGGCGGAGTGTTTCTCGATGAAGTGTTGAGCCTCGCCGAGCTTTATGAGGGTGAGTGGCAGATGACCGAGCTGGAGGGAGCACGGCTTTTCAAGCGGGTAAACTTCACCTATGCCAATGGGAACGAGCCCATTATCACCTTCACTATGCCCGACGAGCGCAACCATCTGATTGAGTACTTCTGGCGCAAAGGGGGCGAATGGGAGCGCGGGATTGTGGATGAACCGGGTAGCCCAAGAAATCATTACGATACCACCTCTATGACCACCGGTCCCGAAGGTAATCCGGTGTTGTGCTACAACGCTTACGAGTACGGGGAATTTAACGAGTGCAGGATTGCCTGGTGGAATAGCGACATCGCGCAATGGAATATTCTCGTTGCTGAGGGCCATCGCAAACTGCATCCGGTAATCGATTTCAACGGGGATAGGCTCTTATGCGCAACATACTTTGACATATACGAAGCAGAGCCGGATGTATATTACAACCGGCTCATCTACGCGGTGTATGACGGGGAGACATGGGAAGAAGAAGTGGTTGAGGAGTTATTGTGCACCCCTTATACCGAGAGATACCAGAACGCATGCTTAATGCATGACCCGCTCGGTCAACCGGTAATAGCTGTGAGTTTACTAAACGAAGAAGACCAAAGCGAACTATACCTCTTCTGGCGTGACGCAGGTGATTGGTATTCTCAAATGTTGGCAGCCCAGGGAATCACGGGTATTCATCCGTCCATCGCCGTAGACCGTGAAGGGAATACCTATATTACATATTACGATTACACAAAAAGCGAGGTGATTATCGGAGTCTACGAATAAGTATCGGCTTGAGGACAAGAAACTAGATTTTACATTACAAGCAAACGTCTTCTTCAGAAGGAGGTTGAAATGAGAAGACTTATAACAGTATTTTGTGCAGTTGCTTTTGTTTCACTGCTGTTTTCCGCTGCGTGCGGGCGTTCACGAAATCCTGTAACCGTGGACGGCAGCGCCTTTGCCAGCCGCGAAGCTCAGGACGCTGAGCAGCCCCAGTGGTTGGTGGACGCGCTGGCCGAACTCGACGCGATGCCTTTGCCGATGAACGTCCGACCGGAGGTCTTCGCCGACCTGAAAGAACGCCTGCGCGAAGCCTTGCTGGAACGAGCCTCGGGTACAGTCGCGTGCGAAGCGTAGCCAGCGATAGCTAAGAAACCTCCCTCTCTTCTAATCTACATATGCTTTTATCCCGGTATGCCCATCAAGCCTTGCGTAGACGCTCTAATCGGACGAGATCACAAGGCAGCACACATTCAGCAATGAGCCTTACATATCGGTTCACGTGGTTGGGGAGGTGTAAGCCCTAATTGATTCACAGCCAGGGCGCCCCTTCAGGGGCACCCTGGCGCATTGGCAAGTAACACCTGCCACACTTAGAACTTTCGCCAGAGACACGCTTACGGCGCGGGGAAACGCCGCCTTGCAGGTCAGCTTTGATACAATTCCAGCCGTGGGAGCGAGGGCGGACACAACCGACGGGTTCACTGTAAGGCGCGTCATCGTTACCACGACCTGGTTCAGCGCGCTGGTGACGCTTGCCATCTGGGCTTATCTGGACGGCTGGTGGGCGTTTTCCTACGCCGTTGGCAGCGCCTGGATGATGCTCAACTTCGTCGTGCTGGCGGGCCTGCTAAGGCTGATTACGGCCTTGCCGAGCCTGAGTAAGCTGTTCATCTTTACCCTTATCTGTGCTAAAATCGCGGTGGTTTTCATCGCCCTGTACTGGCTTTTCCAGATAAGGGAGCTACGGCCACTGGGGCTCGTCGCCGGGATTACGACGCTCCTGGTGGTCATTTTGCTGAAAGCGACGGGGCAGGCGATATTTCAGCGGCCCGACTCCGGGGAAATCCGTGATGAACAAAGCCGCTAGGTTCTGGTTATTGGCGGTAATCCTGCTGGCGCTTGTCTGCGCTCCAGCCGCCGTCCCGCGCCACGGCGGGGCGCAATCCGACAAAGCACTCACCGCCGGAGAAGCCCACGAAACTCCCGCCGCACCCCACAAGGAGCACGAAGCCCCGGCGGAAGGTGCCCACGAAGAGCACGCGGAGCACTACGAGCTGCCCAACTTCATGATGTATATCCACGCGTTCAACCGTGAGCCCATCGACCGCTGGCTCGCCGGGATAAACGCCAACCTCCCGCCGCTGCTGCACATCACCTGGCTCAACATCGAAAACCTTACCTACTGCCTTATCGTGATTGCGCTTATCAGCGCTCTGGCCATGGCCGGGACGCGCCGCCGTGCGCTCCGGCCCACGAGCAAGCTCTACGTTTTTCTGGAAAACGTCGTTATCGGGCTGCACGATTTCTTCGCCCAGGTCCTGGGCTCGGAGACGAAAAAGTACATCGCGCTCGTGGGTACGCTGTTCGTCTACATCCTGTGCATGAACGTCTTCGGGCTAATTCCACTGATGAAATCCCCCACGAGCGTTTGGGGCATCAACTTCGCCATGGCCATCTGCGTGTTTTTGTACGTGCAGTACACGGCGATTGTGCGCAACGGCGTTTGGGGCTACGTTAAGCACCTGGTGGGCGAGCCGTGGTGGCTCTTTCCTCTGATGGTGCCGCTGCACATCATTGAAGAGCTGATTAAGCCGATTTCGCTGTCGTTGCGGCTTTTCGGCAACATACTGGGCGAAGACACGCTGCTTGCGGTGTTCGCCGGGCTGATTGTGCTGATACCGGGGGTTCTCAATTTGCCCCTGCAATTCCCCTTTATGTTCCTGGCGATTCTGTTCAGCACGATTCAGGCACTTATTTTCTCCACGCTAGCGGCAGTTTACATCGCGCTTATGCTCCCGCACGAGGAGCACGCGTAAATACCGGTTGTATTTGACGATGAATACGAGGAGGAAACTATGGAATATCAGGCGGCATTAGGGCTTGCCCTGCCCCTGGGCCTGGGAGCCGCCGCGCTCGGATGCGGCATCGGTATCGGCATGGCGGTGAACGGCGCGATGCACGCCATGGGCCGCCAGCCCGAGGTTCTGGGCAAGATCCAGACAGCGATGATTATCGGCGCGGCGTTCATCGAGGCGCTGACGATTTACGCGCTGGTCATCGCGTTCGTGATGGCCGGGAAAATCCAGTAGGAAACTGCTGATTCAGAGGTAAAACGGTGGAAGGAGTATTTGAAATCCTGAAGCTCCCCGACCTGCTCGGGCACCTGCTTGCGTTTCTGCTTCTTTTCTGGATTCTGAAGAGGTTCCTCTGGGGCCCCGTTCTGGATATCGTGGAAAAAAGGCGCGAGAGCATCGACTACGCATACGCGGAAGTGGAAAAGAAGGAGTCCGAGGTCGAGGAGCGTCGCCGGGAGCTGGAGGAGCGGCTCGACGGAATCGAGGAGGAACGGCGCCTGGTGCTGGAGAAGGCGGCGCGGGAAGGCCGCGCGCTGGCCGACGAAATCCGCGCCAACGCCGCAGCCCAGCGCGAACGCATCCTCGCCAAAGCGCAGGCCGACATCGAGATGGAACGGGAGAAGCTGAAAGTCGACATGGGCAATTACGCTTCAGATCTGGCCATTGATGTCGCGGAGAAGCTTATGCGCAAACAGCTCGACCGCGAGGAGCAGCGCCGGCTCATCAAGTCGCTTACGGCTGAACTGTAGGTCTGCCTTATGAAAGAAACGCGTGTGGCCAAACGGTACGCGATCGCGCTCTTCAGGCTGGCGGAGCGGCACGGCGTCGTGGAAGAAGTGGACGGGCAGCTCCACCGCCTGCAACAGCTGTTCGGCGACAGGCGCCTGACTAACCTTCTGCTTCACCCGCGGATAACGCGGGAGAAGAAGGAGCAGGTGCTCCGGCACATTTGCGAATTCGGCGTCCACCGGCTTGTGGCCAGCCTGCTTAAGCTCATGCTGAGAAAGCAGCGCATTGACCACTTCGAAGCTGTCGCCGGCTACTACGACCTGCTTACCGACCGCGCTCGCGGCGTGGAGGAGATAACCGTAATATCCGCAGTGGAGCTGGACGACGCCGACTACGCGGAGTTGATGAGCAAGATCGATAAGTACTCCTCCTATCCGGATCTAAGGCTCATTAAAAAAATCCGCCCCGAAATTATCGGCGGGGTGATTATCGAGCTGGGGCGCGACAAGGTCGTTGATATGTCCGTGCGCACGGCGCTGACCAGCCTGCGCCGAAAGCTGGTGAAACACCGCTCCTACTAAAATACTAGGGGACAACCTATGGACCAGATTCGTCCTGAGGAAATAACCAATATCCTGGAAAAGGAAATCGCCTCCTACGAGCAAGAGCTAAAGATGGAGGACCGGGGCGTTGTGCTACAGGTCGGAGACGGCATCGCGCGCGTCTTCGGCCTGGAGAACTGCGTCTACAACGAGATGCTCGAATTCCCCAACAACGTGACGGGGATGGCGCTCAACCTTGAAGAGGAAAGCGTCGGCGTCGTGCTGCTGGGCGAAACCAGGCTGGTGAAGGAAGGCGACCCGGTGAAGCGCACCGGACGCGTGCTTGAAGTTCCGGTGGGCGAAGCCATAGTGGGAAGGGTGATAAATCCACTGGGTGAGCCGCTGGACGACAAGGGCCCGGTAATCACCAAGGAAACACGCCCGATCGAGAAAAAGGCCGACGGCGTCGTCTTTCGCCAGCCGGTGAAAGAGCCTTTGCAGACGGGCATAAAGGCCATCGACTCGATGATCCCCATCGGGCGCGGGCAGCGCGAGCTTATCATCGGCGACCGCAGCACGGGCAAAACCGCCATTCAGGTGGACACCATAATTAACCAGAAGGGGACGCATGAAACCGACTCGCCGGTCTTCTGCATCTACGTGGCCATCGGCCAGAAAGAATCCACGGTCGCCCGCATCTACGACGTGCTGAAGCGCTACGGGGCGATGGAGTACACGACGATTATCGTAGCCGCGGCGAGCGATCCCACTCCGCTGCAATACATCGCGCCTTACGCCGGCTGCGCCATGGCGGAGCACTTCCTCTACCAGGGCAAGCACACACTGGTCTGTTACGACGACTTGTCCAAGCACGCGGCGGCGTACCGCACGCTTTCGCTGCTGCTGCGCCGCCCGCCGGGACGCGAGGCCTTCCCCGGCGACGTGTTCTACCTGCACTCGCGCCTGCTGGAGCGCGCCATCAAGCTCTCCGACGAAAAAGGCGGCGGAAGCATTACGGCGCTGCCCATAATTGAAACCCAGGCCGGCGACGTCTCCTCGTACATTCCCACCAACGTAATCTCCATCACCGACGGCCAGATTTACCTGGAACCCGACCTTTTCTACCAGGGAATACGCCCCGCGATTAACGTGGGTATTTCCGTATCCCGCGTGGGCGGCAACGCTCAGACCAAGGCGATGAAAAAGGTCGCCGGAATGCTGCGCCTTGACCTGGCGCAATACCGGGAGCTGGCGGCGTTCGCCTCCTTCGGCAGCGAGCTGGACAAGGCGACCCAGGCCCAGCTTACGCGCGGCGAACGAATGGTTGAGCTGCTGAAACAGGGCCAGTACGACCCGATTCCGATGGAAGAGCAGGTGCTGGCCATCTTCGCGGGCACACGGGGCTTTCTGGACCCGCTGAAGGTAGAGGAAGTGAAGGCGTTTGAGGAAAAGCTAGTAGCCTATACCAAGGAGAAATACCCCGACCTGCTGCGCGAGATACGCAAAAAGGGCACTATTGACGAAGACCTGGAGACGCGGCTTAAAAAGGCCATCGAGGAATTCGCCAAGCATTTCGCCGCTCTGCCGGAAAAGGAGCGGGGACTTACTGCGTCCACCGAAGAGCCGGCGGAAGCGGCAAAGGGGGTTGAAGACCTGTAATGGAATATCCGAGAGTGAGCATCGAAGACCTTGTCGGACGCCAGATTATGGTGCATATGCACGCCCAGGCGTTTTCCGATCTCAACATCCAGGGCTTCCAGGCGCCCCGATTCAGGGCGGTGGTGCTGGGCATGGACAATCTGGGGCTGTGGATCGAGCACCCGGAGTACAAGATAATGCCGGTGTACGACGAGAACGGCGAGTACATACCGCCGGGCGACCGGGAGGAAGTTGTGCACCGCGCGGCCATCCTGCTTATGTGGGCCACCATCAAGACTCTCGTCTTCTTCCCCGACCTGGAGGCCGTGGTCCCCACCGAAGACGTGCCGGTAATCGGGTTCAAGTACGTGCGCGAACGTGAAATAGAAGACGCGCGGGAACGGGCAGAGCAGGCTGCCGAGGGCGAAACCGACTCCAAGAAGCGCGGCAAATCCAAGAAAAAGCGCAAAAAGGGATAACGAGTGGCCAAGGGAGAGAAGGCAATCCGCCGCCGCATCAAGAGTGTCAAGAGCACTCAGCAGATAACGCGCGCGATGAAAATGGTCTCGTCCGCCAAGCTGAAAAAGAGCCAGGCCGCGACAGAGGCGGCCCATCCTTACGTCGATTCGATGATTAGGATAATCGACCACCTGGTGCGCGCGCTGCCCGACTACGAGCATCCCTTCCTGACGCGTGCCGCCGTGCCGGAGCCGGAAGCACGCAACGTCCTGCTTATCCTTCTCACCAGCGACAAGGGCTTGTGCGGCAGCTTTAACTCCAACCTGGCACGCGAGGCCGAGCGGTTCATTCAGGACCAGCCGGGACGCAACGTATACCTGTTCACCCTTGGCAAGTATGGAGCGCGCTACTTCAAGCGGCGGGGATACCCGCTGGAAGACGAGCGCCCCGCGTACGATTTCAGCGTTCACTATTACCACCTTATGGGATTGTTCAGGGAAATCGAGGACGCCTTCCTGACCGGCAGGTTTAGCGAAATCTGGCTGTTATACTCGCGTTTCATCAATCCCGTGCGCCAGGTGCCGACGTTGCTGAAACTGCTTCCGGTCGAGCACGAAGGCCTGGTGGCCGGTTTGACTGAAGAGGAACGAGAGCCAAAAAAAATAGAGGACTTCATATTCTCCCCGGGCAGGCAGGAAGTGCTGGACTCAATGCTGCCCCGCTTCGTGCGCTACAGCGTATTCAACGCGGTGCGCGAAAACTACACCAGCGAAAACGCGGCGCGTATGATGGCGATGGATAACGCCACCAAAAACGCCGGCGAGATGATTGATAACCTTACTCTGGCTTACAATAAGGCGCGACAGCAGGCCATTACAATGGAGCTTCTGGATATCGTCGGTGGCTCGGAGGCGTTGCAGGCTTAACGCCGGTAATGATTGCTTATGGAACAGGGAAACGGGAAAAATGTAGGAAAAATCGTTGAAATCATCGGGCCAACCATCTCGGTGCGGTTTGAAGAAGGCCAGCTGCCGGCCATCTACAACGCCATTGAGGTCAAGCACCCGCAGACCGACCAGGTAATCGTGTCCGAGGTCGCCCAGCACCTGGGAAACGACATCGTCAAGTGCGTCTCGATGGATTCGACCGACGGCCTGACGCGCGGACTTCCGGCGGTGGACACAGGCGGCCCGATAACCGTTCCTGTGGGGCGCGAAACCCTCGGACGGCTGTTCAACCTACTCGGCGAGCCGATTGACGAGAAAGGCCCGGTCAATGCCACAAAGCGCGCTCCCATTCACCGTCCCGCACCTTCGCTCGCCGAGCAGTCGGTCAAGTCCGAGGTGCTGGAAACGGGGTTGAAGGTCGTAGACCTGCTGGAGCCCTATCTAAAGGGCGGCAAGGTCGGGCTGTTCGGCGGCGCGGGCGTGGGCAAAACCGTGCTGATTCAGGAGCTTATCCACAACATCGCCAAGGAGCACTCGGGATTTTCCGTCTTCGGCGGCGTGGGCGAGCGCACCCGCGAGGGCAACGACCTCTATCTGGAGATGACCGAATCCGGCGTCATCAACAACACGGTTATGGTCTTCGGGCAGATGAACGAGCCGCCGGGGGCGCGCCTGCGGGTTGGCCTGTCGGCCCTCACGATGTCCGAGTACTTCCGCGACGAAGAAGGCCTGGACGTGCTTCTCTTTATCGACAACATATTCCGCTTCACCCAGGCCGGCAGTGAAGTCTCAGCCCTGCTGGGACGCCTGCCCAGCGCGGTCGGCTACCAGCCCACCCTGGCAACGGAGATGGGCGCGCTGCAGGAGCGGATCGCCTCCACCGTCAAGGGCTCGGTGACCGCAATACAGGCCATCTTCGTTCCCGCCGACGACTACACCGATCCGGCGCCGGCCACAACCTTCGCGCACCTTGACGCCACGACGAATCTTTCGCGGCCGCTTACCGAGCTGGGTATCTACCCCGCGGTGGACCCGCTGGAGAGCACCAGCCGCATTCTCGACCCGCTGGTGGTCGGCGAGGAACACTACCACGTGGCGCGCACGGTTCAGCAAATCCTGCAACGCTACAAGGACCTCCAGGACATCATCGCAATTCTGGGGATGGAGGAGCTCTCGGACGAGGACAAAGTGGTGGTGCGCCGCGCCCGACGCATCCAGCGGTTCCTCTCGCAGCCCAACTTCGTGGCCGAGCAGTTCACCGGACAGCCGGGGCGTTACGTGCCGATGGCGGAGACCGTCCAGAGCTTCCGCGAAGTCATAGACGGCAAGCACGATGAACTTCCGGAACAGGCGTTTTATATGGTCGGCGGCATTGAAGAAGCCGTGGAGAAGGCCAAACGCATCCGGGCGGAGCAGGAGTAACCCTTGGCTGATAAAGCAAACAACCGGTCCAGCTTCCCGGTCTCGGTGGTATCGCCGGACGGCGAGCTGTTCCGTGAGGAAGCGACCAGCCTGGTTGCGCCGGCGGTTGACGGTTATCTCGGCGTGATGAAGGGACACGCCCCCCTGATTACGATTCTGGACATCGGCGAGCTGCTGATCCGCACACCGGACGACCACATCCTATCGCTCGCCATCGCGGGCGGATTCATGGAAGTGCGCCGCGACCAGGTGCTGATTTTATGCGACCATGCGGAATTCAAAGAAGACATCGACATTGCGCGGGCTTCGGAGGCCGAAAAGCGGGCGCGGGAAAGGCTTTCCAAGCGCTTCAAAGGAGTGGATATCGAGCGCGGGGAGGTTGCCCTGCGCAAGGCCCAGAACCGCCTTCGCATCGCCCGGCGCAAGGAACGGGAGAAGTTGATTGAATAAGCCGAACGGAGCAAACAGCGACAGCCGCGCACTGCTCGTAGTCGGCGGAAAGCCGCTCACCGGCGAAGTGCGCATTTCCGGCGCCAAGAACTCGGCGCTTCCTCTCATCTGCGCAAGCATGCTTGCAGACAGCCCGGTGATACTGACCAACGTTCCATTGCTCCAGGACGTGCATCTGATTTGCGAGGTGCTAACCGCTCTGGGAGCGCGCTGCGACTTCAACAACCACGAGCTGACCATCGATCCCACTTCCATCTCCCGGCAGGACGCGCCCTACGAGCTGGTGCGCAAAATGCGGGCCAGCTTCCTCGTCACCGGCCCCCTGCTGGCCAAATTCGGGCGCGCTGAAGTGCCCCTCCCCGGCGGCTGTAACATCGGCCCCCGTCCGGTGGACGAGCACCTGCGCGCGTTCGCCGAGCTGGGCGCCGAAATCGAGTTTAAAAAGGGCGTTGTCTACGCACGCGGGGATACCCTCAAAGGCGCTGAAGTTTATTTCAACATCTCCAGCGTCGGTGCAACCGAAAACCTGTTGATGGCCAGCGCCATGGCCGAAGGCGTCACGACGCTGGAGCACTGCGCGGAAGAGCCGGAAGTGGCCGACCTGGTCGATTTCCTCGTCTCGCTGGGCGTGGACATCCGCTGGGAAGGTCCCCGCCGCATCGTGGTGCACGGCAAGCGAGATTTGCGCCAGTCGGAACCTTACAATATCATTCCGGACCGCATTGAGGCCGGAACCTACGCGCTGGCTGCCGTCGGCACCGGCGGAGGCGTGCAGGTCAAAAACTGTCGCCCCCAGCATATGACCGCCCTAATTGAAAAGCTGCGCGAAATGGGCGTGGAAGTGGAGACGGGCGACGACCGGCTAACCATCGCTCCGACGGAGAAGGTCGAGGCCACCAAAGTGCGCACCCAGCCCTACCCCGGTTTCCCCACCGACCTGCAGCCGCAGATGACCACCGTGCTCACGCGCGCAGGTGGCCTTTCCGTAGTCACCGAAACCATCTTCGAGCAGCGTTTCTCGTACGTGCCGGAGCTGGTGCGGATGGGCGCCGGCCTGCTACAACAGGAAAACGCGGTGGTCGTTGACGGCAATAAGAGCCGGCTTACCGGCGCGCCCGTGGAAGCTTACGACCTACGGGGATTCGCCGCGCTCACCATTGCCGCGCTTATGGCGCAGGGCGAGTCGCTGATTGCGGGCTACAACCATCTCGTGAGAGGCTACGAGGATTTCATCGAAAAGCTGACCGGCCTGGGCGCCGAGGTGAAGCTAACCGACCGAAGCTATAAGCTGAAGAACAATAACCACAAATAGCCGGCACACCGCGACGCCCCGCTCTTGCAAATCAAAGGACTATCTCCAGCCCCGGTGCTTCGTATCGCTTGGCCGCTTTCCTACGTAAACAGCGAGCTGATGCTTTCGTCGGTGAAGCAGCGCCTGATAGCGTCGGCGAAAGTCGGCGCGGTGCCGACCACATCAACCTTTTTTTGTTTGCGCGATTCAGCCAGCGGTATCGTGTCGGTAATGACGAAACGCTCGATGGGGCTCTTTGCGATGCGCTCCAGGGCTTTGCCGGAAAGCACTCCATGCGTGGCGTAGACGCTAACGCTTTTGGCGCCCCGGTCAGTCAGTATCGACGCACCGGCGGTAACGCTGCCCGCGGTATCCACCATATCGTCGTAGAGAATGCAGTTGCGCCCTTCAATGTCGCCGATGGCCTCTACGATTTCGGCCTTGTTGGGCTCCGGACGCCGCTTGGCGATGATGGCCAGCGGGAAGCCCAGCCTGGCGGCGACCTCACTCGCCCGGGCCACGCCGCCCACGTCGGGGCTGACGATAACGCTGTCCTCCGCCAAATACCCGTGCTCCTGAATGGCGTGACTCAGTATCTTCAGAGACGAAAGGTGGTCGACCGGTATATTGAAGAATCCCTGCGCCGCGCCGCTGTGCAGGTCCATGGCGATGACCCGGTCGGCTCCCGCGGTTTCTATGAGATTAGCCACCAGGCGCGCGCTGATGGGCTCGCGCGGCTGGACCTTTTTATCCTGCCGGGCGTAGCCGTAGTACGGGATGACGGCGACGATGCGATGGGCGCTGGCCCGCCGCACCGCGTCAATGATAACCAGAAGCTCCACCAGATTCTCGTTCACCGGATGGCAGGTCGGCTGAATGACGAATACGTCGTGCCCCCGGATGCTCTCGTCAATCTTCACCCGCACCTCGCCGTCGGAGAACCGCTCAACGATGGTTTTGCTCAAACCCAGCGTAAGGTGTTTGGCGATTTCTTCGGAAAGCGCGGGATGCGCCGTACCCGATAACAGCGTCAATTTCTTACGGTATAAGTACTCAACGCTCATTTCCCTTCCCCTGTTTATCCCCCGTTTTGTCGTTCGATTCCGCCTTCCGGGAGTGCTTCTCGCGGAATTTGGCAGCGTAACCTTCCTTGTTTTCCTGGCGTCCGCGACCGACGCCCAGCGCGTCCGGTGGCACGTCCTTGGTCAGCGTGCTCCCCGCCGCGGTATAGGCACCGTCGCCGATTTCGATGGGCGCGACCAGCGTATTGTTGCTGCCGATAAAGACTCCATCGCCGATAATGGTGCGATGCTTGGCAAAGCCGTCATAGTTGCACGTGATAGTCCCCGCGCCGATATTGGTATTCTTTCCGATTTTGGCGTCGCCGATGTAGGAAAGGTGCGATACCTTGCTGCCCGCACCAACGGTGGCCTTCTTCAGCTCCACGAAGTTGCCAATCTTGGCGGTCTCCTCAACGTTGCAGCCGGGCCGCAGGTTGGCGTAGGGCCCGATGGTGACGCCCTCTTCGGCCTTCACTCCAGTCAGGCGCGAGCAGAGCACTTTGCAGCCGTCGCCCAAGCGGCTGTCCTCAATGTAGGCCATCGGCCCGATTTCGCAGTCGTCGCCGATGACGGTCTCGCCGCGCAGCACCGTGCCCGGAAGAATGGTGGTATCCCGGCCGATGCGGACTCTGGCTTCTACGTATGACGTGTTGGCGCGCACGAAAGTAACGCCGCTGCGCGCGTGCTTCACCAGCAACCGCTGCTGTATGACGTCGCCGGCGTCGTTGAGCTGGGCGCGGTCGTTAATGCCCATCAGGTCGTGCGCCGGCTCGTAATGAAGCGGACGCGTGCGCAAAAACTTCACGATGTCCGTGAGGTAATACTCGCCCTTGCGGTTTTCGGTGCCGAACTCCTCACGCGCCCGATCGAGCGCCGTATCCACCCAGCGCCGGTTGATGGCGTAGATGCCGGAATTAACTTCATCAATTTGGCGCTCGACTGCGTCGGCGTCCACTTCCTCAACTATGCCGGTCACGAAACCGTCCTCGACCTTAACCCGGCCGTATCCCTTAAGTTCCGGCGGCGTGAAGGTCAGCAGCGCGGCGTCGCTCCCCTCCGAAGCGTCCAGCAGGTCGCGCAGCGCCTTCTCGGTAACTAAAGGAACGTCACCCGGCAGCACCAGCACCTTTTCCACGTCATCGTTCACCGAGGGCATCGCCGTCGCCAGCGCATCTCCCGTGCCCAGCTGGGGTTCCTGCACCACTAGGTCAAAAAGGGTGCCGTACTTCTCGGCGATCTCGGACTTCACGTCCTCGTTCACCACAATGATTATCTGCTCAGGGGACATGCCGTGCAGCGTCTCCAGGATGTGCTCAACCATGGGGACGCCGGCGAGGGGGAACATAACCTTGGTGCGCGTATGCTTGCTTCGGAAGCGGGTGCCGCGCCCCGCTGCCAGAATAACTGCCGTAAATGAATGGTGCGCAACTTCAGCCATATCACTCCTTCCTCCGCGCTACCTTATGGGCGATTTCCTCCTTCAAACGGGACACGAGGTCCGCCGGCAGCATCTGGCCCAGGTCGCCGTCGAAGTAGCTGCGCACCGCCACCGTTCCGGATTGCACTTCCTTTTTGCCCACAACGAGCGCGTAGGGCACCTTCTGCAAGGTGGCCTCGCGGATCTTGAATCCCAGCTTTTCGCCGCGTCCGTCCATCTCCACCCGCAGTCCGGAGGCCACTAGTTCGCGCTGCACGCTCCTGGCGTATTCTATCTGCGCGTCGGTGACGGTCAGGATGCGCAGCTGTTCCGGCGCGCACCACAGCGGAAACGCCCCGTTGAAGTCCTCGACTAAAAGCCCGATGAAGCGCTCAAAGCTGCCCAGAATCGCCCGGTGGATCATCACCGGCTCCTTGGGAGCTCCGTCGCTGCCGATGTATTCCAGGCCGAAACGACGCGGCAGGTTGAGGTCCAGCTGGATGGTGCTGCCCTGCCATTCGCGGCCCAGGCTGTCGCGGATGTTGAAATCAACCTTCGGACCGTAAAACACCGCGTCCTTTTCCTGCACGTAGTATGGAACGCCGCGCTCGTCCAGCACCTTCTTCAGCCCCGCCTCGGCCATATCCCATACCTCCGGGCTGCCCAGAAACTCGTCGGGCCGGGTCTTCAAGCCAACAGTGTAGTCGAATCCGAAGGTATCCCAGGCGTCAAAGCAGAAGTCCAGGCACAGCTTGACCTCGTCCTCGTACTGCTCCGGAGTGCAGAAGTGATGCGCGTCGTCTTGCGTAATGTAGCGCACGCGCAGCATTCCGTGCAGCACACCGCTGCGCTCGTTGCGGTAGACCGTGCCGAACTCGAAAAGCCTCAGCGGCAGGTCGCGGTAGCTGCGAGTCTTGTTCTGGTAGATGAGCACGTGCCCGGGGCAGTTCATCGGCTTGATGCCGTACATAATGCCCGGAAGCGGCCCGTCCTCGCTGCCGCCTTCCACATCCTTGACCAGGAACATATCCTCCAGGTAATGCTCCAGATGCCCGCTCACCTTCCACAGGTCGGGCTTCAGGATGTGCGGGGTGGTCACCGGCTGGTAGCCGCGCTTGAGGTGCTCGTCGTACATCCACTCCTGGATCTCGTGGAGCAGGCGCGAGCCGCGCGGGCTGTAGAACGGCAGCCCGGGGCCGGCCTCGTCGTAGAAGTGGAAGAGGTCCAGCTCCGGCCCCAGCTTGCGGTGGTCGCGCTTTTCGGCTTCCTCCACTCGCTTGAGGTACGTTTCCAGCTCCTCCGCGCTCTCCCAGGCGGTTCCATAGATACGCTGAAGCATCTGGCGCTTCTCATCGCCGCGCCAGTATGCGCCGGCGATTTTCAGCAGCCTGAAATGCTTGATTTCGCCCACGTTATCAATATGCGGGCCGGCGCAGAGGTCGGTGAAATCGCCGCTCTGGTAAAAAGTGACCTTCTCGTCCGGCGGAATGCCTTCCAGAAGCTCCAGCTTATACGTCTCATCGTGTTCGCGTAGAAAGGACTCGGCGTCTTCACGCGACTTCTCGATGCGCTCAAACGGCGCTTTCTTCTTCGCGATCTCGCGCATCCGCTCTTCTATCTTCGGCAAGTCCTCCGGCGTGAACCGGTGTTCGGTGTCGAAATCGTAGTAAAAGCCGTCCTCGATGGGCGGCCCGATGGCCAGCTTCGTGCCGGGAAACAGCTCCAGAACCGCCTGCGCCATCAGGTGCGACGCGCTGTGGCGCAGCGCGTGCAGCCGCGAATCCTCTTCGTGGTCAATGTCCTTTTTTGCGATAACCGGCATCCTGAGCACCCCACCCGACTGCGGCGGCTACAACCCGCCTGGGTCGGGCGCTGCTAGTTTACCACAAGGCCGCGTCGCGCAATCACCGCGCCGGCGCAGGCTACAGGTATAATTAGGCGGAAGCTCATTCAGGAGACAGGGAACTATGCAGCTTCGCAGCTATTCGGAAAACGACGTGCGGGGCAAGAAGGTGCTGGTGCGCGCCGATTTGAACGTGCCGCTAAAAAGTGGCGCCGTCTCCGACGAAACGCGGATTGCCGCCAGCCTGCCCAACATCATCAAGCTCCACGAGTTCGGCGCACTCATCTCCGTAGTCTCGCACCTGGGGCGTCCCCGGGGCGAGCCTAAACCGGAGTTGAGAATGGAGCCGGTGGCGCTGGCGCTGGAACGCCTGCTGATTGCGCAAAACTGCGGCATCAACACTGTTACTTACGTGCCGGATTGCACAGGCACGGCAGTTGAAGAAGCCATCGCGGCGCAATCGCCAGATACCGTGGTGATGCTGGAAAACTCGCGCTTTTATCCCGGCGAGACGAAAAACGACGCTGAATTCGCACGCCAGCTCGCGCAACCGTTTGAGGTCTTCGTCAACGACGCCTTCGGCACCGCTCATCGCGCCCACGCCAGCACCGTTGGCGTCGCCGAACACCTGCCCGCGTTCGCCGGCCCGCTGATGCTGCGCGAAGTGGAAGCGCTCTCGCGCATCACGGAACATCCCGCGAAGCCCTTTGTGGTGGTGCTCGGCGGCAAGAAGGTCTCGGACAAGCTGCCGCTGCTGCAAAACCTCTGCGGGCGCGCTGACAGAGTTCTTGTCGGCGGCGCGATGGTGTTTACGCTTGCGCGCGCGCTGGGCCTGAGCGTCGGAAAATCGCTGGTTGAGGAAAGGCACATTGACGCCTGCCGCGACATCGTGGCGGACTACAACGAGAGCGCAACGAAACTGGTGCTTCCAGAAGACGTAACCGTCACTGACGACATCGAATCCCCCGCTAACATCGCCAACCGGCGGCTCGCAGAGATCGAAGACCGCGAAATGGGCGTGGATATCGGCGAGATGACGCGCGACGCTTTCGCATTGCAGCTATCCGACGCGGCGACCATCTTCTGGAACGGTCCTATGGGCGTGTTTGAGCACAAGCCGTTTGACGCGGGAACGATTGCGGTGGCCGAGGCTATCGCCGCCAATCCTGAAGCCTATTCAGTGGTCGGCGGCGGCGAAAGCGTGGAGGCGCTAAACAAACTGGGCTTCGCCGCAAGCATCAGCCACATCAGCACCGGCGGCGGCGCCTCACTGGAGTTTGTCGGAGGACTGGAGCTTCCGGGCCTGAAAACTCTGGCGGTATAACGCAGCACCTTTTCGTAGGGGCATCACGCCGTGGCGTGGCTGTGCCCGTTAAACAGGATTCATGAAAGCAATCCGCGAAGGCGGCGTAGGAGATGCATTGCGGCTCTGAGTTTCCAGGAATGGCCGCTGAGTCTTCTTATCCTGCTTCCTTATTGAAGTAGGCTAATCAGAGCTTCCCGCGCAGCGCCATCACGGCCTACCAGGTGGCAATCATCCAACGGCACGACGGGCACAGCATGCTGTGCCCCTACACCCCTTCCCTCGCTACTGGCCATTTACCCGCCATCACTCAGGACGCGCCGCTCAGGCGTCGTCCATCATCCCGTAATCCCACGGGAACACAAGGTCGGCCTCCACCGACAGCTTGCAGAAGTCCGGCTCGTAGCCGTCGCCCTTGCGATCGGCGTATGCGGCGGTTTTAATCTCCACTGGCTCAAATTTCTCCAGCGCGCGCCGCGCGATATTCATCGTCGCGCCGGTTCTGCTGATGTCGTCCACCAGCAGCACGCGCTTGCCCGCAGCGTAACTGTAGGGCTTGATGACGAGCACGGGCTCTTCGCTGACCACCTCCATCATCATCCGGCGCGAGACCTTGATGGGGAAGAAGTCCACCTCCAGCGCGCTGGCGATGACCGCGCCGACGATTACGCCTCCGCGCGCAATGCCGACGACGAGGTCTGGCTGGTACTGCTCGCTGATTTCGTCCGCGAATTCGCGCGCGCCCTGGCCAAACTCCACCCAGT
>JAOZQG010000036.1:12335-16976 GCA_029932365.1 bacterium | reverse complement strand
AAAACTTTTTTAGGGTAGAGAGTAGCATCCTGGCGGGTCCGCTCATCGATCCATATCCAAGATGGGAAGCTGCCACGTCGCTTGGGACTTCGGCTTGGCCCTCTATCTCATGGAGTACTTGCACTCTCTCTACAGCTTCCCGGAGATTTATCGCAGGATAGTTCGGGCTCCGCTTATGAGAGCGGTGCGGCTTCCCAGCCCTGTCTAGCCCCGTTTTATTCTCAGATTGTGTCATAATAGCTCACCTCCTTTATTATACCCACGAAAACAGCCTTGTCAAGTATTATACGGGATAAATCCGAAATACTTGCCTCTCAAACTAAGAACACCCTAGTCTATAGGTATTCGGAGTTTCTGGGATGTGTGGGGCAATTGTCAGTAGTAGCTTTCGAGTAAATTAAAGAGGATTTCGGCCACGCTTCTTCGGATTCGCGAGGGATGTTCGGCTAAGTGAGTCTGCAAGCGTTGCAGAGTCGTTCCCTCAGGAAAGAGAACACTCATCACACCGCGTTCCCAGAGTTCGGTGTTGGAGAGTAGTGATTCCAGATGTCTTGGGGCAAGGTTCTTTATCTCTTCGAAGCTCTGCTCTGGATTCAGGTCGAAGTTAACTTCGGGGAAGTCTGAAAGCTCTCCTTGCCATCGGGCCAGCCATCCGGTTATCTGTCCAAATAACTCCGAGCCGTAGAAGAGATGCAGCTCGACGCCGGTTTCTTCTTCAAGCTCATTTAGCCTTTCTATGTAGTATCCCTGATTCTTATGCATTCCCGGGTCTATGAAGTACATGATGCCTACTAAGTTACCGTCGTGAAGGTTCACCAGTAGATTGAGTTTTTGGGCGAAGTTGGCTACCTGACCTACTTTCTTTGATGAGTCGTGGTCGTCCCTGACCTTCTGCTCTACGAAATAAGAGCGTTCATCGTCCTTGAAGTGCAAGTCTAGAGACAGGCGGCCTCTTCCCCCTTGAATGGTTCTGTCTAGTTGCGTGAAGCCCAAGTCGCTTAAGATCTGTTGGATGGCTTCTTCCATCGCATCTCCAAAGCGAATCTCTCTGGATTGGAGAAGGTATTGCATCACCTTGGTTTTGGGTTTGCTAGGTCGGAAGAGCCCAATGAACCTGTGTGGCTCATTTGCTAATTTCTCCAGAAGAGCCTTCTTACTTTCGCCAAAGATGTGGCGGTTCAGGATGCTAGCGAAACCTTCGTAGTTCATTCTTCGGTATCCAGACCTAAATACTCAGTATGATGCTTCCGGGATTTGCTGCTGGGCGTCTGCATCCTGATAGGGAGGGCCTCTTTGAATCTCCGCTTGATGCCTTTGATGTAGCGGGCGTTCACTTCTATCATCACGAAATTGCGCTTGAGAGCCTGCGCGACATAGCCGGTGGTGCCCGCGCCAGCCACCGGGTCTAATATCAGGTCTCCTTCATTTGTTGAGGTCAGGATTACACGTTTCAGCAGCTCAACTGGCTTCTGGGTGGAGTGGAGCTTTTTGCCGTCGTCATCTTTGAGCCTTTCCTTGCCGTTGCACAAGGGCAGAACCCATACGTTGGCGCCGACTTTGCCCACGCCAAACTCGCGGGCCCATTCCTTGTTGAAGGTGTATTTCTTTGTGGTTTTGTCCTTAACTGCAAACACGAGAGTCTCGGTTGCATTGGTGAACCGGACTCCCAGCCAGTTCGGCATAGGATTTGTCTTAAGCCATACGACATCATTAAGCATCCAGTAGCCGATGTCCTGCATTATCTTGCCGATGCGGAAGATGCTGTGGTACGTGGCGATAACCCAGATTGTCGCGCTGGGCTTCATCACCCGCCTTGCTTCTGTTAGCAGATTGCGAATGAACTCGTCGTACTCATCGAATGAAGCGAACTTGTCCCATTCGTCATCCACGCCCTCAACGTCCGTCTTGACGTTCCAGCGCTTGAGTTGCTTCTTGGGGAGCTGGAGGAAGTATGGTGGATCGACGAAGACACAATCAACAGACTCCTCAGGCATCTTCTTGAGAACTTGAAGGGCGTCACCCTGTATCACCTTATTCAGGATACGCTTGAGGGAAAGGCTTTTTACACTGGGCTTATCAACTATCACCAGCCTTTTGACCGGGCTGTCCTTCGGTTTATGTGAGGCTGTATCAGTAAAGAGAGCGCCCCGCGTTTCAATTTCCTGTGACATTACAGCCTCCAGTCTGAATATACACGAGATAGTCTCCAGCATCAATCCCTGATGCCCGCCCAAAACTCGTTCTGCTACAATCTCCGCGTGGGGCAGGGCGGATACAACTTCGATCTGCGGGATTTGCCGAGTGTGAGCAGCCTGCTGGACGACAAGGCGCTGGGTAAGCTCGCAGCCGAGCTCGGGCTGACTGGCGCCGATATCAAGCGCAGCGCCGAAGCCGTGCTTAACATCTTTCGCGGCGACCGGGTGGAGGATGGCGAACCGCTGTCCGAAGCGGCGCTGCGCGAGCTGGTCGTGGACGCCATCGCGGGAAGCCTGCGCCATATGGCGCTGCGCAAGCTACAGCCGGTAATCAACGCTACCGGCATCATCGTGCACACGAATCTGGGGCGCGCGCCGCTGGGTAAGCGGCTGCTGGACGCGGTGCGCCCGGCGCTCGCCGGATACTCCAATCTGGAATACGAGCTGGAGGCGGGAAAGCGCGGCAAGCGCGGCGGAGAAATTGAGCGGCTGCTGTGCGCGCTTTCGGGCGCGGAGGGCGCGCTTTTGGTAAACAACAACGCGGGCGCGGTTTTTCTTATTTTGCATACGCTGTGCGCCGGACGCGAAGTGGTCATCTCGCGCGGCGAGCTGATACAAATAGGCGGCGGCTTCCGCATCCCGGAAATACTTGCTGAAAGCGGCGCGATCCTACGCGAAGTGGGAACGACAAACCAGACCTTTCTCGCCGACTACGAGCGTGCGCTGAACGAGAACACCGCGGCCATAATGAAGGCGCACCAGAGCAACTTCGAGATGGTGGGTTTCGTCGCAAGTGCCGGAGCAAGCGAGCTCATACCGCTTGTGCGGGCGAACGACGTGTTGCTAATTGAGGATATCGGGGCGGCGACGCTTTTGCCCGAAGCTGAAGCGAACAAGCTCAACCTGCCGCATCCCGCGCCGTCGCTTAGAGCGGGCGCGGATCTGGTGTGCTTTTCCGCCGACAAGGTGCTGGGCCTGACCCAGGGCGGAATCATACTGGGGCGGCGCGAGCTTACCGAGCGGCTGCGCGCATCCCCGCTTTACCGCGTGCTCCGGCCGGACAAGTCGCTGCTTTCGGTAATTGAAGCGGGGCTTTCGTATCTTACGGCGGGAGACGCCGAAGCGATACCGGTGAATGCGCTGCTTAAGGCCGAATTGCCGGAGCTGAAAAACCGCGCGTTTTCACTGGCGCGCAAGCTGCGCAAGAAGGGAATGGAAGCCGAGGTCGTGGAATCCGAAGGCGAGGTGGGCGGCGGCGTGGCGGGACGCAAGCTGGCCTCGTATGCCGTCGCCGTAAACATTGAAGGGACTTCGCCCGGAGAGCTGGCGCAGGCTCTGCGGCAGAATCGTCCGGCGGTGCTGGCTATCGTGCGCGAAGATAGGCTGCTGCTAGACTTCAGAGCCGTCCTCCCTGAGCAGGACGACGCACTGGTTGCCGCAGTGCTGGCTGCGACGCAGGCGCAAAAAGCTTAGACCTTCTTCTTTTTCTTTCGCGGGAAGAGCGCGAAGACCGCCACGATAGAGGTTACGATACTGGAAACCGACGCCACCATCACGCCGTCGGGATGCTCCCCCATCAGGTGCTGGACCAGAGCGAAGCCCGCCGCGCAGATGGCGAGTGCCACCACGCCTCCTATCAGCCATCGCAAGAAGAACATCGTTGTACCCTCCCTTCAGTTACGGCTGCCCGATACCCTGATTTTAGCAGAATCCGCCTTTTTGCGGAGACCGGGGCGGCGCAGCGCCATTGCCAGCGCGGCGATGTCCGCCGGCCTTACGCCGGAGATGCGCGCCGCCTGCCCCAGCGTTCGCGGCTGCACCCGCTTCAGCTTCTCCCGCGCCTCCGAGGAGACGCCTATCGCCGCTTCGTAGTCGAAGCCGGACGGGACTTTAGTGCGCTCGTACTTGCGCAGCCTCGCCGCTTCCTCCCGCTGGCGTTGAATGTATCCGGCGTATTTTACGCTGATGTAGACCTGCCTGAGCGCGGTTTCAGCGAGGACTTCGTCGTCAAGTGCATCCCCGTCCCGCTCGCCTATCACCCGGCGGGCGCAGTCCAGGAACTGCCGCTCGCTAACTTCGGGGCGCGTCGCCATGTCCTTAACCTTGCAGCCGGGCGTAAGGTTCAGCCCGCGCATCTCGTCGCACTTGTCGGCGCGGGCGGACGAAAGCTCGGCGGTGAAAAACTGCACGCGGCGCTTCAGCTCGCGCAAAGCGGCGAATTTGCCTTCCGGCAAAAGCCCGTGCTCGTAAGCCATCTCGCCCAGCCGCAGCGCCGCGTTGTCGCTGCGCAAAAGCAGCCGGTACTCGCAGGTGGAGGTGAACATCCGGTAGGGTTCTTCGGTACCGAGCGTCGTCAGGTCGTCAACCAGGACGCCGATGTAGGAGTTGTCGCGGGCCACCGGCAGAAAATCGCGTCCCAGCAGCGACAGCCCCGCGTTAGCCCCGG
>JAOZQG010000036.1:0-12325 GCA_029932365.1 bacterium | reverse complement strand
GCAGGCCCTGCGCGCCCGCGTCTTCATAACCGGTGGTGCCGTTTATCTGTCCGGCGAAATACAGCCCGGCGACGCGCCTGGTCTCCAGATGCGGGTGCAGCTCGAGGGGATTTTGATAGTCGTACTCCACTGCGTGCCCCGGACGAAGAATGCGCGCCCTCTCCAGTCCCTTGGTTCGCTGCAAGAATCCCTGCTGTACTTCCACCGGCAGGCTGGTTGTCAGCCCCTGGACGTAAACCTCCATCGTGGTAAGCCCGTCGGGCTCTAAAAACACCGGATGCGAGAGGTTGTCCGGGAAGCGGCGCACCTTGTCTTCGATGGAGGGGCAGTAGCGCGGCCCTACGCCGGTGATGTGCCCGGAAAAGAGCGCCGAACGCGAAGTGTTATCGCCGATATAGCGCACCGTGCGCTCATCGGTGCTGGTCTGCCAGCAGGGAAGCAGCAGCGGCGCAACTTCGCTGGCGCTGTAGCAGCGAAAGGCGTTGCGCCGCCATTCCGATACCTGCACCGCGAGCGCTGTGTAATCCAGGCTGTCGCGATGCAGGCGGGGGCTGGTGCCGGTTTTCAGGCGGCCCAGGGGAAAGCCCTGCCGCCTGAGATTCGCCGAAAGCTCGTTGCTCGCGGGCTCTTCCCAGCGGCCGCCCTCCCACACCTCGTCGCTTATCATCAGCTTCGCCGCGAGGAACGTGCCCGGCGCGACGATACAGCGGGGAGCGAGGAACTCGCGGCCGTCGGCCAGGCGCACGCCTTTAACCCGCACGCCCGGCGGCTCGCGGCAGGGCTCGGTGAGGATTTCGCCAACTTCACCTTCGTGCAGCGTTAGATTGGGAGTGTTCCGTAAAAGCTTGAGCATTATCTGCGAGTAAAGCGCGCGGTCGGCCTGGGCGCGCAGCGCCTGCACGGCGGGGCCCTTGCCCGTGTTAAGCGTCCGCAAATTGATGTAGGCGCGGTCGATGACTTCGCCCTGTATGCCGCCGAGCGCGTCGATTTCGCGCGTCAGATGGCCCTTGGCAGGGCCGCCGATGCTGGGATTGCAGCTCATTCGCGCCACCGTGTCCAGGCGCAGGGTTACCAGAAGCGTGGACAGCCCCAGCCGGGCGCAGGCGTGCGCCGCTTCGCAGCCGGCGTGACCGGCCCCGACAACGATAGAATCGTAGTTATTCTGCGGCTTCATAGGCGGCAGCTTATCGCAAGTTCTGCAACGGTCATGCCTGTCCAATATAATAACAGCTATGGAAGTATTCCTTGCATCGCGGTCGCCCCGGCGGCGCGAGATTCTGCGTGGAATAGGTCTTCAATTTAAGGCGGTGGCTCCAGAGACGGATTTCGCGCCCAATTACTCGCAGCCGGTGAGCAAGGATAGAGCCGTTCGTTTCGCCTGCGACGCGGCGCGCGGCAAGGGCGAAAGCTGCGCCCGGACGCGTCCGGAAACCGTGGTAATCTCGGCGGATACGATTGTGTACGCGGGCGGGCGCATCTACGGCAAGCCGACCAGCCTGGACGATGCCCGCACCACGCTGCGCGAGCTCTACGAGCGCACGCATACGGTGATTACCGGACTGGCGGTGCACTATCGCGGCGAGTGCCGCTGCGAAGCTGAATGCACCGAAGTTACGTTTGGCTCGCTTACGCCGCAGGAAGAAGACATCTATATGGAAAAGGCCAGGATTTTGGATAAGGCCGGCTCGTACGCCATTCAGGGAGTAGGCGGAGTGCTCGTGCGCAGCATCAGGGGCGATTACTTCAACGTTGTGGGTATGCCACTGAACCTGCTGGATCGGTTGCTGAAAGAAGCGAAGCTGCCCGGCCTGCTGTTCTTGGTCAGGTAATAGGGGGAGCGCTACTCGGGTGGCGGCTCGTCTTCCAGCTCCCGCGGTGGCCGGCGCGGCTTTTCTGGCGCATCCTCACCTTCTTTCCGGGACGCCTTGAAGCCCTCCTGAAGGATTTCGGCGTGTACTTCTTCGCGGAAGATGTGCACTTCGTCGGGAGCCTCCAGACCCAGGCGCACCTGTTCGCCCTTGACGGCGACTATCGCTATTTCAACTATGTCGTTTACCGATATCCTCTGGTTGACCGAGAGCACCACTTCATAGCGCGCGGGGCTTTCCGGGCTTTCCGCCGAAATATCGCGGCTGAGCGCAATATCGGGCGACACAAGCTTAAGGTGCCGGTTGGAGGAAAACTCCAGGCGGGCAAGACGCCCCGAATCCACTCCGATAAACTTCAGCTTGATCGACGGGCCGATCAGCACTCTCTCGCCAGGCTTTCGCGTAAGTACCAGCAATTTATCAATCCCGGGGCGTTCCGTCGGGCGGTCTATCCCCGAATACGCCTAATCCATCCGGATGGGCATCACGATATAAGTATAACCCGGCTTCTCCGGTAGTTCCAGCTTCAGCGGGTTAACTTCGCTCGTCCAGTGAAGGTCAACCGTGTCCGTGTCCACCACCGAGAGGACATCCGCCAGATACGCGGGATTCAGGGCGATGCGCATATCGGTGAAGGGCGAGCCTTGCGAAAAGGGCATTTCCTCGACGCCCTTGCCCACGTCCTGGGATTCGCTGGAGATGACCAGGCTCTCGCCGCTGGTTTCCAGCCGGACAACCGGATTCTGCTCCTTTACTTTGAATACGATGAGGACGCGCTGGAGCGCTTCGCGCAGCGCGCTGCGGTTAACGTTGACCACCGATTTGGTGTCCTTGGGGATAACTTTCAGGTAGTCGGGATACTTAATGTCGAAAAGCGAGCCGCCGAAGACGCTGCTATCGAACTTGAAGAACACCTGGTTGCTCAAAAAATAGATTTCAACGGTTTTATCCTCTTCATCGGGCAGCGCCCGCTTGAGTTCATCGGTTATGGTTGTGGGCACCAGCAGGCTGCGGTCCTTTATCTCGGGCGCGGGATTGTCCATCCGCTCCAGCGCAAGGCGGTGCCCGTCCGTGGCGACGATGTCCAGGTTGTCCTCGTGGAAGTTGAGCAGCACGCCGTGCGTGTAATGGCTGGTGGTGCCGCTGGGATCCTTGAGGGCGCTAAAGGTGGTTCGTCCCAGGGCGCTCCTCAACTGGCCGGCGGGAAGCTGCGCCAGCTTGCCTTCCTCAAACAGCGGGAGGCTGGGGAAGTTCTCGTCGGGCAGGATGTTGATGGAGTAGTCCGAGAAGCCGCTTATGATTTTAAGCATCCCGTCCTGGCGCTCCAGCGTCACGTCCTTCTTGGGCAGCCTCGTGATGAGATCGACGAAGAGCCGCGCGGGAACGAGAAGCGCGCCTTCGCGCTCCCCTTCGGTGTCCAGCGTGTGTTCTATCGTGAAATCGCCGTCCGAACCGGTGAGCGTCAGGCTCTTTTTCGTCACCTGGAACCGGATGTGAGCGAGAACCAGGTTCAGCGTGCGGCTGGATACAGCCTTGCCGACAAGGTTGAGCGCCTGGCTCAACTTTTCCTGGGAGATGGTGAGCTTCATAGTTGTCCCTCCTGACTGAGAGCTTATTATAGCAGATAGATAAGCCGTTTAACACCCGCGAATTGCGCTTGTTGTATGAGACTATGTCGCCTAGAATAAGCGGCAGGTGCCAGACTCTCGTGAAGCATCCATCGAGCGCAAGGCGCTCTCCGGCGGGCGGCTGACGCAGGCCGAAGTTGCATTCCTGCTCACCGATGCCGACCTCCACTGGCTGGGCGGGCTGGCGCACGAAATCCGTACGAAGCTGCATGGCGACAGCACGTACGTGGTGGCGAACCGGCACATAAATTACACGAACATCTGCCAGAACCGCTGCCTTTTTTGCTCCTTCAGCGCGGATGCCACAGACGATGACGCTTATTTCTTTCAGCCCGATGAGATTGTGCAGAGCCTGAAGGCCGAGGGCGCCGAGGACGTGCGTGAGTTTCACATCGTCGGGGCAATCCCGCCGCGCGAGCTGGCGGAATACGCATACTTCAGGGGGATTCTCGCAGCGCTGCGCGCTGCTTTTCCCGAAGCGCAGCTTAAGGCGTTTACGGCGGTGGAAATTGCGTGGATTGCCCAGCTTGCGGGAAAGAGCGTGCGCGAAACGCTTGCAGACCTGAAATCGGCGGGGCTGGACGCGATGCCAGGCGGGGGCGCGGAGGTGTTTGCGGAAGAAGTCCGTTCGCGGATTTGCCCGGACAAGATTTCGGGCGACGAGTGGCTTTCGGTGCACCGCACGGCGCACGAGCTGGGTATACCCACGAATGCGACGATGCTCTACGGACACGTGGAGACACCTAACCAGAAAGCGGAGCACCTGCTGAAGCTCTACGATTTGCAGGAGGAAACGGGAGGATTCCAGGCGTTCATACCGCTGGCGTACCATCCGGTGGGCAACCGGCTGGGCGGCG
The DNA here is from genome assembly GCA_029932365.1 of bacterium. Taxonomy (GTDB): domain Bacteria; phylum 4484-113; class 4484-113; order 4484-113; family 4484-113; genus JAGGTK01. The sequence continues at coordinate 7,972 of JAOZQG010000036.1, read as the reverse complement.
AGTTCACCACGGGCGTTGAGGATCTGCGCCACGTGGCCGCGTCGCGCGTCGCGCTGCACAACTTCCCGCATATCAAAGCCTACTGGGTGGAATACGGGCTGAAGCTGGCGCAGGTGATGCTTTTCTGGGGCGCGGACGATGCGGACGGCACGGTGGGGCGTGAGCTTATCTATCACGCCGCGGGTGCCGGTGCGCCCAAAGGGGTGACCATTGGCGAGCTTGCTGGTATTATTAGGGGCGCCGGATTGAAACCGATTATGCGCGACGCGCTTTATCGGGATATGCGCGAATATGAACCGGTGGGTGAAGATGCCCAAGAAGTTTAGAGTTGGATTATTGCCGTTTCTGAATGCGCTGCCTCTCGTTCACGGGCTGCAGGACCATCCGCGCGTGAAACCCACGTGGGGGATGCCCGCGGAGCTTTTCTACCTGATGCAGGATGGGAAGCTGGACGCGGCGCTGACCTCCTCTTTCGTCTATGCGGCGAAGCTGCGCAGCCGGATTACGGATCTGGGCGTGGCGGCGGAAGGACGGGTTATCACAGTGATGATCTACTCGCAGGACCCGCTGGACGACGTCACCGTGGTTGAGGAGGATCCCGCCAGCCTTACCAGCAACGCGCTTACCCGCATTATCTTCCACGAGCGGCAACAGCGCGTGAAATTTACGCCTGCCAAAGACGTGCGCGCGAAGCTGCCGCCCAAGACCGGCCGCGTCATAATCGGCGACCAGAACTTCCACCCGCAGTTCACATATCATCACGCCTACGACATCGCCGCGCTGATCGATCAGCTATTCAAGCTGCCGGTCGTATTTGCGATGTGGCAGGGGAGCGAGCCAGTTTCGGAACAGCTCGTAGAGATACTGGAACAGGCCTACGCCGAGGTTGAAGAAGACTGGGACGGGCTGTGCAAGTACGCCGAGCGTGAATGGCAGGTGAGTCACAAGGCGCTGGTGGATTATTTCGGCAAAGCGCTACATTTCAGGCTGTCGCCGCGCGACCTGGAGTTTTTAGAGTTTTTCCGCCAGAAGGTGCATGAGCTGAAGCTGGCCAAGCTTGCGAAGTAGCCGGCATGTCGGATAAGCCGAGCAGCCTATCGCCCGACGAAACCGCCGACCTCTGCGTCAAGCCGCTTTCTGGCGAACGCCTGAGCCGGGAAGAAGGTGAGCTTCTGCTTGCCGCGGGCGATATCCACGAACTGGGGCGCGCGGCGCATGAGCTGCGGATGGAGCGCGCCAACCCCGGCATCGCCACCTACGTCGTCGACCGCAACATAAACTACACCAACATTTGCGTCAGCCGCTGCCGCTTCTGCGCCTTTTCACGCGATATCGGCGACGCCGACGCTTACGTCAACGAATACGAGCCGGTGATAAGGGGAAAGATCGCGCAGGCGGTGGAGCTGGGAGCGACGCAGATACTTATGCAGGGCGGGCACCATCCGTCGCTGCCGTTTGAATGGTACCTGGACTTGCTGCGCAGCATCAAGCGCGACTTCCCGCAGGTGACGCTGCATTCGTTCTCGCCGCCGGAAGTTGCGCATTTCAGCGCTCTTTTCGGGATGCCGGTGCGCGAGGTGCTAAGTAGACTGCGGGAAGCGGGGCTGGACAGCTTACCCGGAGGCGGCGCGGAGGTTTTGTCCGACCGCGTGCGCAGCGAAGTGTCGCCGCGAAAATGCACGGCCGACGAATGGATAAGCGTGATGCGAGAGGCGCACGCTTTGGGGATGCGCACGACGGCGACGATGATGTTCGGGCACGTGGAGACTCATCCTGAGCGCATCCAGCATCTGGAGCGCATCCGCGCGCTGCAGGACGACACGGGGGGATTTACCGCGTTTATCTGCTGGACTTATCAGCCGGAGAATACGCCGCTGGGCGGCACGGCCGTGGGAGGATTGGAGTATCTGCGCACGCTGGCGGTGGCGCGGCTGTATCTGGATAATTTCACGAATTTACAGGCGTCGTGGGTGACGATGGGGCCGAAGGTGGGGCAGCTTGCGTTGATGTTCGGCGCAAACGACATGGGCGGCACGATGCTGGAAGAAAACGTCGTCGCCGCCGCGGGGACGAGCTTCACGATGACCGAAGCGGAGCTGCGCCGCCTGATTTCCACCTCTGGCTTCACGCCCAAGCGCCGCACGACGCAGTACGAGTTGCTGGAATAGCGCTAAACGTGTGCTAGGATTTCACGCATGGACGACAAGCATCACGATGATACGCGAGCGATACACGACGACGAGCGGGAGGATGCGCCGGAGCATGCGGGCGTTTTCCCGCTGTTTATGACTTCGTCGTTTGGCTCAGAAAGCGTTGAGGAGGGCGCTCGCATCGCGCGCGGCGGCGGCGAGGGCTATTTGTACACGCGCATGGGCAATCCCACCACCGACCGCTGGGTGAAGCGCATCGCGCAGCTTGAAGGCGCAGTCGAGGGATGCGCTGTGGGCTCGGGCATGGCGGCGATCACCGGCGCAGTGATGCACCTCGTGCGCGCGGGCGAGAACCTCGTCGCGGCGAACATGCTGTATTCCGGCACCTACCGGCTGTTCCGCGACATCCTGCCGCGCTACGGAATCGAATGCCGGTTCGCCAACCTGCGCGATTTCGACGAAGTTGAATCGCGCATTGACGACAAGACGCGCATACTCTACTTCGAATCGCCGGACAATCCGCTGCTGCGGATGTACGACGCGGAGAAGGTCGTGGAGTTCGCGCACGCGCACGGACTTAAGGCGGTGTTCGACAACACGTTCAACACGCCGCTGCTCTTCCGGCCGCTTGAGTGGGGCGTGGATGTGGTCGTGCATTCGGCGACGAAGTATTTAGCGGGGCACGGTCATGTAATCGGCGGGATAATCCTTGGGCGCGACGCGGAGCTGATGCACGCCATCCGCCATGAGACCGCCTACAACTTCGGAGCGACGCTTTCGCCGTTCAACGCCTGGCTGCTAATGCTCTCGGCGGAGACGCTGCCGGTGCGGATGCGGCGCCACTCCGAAAACGCGCTGGCGGTCGCAGGATTCCTCGAAGGCCACTCGCAGGTTGAGTGGGTGAACTATCCCGGATTGCCAAGCCATCCTGAGCACGAGCTTGCGCGCAAATATTTGCCTGACGGCTGCGGCGGGATGATCACGTTCGGGCTGAAGGGCGGGAAGGACGCGTGCGTGAAGACGCTGGATTCGGTTAAGCTCGTCACGCACCAGGTGAGCCTGGGCGACACCAAGAGCCTGCTGATGCACCCCTATAGCATCATGTTTGAGACACTGCCGGACGACGAGCGCTCAGCCATCGGGATACTGCCAGAAATGCTGCGTCTGTCGGTGGGCATGGAAGACGCGGCGGACATCATCGCCGATTTGCAGCAGGCGCTGGGGTAGCCGGGAAGCAAGATGGATTTATATCGAATGAGCGGCACTAGTGAGCCGTCCATAGGCGAGTAAAACCGCACCCTACCGGTCGCAGCACGGCGGGTCGGGGAAATCACGGGCGGGACGCCCGTGCCACCAATCGATGGGGATGAGACTAGTCGTTGCCCAGGAGCGTGGTTGCGAACTCGGCTGCGTCAAACTCCACGATGTCGTCCATGTCTTCGCCCACTCCGAGGAACATCACCGGAACCTGCGCCGTCGCTACCACCGGAAAGATGACGCCGCCCTTCGCGGTTCCGTCGATTTTATTCAGCGCCAGCCCGTGAAGGCTGATGGCTTCCGAAAAGAGCTTCGCCTGCGAAATCGCGTTCTGTCCCGTTGTGGCGTCGAGCACCAGAAGGTTGAATTCGTGCAGTTTCTCTTCCGGCTCTTCGCCGCGCTTGGCGACGACTTTGCGCGCCGCGCGGGAAATCTTGGAAAGCTCGGCCATCAGCGCGGACTTCGTTTGCATCCGGCCGGCGGTGTCTATAAGCACCGCGTGCTTGCCGTGCGCCAGCGCGTGCTCAATTGTGTTGTAGACCACGCTAGCGGGGTCTGCGCCCTGCGCGCCGGTGATTACGGGGAAGCCCGCGCGCTCACCCCAGATGGAGAGCTGCTCCACTGCCGCCGCGCGAAAGGTGTCCGCGGCCGCCGCGACCACGCTCATACCCTCGTCCTGCAACAGGCGTGCGATTTTAACGAGCATCGTAGTTTTGCCCGTGCCGTTGACGCCGGCGAATAAGACCACGCTGAGCCTGTCTCCCGCGACAAGCGGCTTCGGCTCCCGGGTCGCGAGCATCTCCGCCAGCTTTTGCTTTAGCAGCTGGCGGGCATCCTCGGCCCGGGTCACGCCGCGCACGCCCGCTTCTTTTCGCAACCACGCGACGGTTTTTCCCGCAAGCGCGGCGCTCACGTCGGCCAGTATCAGCGCGTCCTCGAGTTCCTCGTAAAATGCCTCGCCGAGCTCGGCTTCGCCCGTGGAGATGAACTGTAAAAATCCCGCGAAACTTGCCTTAGTGCGGTTCAGGCCTTTGCGCCAGCGGGAGAGCTTATCGCCGCCTTCGGTGGAGCTTGCGTTCTTCCTGTCACGCCTGCCGAATAGCCGCATCACGCCGCACCCTTGTCCGCGTAGCGTTCGGCCTGCTTCAGCGATACGTCAATCACCCGCGAGATGCCGCGCGGCTGCGTCACCACGCCAATGAGCCGCTGCATCACCCGCATCGTGCACTTGTTGTGGGTGATGACCAAAAACTGCTCGCGCTGCGAAAGGTCTTCCAGAAGCTGGCAGAATCTAACGATGTTTACGTCGTCCAGGGACGCATCCACCTCGTCGAGCACGCAGAAGCTGCCCGGCCGTACCATATGCACGGCGATGAATAGCGCGATGAAAAGCAGGCTGCGCTCGCCGCCGGACAGAGCCTTGATGTTCTGGCGCCGCGCGTTGGGAAGCTGCACCTCTATCTCCACGCCGGATTCGATGAGGTTGTCCGGCTCGGTCAGCCTGAAACGCGCGTAGCCGCCGCCGAAGAGTCGCATAAAGAGCTCGTTGAACTTGCCCTCGATGAGCTTCAGGCTGCGCGCGAAGCGGTCGCGCGTCTGGCGCTCCAGGCCCTCTAGCATCTCCTGCATATCTTTAATCGCCAGCTTCAGGTCCTGCTCCTGCTGCGTCAGAAACTGCATGCGCTCGTTTTTCTCGCGGAAGTCGCGCGGGGCCAGCGGATTGACCTCGCCCAGGTTGGACAGCGCGCGCTCGATTCGCCCGAGCTCCTCGCGGATCTGCTTTTCGCTCAGCTTGTGGTAATCCAGCAGGGGGGCACTTTCCTGCGGCGGTTCCTCTGAGCCGGGCGATTCCGCTAGGGTAAATCGCGGGAAGAAATCCGAGGGCCGCACCGCGGGACGCACGGCCTCCTGAGCCAGCTCGTGCATCATGGTGATTACCGAGATGCCGAGGTTCCCGTGGATTTCGCGGATTACCCCGGAGACTTCGCTTTCCGCCTCCCACAGGCGCTCCTGATAATCGCCGGATGACGCTTGGAGCCGCCGGCGGCTTTCCGTCAGCGACTGCACCTCGGACGCCAGGCTTTCACGCCTTTCCGTGAGCTCGCTTTGCTCGGCGGCGCGCTTCTCCGCGTCTTTTTCCAACTGCGTGATGAGCTTGTCCGCCTTCTTCAGACCTTTTGCCAGATTCTCCCGCTCTGCCGCAATGTCGTTGAGCTGGGCGGCGGCGGAATCTATTTCGGCGGACAACCGCGTGTGTTCGGCGTCCAGGTCTTCCCGCTCGCGGTTGAGGGCGGCGAATTGTGTTTCGGCCACCTCGTGTTCGGTAGCCAGCTTCATCCGGGCCTTTTCCATCTGGCGAATCTTCGCGCGGCGCTCCTCCAGAGCCTGTTCTGTCGATTCCAGGCTCTTCGCGGAGCGTGCTGTTTCCGCGGCAAGTTTATCCAGCTTGGCGGCGATTTCGTCCGCCCGGGATTTCAGTTGTTGCTCCTGAGCCTCCAGCTCGTCGCGCCGGGCGGCAAGACCTTTATATTCCGCGGCAATCCTGTCGCGCTCGGTGGCGATGCCCTCCTCGCGGGAGGCGGCTTGAGTTAGCTTGCCCCGCAAATCCAGCGACATCGTTTGCAGGTTGCGCACGGCTTTCTCCCAGTGCACGCTTTCGCTGGCGTAGCGGTCGCGTCTGGCCTCCAGCTCCCGCACCTGCTGCTGCATCTTTTCGCGCCGGGACGCGAGTTCCACCACTTCTTCGTCCACCCGGGGCATCTCGGCGTGCCGGCGGAAGAGCAGTGACACTTCGGGCGCTCCCGGCTTGCGGATGACGCCGCGCGTGACCAAAGTTAACGCGGGGCGTATTATGCAGCCGGAAAGCGCGGGATGTTCAGCGAGCAGCGTTCTGGCCTCCGCGGATTTTTCCACGACCGCAATCTCGCCCAGCGACGACCTAAGCGCCGCAATCACCCCTTCTTCGCCGTGCAGCCGGTCCCACAGGCTGGCCCAGCGCGTATCGATTCTGGTCTTCTCGCTTGCTTCCGGAGCGACGAAGATACCGCGCAGGGAATCCTCGCCGACAACGTCTTCGCCGGTGCCGTCCGCCAGCACCAGCGCCCGCGCCACTTCACCCAGAGCCAGCTCCACCGCGTCGGCCCATTCTTCGTCGAAGCTGACGAGATCTAGCAAAGGCGTGAGCGTCAGCGACGGCGCCGCGTCGTCGTTGCGGGCGTAAAACTCGGTCTTGAGTTCCTCGTAGGTGTTTTTCATCGCGGCGATATAGCCCGCCCGCTCGTTGACCGAGGCGAGCTTCTTTTCGGCGGCGCGCAGCTCGTCCAGCGTTTCCTCGTAGCGCTTGCGCGCTTCGGCCAGGCGGCGCTCTTCGGCGGCCAGCCTTTCTTCTTTCTCCTCGAAATCCAGCGAAAGCTGGTCGCTGTCGTCCTTGAGCCGGGCAAGCTCGGCGGCGCGCGCTTCCCGCTCCTTTTCCATATCGGCGAGTTTCTTATCTATCTGCGCGCGCTCGTGGCGTATGTGCGCAAGCTTTTCGCCGGTGACTGCAAATTCGCGCTCCAGCTCCACCCGTTTTTTGTCGGCGGACGCGAGCTCGTCTTTCAGCCACGTGACCGAGTTTTCTTCGCGCAGCACGGTCTCTTCGGCGCGGCGCAGCGTTTCCTCGGTCTCTTTCAGCGAAACGGCGCTTTGCTGCACGCGCTTTTGCAGCTCCTCAAAGCGCGCCGCCAGCTTTTCGGTGCGCTGCTCAATCTCGGCAAGCCGCTTCGTGGCTTCATCGCGGCGCGATGTCAGGCTGCGCGCCTTTTCCTGCAGCACGCTTTCACCGATGCGCTGCCGGGAGAGCGCGTCGCGCTGGCGGTTGAGTTCGTCCGCCGCCCGGCGTTCGTGCTGCAAAAGCTCCGCGGCTTCACGCTCCGCGATTTCCAGCTCCTCCTGGCGCGCCGCGATGTCGCTTTCGAGCCGGGCCAGCCGTTCGGCGTGTCCCGTGCGCTCGCCGCGGATTTTCTCCGCCTTTGCCGCAGCCGAGAGCAGCCGTCCCCGTGCTAAATATCCCGCAAGCCAGCGCCGCTGCTGCTGAAGGCAGTTGTGGCGCTCCGTGTCTTCCGCCTGTTCGCCTAAAGCCTTCACGTCGTCGCGTAGCGTCAGCAGGATGTCGCTTATCCGCGTGAGATTGCGCCGGCTGCGCAGAAGCCTGCGCGCCACCGTGTCCTTGGCCCGCAGCAAAAGCGCCACCCCGCTGGCCTCGCCCAGCCATTCGCGGATTTCGCGCGGATTGGCTAAAAGCTTCTTCTCCACCTCGCCCTGGTTGATGGAAAAGGCGGCATAGCGTCCCAGCTGGAAGCGCGAGAAGAACCTGTCCACTGTGCTGAGGCGCACGGATTTGCCGTTCAGCGAGTATTCGGAAAGCCCGTCCCGATAGGCCTTGCGTGCAAGCGTGATGACGTCGCCGGGCTGCAGCTTGTCCAGGCCCGCAACGCCAATCTCGTCGTCCGGCGCCGGCCCGGTTTCCGGTTCAGGCTCAAACTCGCCGACCTCGCTTCCGTACGGGCGTGACGCGTAGTCAACCT
>JAOZQG010000120.1 GCA_029932365.1 bacterium | reverse complement strand
TGCTCTCTATAGCACGCCCCCAGTTGAGAGCGATGGTGACAAGATCGGCAATGCCGACTACGCCATCCCGCGAACCGTCACCCCATAGAATAGGCCCGTGCCAAACCAAACCGTCATACCACGCCCATAATCTAAAACCGTTTATTTCATTGGTGACACCAGGCCTGTCCTCAGACGATGCACGCTTCAGCATTTCCACCGCGAGCTCGCTTTTCAGCATCTCCCACAGCTCAGGCTCCACGCCATCCGGCACCGGCGCTGCCAGGATTTCCGCGATGTCCGCATTCTGCTCCAGTGCTGGCTGCGCGCCATCGCCAACTGCACTGATACTGGGCAGCCTTCGCGCATCGGATCCCCCGCACGCGGCGAGGATAAGCGCGCAGGCGATTGCGACCGCAATGGTGATTAAACGGGCGAAGCGAGCGCTTCGCGCCCAAAACCTGATATGGCTTCTCACGTCTGCCTCCCCGGCTAGAATTGCCGTCCCTGCCGGCCGGCCTTTTCCCCACCCAATTATACCAGATGCAGCCGGAGCCGTCCGGCGTGCCGCCGTCTTGGGCCCCTTGCGAAAATAACCGCGTCCAGCGCGTTGAAAAGCCTTCCCGCGATGGTATAATGCCAGCGTATGGGACTTTCGCCGGTAGTTTTTTACGACCTTCGTTACGACCAGAACAACAAGTCGCCGATAATCTTCCTGAAAGATTCGAGCAGCGACCGGTTCCTGCCGGTGTGGATCGGCGAAGCCGAGGCGGTGAGCATAGAGTTCGCCTCGCGCGGGCAGGCCCCGCCGCGCCCCCTCACCCACGACCTGCTCAAGCGCGTCTTCGAGCGCTCCGGCGTCAAGCTCGTGAGCGTCATCATCGACCGGCTCATCGGCAGCACGTATTACGCCAACCTCGTGATGGAGATAAACGGCGAGGAAGTGGAGATAGACTGCCGGCCCAGCGACGCGGTTGCGCTGGCGCTGCGCGACAGCGTGCAGATATTCGTCGCCGACGAGCTGATGTACAACATCAAGTTCGTGGAGATGGCGGCGGCCGAAGCCGACGAAGCCGGGCACGTGGTGGACGAGGGCGAGGGCGAAGAACCCGCAACCGAAGGCATCGACTTCAAGCGCATCCTGCGCGAACTCCGCCCCGACGACTTCCAGGAGAATTAGGCGCGAAGACCGTTTCCACCAAAGATCCTGTCTAAAAGAACGATGAAGATGTAGTTTTTATATGTCTGAGGTAACTCATGCCAGAAAAACCTGCAAGAAAAATCAATTGGATTATTCTGCCGGAGATACCGCCCAAGAAGGAGTTTAGCGAGATTCTCAGCGATGCTTGGACGATACTTAGCATGGCAAAAGATTCTTCCCAAAGCTTCTTTATCACATATTCAATAAGGAGATTCATAGATAAAGACGCAAGAGAAATGAGCCCAAAGGGAACGACTAGCGACGTAGACCAAGACCATCTACGCGCCGCCCTAGTTTTCTCATGTGCCGGACTCGACTCGATGTTAAAGCAGCTTGTACGCGACTGCCTACCTTGGCTTATAAGGCAAAAAACCCAGTTAGCGGATATGCTAAAAGCTAAGCTTGCTGAGTGGGCCCGACGGAGAATGCGAGACGAGATAACGTCGATTAGTGAGCCTGAACCGGATGGACGGTCAATAAGGAAGGAGACAGAGCTACTGCGCGCCTTAGCTATATCTAGCGATGCACCAATACATACGACAGTTGAGCTTTGCGTTGAGGACCTCACCGGAGACAGCCTGCAAAGCACAAGCCAGCTGAAACGGGTTCTCTCTCTCCTAGGCATCGAGCAGCTAAACGTAAGTAAACTGAAAGAAGCTTTCGATGCACGAAATCAAATCATACACGAGATGGATGTAAATTTAAAGGCAAAGACGAGGAACCGGCACCAAAGGAAACAACGGGCTATGTTGGAACTCACTAAGACGGTTTTCGCCATCTCCGTTAAAGTTCTGAAGGAAGTTGACGCAGTAATTAAGCAGGCCTCCGAGTCCTAGCCTGCTAACGTAATGCGGGGCAAGAAGTACAAGTACATCTTAATCACCGGCGGCTGGCCGTGGGACGAGGAAAGATAAGCACACAGGCCAACGCACGACTAGAAAGTCGTGCCCCCCCACTTTGGAGTCGGGACTTTCCAGTCCCGATTCGTCCTAAGTAGTACAATCCTGCGTCGAGTGGTTTCGCGCTAATGATTAATTTCCATCAATGGCGAGGAAAGCTGCCGCACGTGCACACACCCGGCAGTGCTTACCTCTTAACCTCCAGGTTGCGCAAGAGCAAACCAGAGCTGAACGCTGCTGAGCGCACGGCTGTCCTGAAAGCCTGCTTGCACTGGAACGGACGCGGGTGGAAGATGTACGCTGCGGTCGTCATGCCCGACCATTTCCATTTGATAACTTCGCTGGAAGAGGAAACCGCACTTACAAAGCAGGCGGTTGCACATCTGATGAGAAGCATAAAGGGCTACTCGGCACGAGAAGTAAACAAGTTACGAGGCGTCAAAGGCTCCCTGTGGCAAGCTGAGTATCACGACCGTTCACTCCTCGGCGAACAGGCGTTTAAAGGAGCGGTTAAGTACTTGCTCAATAATCCGGCGAAAGCAGGCTTGGCAGAAAGACCGGAAGACTACCCCTGGCTTTGGACGGACTGGGCAGGCTTTAGCGCACCTATATAGCAGCGTAGCCAATGTACGACTAGAAAGTCGTGCCTCCAGACGTGAGACTACTCCCCGAATCTCGCGCCGGGCTTGCGGACGTCATCGACGCGGCGGGTGACGCCCCGCTTGTCGAGCTGCTCCAAAAGCGGGATGATGTATTTGCGGCTGGCGCGCGTGAGCTCCTTGGCCTCCTGCACCGATATCTGCCCGTTACGCACCAGATGCTGTTTGATCAGTGCAACCCAGCGGTCGTAAATCTCGCCGGTAATCACCGCGCCCGCGCCCAGATGGTGCAGCTCGCCGCTGGCTAAAAGCTCGCTTATCAGCCGCGACGCCGCGGGGAAGTCGCGCTTGAGCACGGTCAGCGTGGGGAAGTGCGAGGGGTCGCCGCGAAAGCGCTCCTTGATTCGCTCGTAGGTTTCGCGCCACTGCGGCGGGATGCCGCCCGCGCCCGGCACGCCCACTTTGCCGTCGGCGTATTCCAGTTCCAGCGCGGAAAACAGCCGCCGCAGCTCGCCTTCGGGGGCGCTGCGCAGCACCGCGCCTTTCGCCGTGAGCTTCGCAAGCTCCTGCGCGCCCGCCATCGGGTTCTGCTCGTGGATTTCCACCAGCCGCCGCCTGGCCTGCTCCGCTTCGGCTTTGAGCACGCTGTGCGCCACCACCGTATCGTCGCTGCGCAGATACTCGCCGCTGGGCAGCGCGTCGGCGAGCTTATGCCGCTGCGCAAGCTCCAGTTCGCGCGGCAGCAGCGAAAGCTCCGGCTGCTGCGCAAGGTCGCAGCTTCCGGCAATTTTCAGCTCCAGCGCCGCACCCGCCATAGCGACCGTTTCGTCGCTGAGCGCATCGCTAAGGCTCACACGCGCATCGTGCAGGATTCCCGCAGCGCCATTAAGCGCCTGGCGCCGCGCGCGGCGCCGTCCCCGGGCAACCCCGGGTGCAGCCACAATGCGCCCGCCGCAGCTTATGGTCGTGGCGCCGGTCTCGTAAATGATGCAGCGCATTCCGGGCGGCTGGGGCAGCTTTCCGGCGACGCTGAAAAACGCCAGCGCACTCGCGCCTGCGCTGTCGAGCGGCTCCACGACAAGGTCCTGCACCTGCAGCACCGCGCTGCCCACGATGAGGTTGAGGTTCTTGCGCTGCTTTTCCAGCCGTTTCCAGTCCGCCTTCTGCTCGCGCCAGCGCTCCGGCGGAAGCGTCAGCAACGCCGCGAAGCGCCCGCTGCCGGGCTTCAGCGAAACGCTCGTCAGCAGGTCGCCGGGACTAATCTGTTCGCGCTTCACTCCCGTGAGGTTTAGCGCGACGCGCGAATGGGGCTGCGCCGCATCGGTTTCGGTGTTGTCCTGCACCACTTTGCGGACGCGCACTTCGCGCCCCTCGGGCAGAAGCTTCAGCGCCTCGCCCACCTGCACGCCTTTTCCGCGCAGCGTGCCCGTGGCAATCAGCCCTTCGCCCTTCACGGTGAACACGCGGTCGATGAAGTAGTAGGCGAACGGCGTCTCCGGCGCGCCTTTTGCCCCGCGCACCATCTCCTCAAGCGTCGCAGCGATTTCCGGCATGTTTTCCGGATTCGGCGCGGCAAACGCAAACACGGGCGCGTCCTGCCACAGCGTCCCGCGCAAAAACTCCGCAAGCTCCGCGCGCACCTCTTCCACGCGCTCAGGCGGCACCAGGTCGGCCTTCGTGATAATTACGGCGCAGCGCCTTATCCCCGCATACAGCGATGCGCGCAGGTGTTCGTACGTGCCCGGCATCGGCCCGTCGTCCGCCGCGACCATCAGCAGCGCCGCGTCCATCCCTAAAATCCCGCGCAGCATGTTGCGCAGGTAGCGCTCGTGCCCCGGCACGTCGATGAACGTGACCGGCCGCGCATCCTCGCCCGGTGGCGTCCAGAACGCGAACCCGAGCTGGATGGTCAGCCCGCGCTTGCGCTCCTCCGGCAGGTGCATCGGGTTGACGCCGGTGAGCTTTTCTAAAAACGTGGACTTGCCGTGGTCGGTGTGCCCCAGTACTCCCAAAACCGGCATAACCGCCATTGTAGGCGCTTGCGCCGCGCGGGGCAAGCCCGCCAGCGCCTTTGGCGGGGCGGGCAAGCACGCTATGCCACGCGTTAGCGCGTGGCTAGCGTCAGGTGGGGGCGGCGGGGGAAGCAGCCGGTAGCCCGTAGCC
>JAOZQG010000035.1:15586-17301 GCA_029932365.1 bacterium | reverse complement strand
CAGATTCCAGGAGCGCGTCCGGGCGGGCGAGAACATAAGCGCCGGGATGCTGTAGGATTTTTATGCTATGGAGAAGCTAACGCCATATCTGGGTGAAGTGCTCGATGAGAACAGCTTCAGCCAGCTTGTTGAGCGGTCCTTTCCGCAGATTTCTATTGAGCGGACGCATCTAATCACTAGCGGCTGGGAGAGCAAGGTGCTCATCGTCAATGACGAATACGTCTTCCGCTTTCCGCGGTGGTTGGAGTTAGTGCCAAAGCTCAGGCGCGAAGTGAAGCTGCTCCCGCTGCTAAAGGAGCGGCTGAACGTCCGAGTCCCCGAAAACGATTTTATATCCGATGGTGTGGAGTTTCCGGAGTCGGAAGACGCTGCTTTTGTCGGATACCGTATGCTGCCTGGAGAATTGCTGACTGCCGAGATTTTCCAGGAGCACGTTCGGGAGCAAAGCGCGGCATTTGAGAGATGCGCTGCGCAGTTCGGAGGTTTTCTGACCGCGCTGCACAAATTTCCGCAGGATAAAGCTATTGCCCTTGGGTACCAAGTAGCGAGACCGGATTCGTTTAAGCCGTTCTTGACGGATTTGAAGATGAAAACAGAATCGGCGCTGACACCTGCAGCCTTTAAAAGAGTAGGGGAGTTCGTTACAAGAGCACTTAAACTGTGGGATGGCTGCCGATTTCAGCCGGTAATGACGCACGGAGACCTTGCTCCGGAACACGTGCTGTTTGCTCCCGACGCCGGCGAAATCAGCGGTGTGATTGACTTCGGCGATGCCGCAATCGACGATCCCGCGAGCGATTTCGTAACTATATACTGCCAATACGGCGCGAGATTCGCCGAAGCGGTGCTGGCACATTATGAACCCGGGCTGGACGACCTCGCATTCGCTCGATGCGAGGTATACAGGAGGCTGGAGCCGTTTTACTGGATTGACTACGGGCTGGGCTCCAACAAGCCCGGCCACGTGAAAGCGGGTGTCACCATGCTGGAGATGGACACTCACGACCTTGCGGGTTTTCAAACGGCCCGGTGAGCAGGCTAAGACAGCCAGGCTTCTATGCGGTCAAACGCGCGGTCGATATCCTCGTAAGCGCAGCAGAATGTGATGCGCATGTGTTCTTCTCCGCCCGTTCCGAAGCCCACACCCGGCGTTGTGGAAACTCGGGCTTCGGTCAGCATCCGCTTGCAGAACTCAAGTGAATTTTTGCCGTCCGGATGCAGAATGCGCGGAAACATGCAGTAAGAGCCAGCCGGGCGCTGGTAGCTGAAATGCTCGGATAGCGCGTCGAGCCGTTCGCAAACGCGGTCCCGGTTGCGCAGGTACTTCTGACGAAAATCATCCACGTAGTCCTGCGGACCGTTTATCGCCGCGAGCGAAGCGTACTGCGAAACGACGGGAGCGCATATGGCCATGCAGTTGTGCGCTTTGTTCATCTCATAAATTAGGTCGCTGGGCGCGTGGACGTATCCGATGCGCCACCCGGTCATGGCGTAGGTCTTCGTTACCGTGAAAACGCTTATCACGTTTTCCCGGTACTCGCGAACAGACCCCAGGCTGAAATGAGGAACGCCGTCAAAGGTGAAGTACTCGTAAGCTTCGTCAATGATGACCGTTAGATTATGCTCCAACGCCAGCTCACCGATGGCGCGAAGGTCCGCTTCGTTGAATACGCCTCCTGTGGGATTGCACGGTGTGCTGAAGAGAATCGCTTTCG
>JAOZQG010000035.1:0-15576 GCA_029932365.1 bacterium | reverse complement strand
GTTACGGCGTCGCGAAGCGCGTCCATGTCGGGCCGGAAATTCTCTTCTTCTATACACGGAACAAACACCGGCCTGCCCGATAGCATACGAACCTGTTCCGTGTGAGTGGAATAATTGGGTGACGGCAGGAGTACATCGTCACCCGGATCGATAGTGGCCGCCAGAGCGGCTCCAATACCCTCGATTGCGCCCACGGTAACCAGAATTTCGTCGGGCCGGGCAGCCATGTTGTTATCGCGCCTCAGTTTGGCTGCTATCGCCTCGCGGAGCTCTGGAAGGCCCAATCCAGTAGAGTATCCACTGCACAGGTTTTTCTCAATGGCTTCAATGGCAGCTGCGTTGATGTGTTGCGGCGTTCCGTGGACCGGCTTGGCCCAGGAAAGCGAAACGGGGTCATCCACCTCGCGGGCAAGTGCGCTCATCATATGGATGACCGAGCGCGGCATTGCGGTGATGCGCTTCGAACGCAGGTCAGATTCGCTCTGAGTATTCATAGTGCAATGCTCCTTGATGAAAAGTACGGGCTTACTCCTCGCCACGGCTGCGCCCGTTTGGGACGGCTTACACGTGAGCCGATGGCGGGTTGTAGCGTTAGCATTATAAACCCAACGTTAACTTCTAGAAGAATGTGAACGAAGCGTGTGTTAGAATCAGACGACCGAGAAGAAACCACCGGAGGGGGTAGTATGGCGAAATTACGACTTCTGTCCCGCGCCCATGTGCAGGAAATAATCACAATGGAGGGCGCAATCGGCATACTTGAAGAGGCGTTCGCCGATTTTGCCGCCGGCAACGTGACTATGCCCGTGCGCACGCCTATAACAGCCCCGGAGTACAACGGGCTTTCATTGTTTATGCCCGCATACATCCCGGGCTTAAAAGCGCTGGGCGCGAAAGTTGTTACTGTCTACAAAGATAATCCTGCTAAATTCGGTCTGCCCAACGTAATGGGAACTATCATTCTGCTCAATCCCGAAACGGGCGCACCAGTATGCATTATGGACGGTGGTTATCTTACAGCGGTGCGGACGGGTGCCGTTTCGGGACTGGCTACGAAATACCTGGCGCGTCTGGACGCAAAGGTGCACACGCTGTTCGGAACCGGCGTACAGGCGCGAACGCAGGCGTGGGCCGTCGCCAAGTCGCGGGAGCTTAAGCGTTGCCTGGTTTTCAGTATAGACGATGATGAGAAGAAACAAGCGTTCGCCGGCGAGGTTACCAAGCTTACCGGAGTGCAAACTGAGGTGGCGAAAGACGCTGAAAACGCGGTGCGCGCTTGCGATATCCTGACGCTCGCGACCAGCGCGAAGGAGCCAATTATTGACGGGTCGTGGGTGGAACCAGGCACGCATATCAACGCCATCGGCTCGCACGCGCCGGGCATGCGGGAGCTGGACACCGCAACCGTGGTGAAAAGCAAGGTCTTCCCCGACTCAACAGAAGCGTGCATGGCTGAGGCCGGTGACTTTCAGATACCGGTTGAGGAAGGAGCGTGGAGTCCAGATAGTATCGCCGCCGACCTTGGGGAGGTTGTCGCAGGCAGCAAAACCGGGCGAGAAGCGGATAATGATATCACGCTTTTTAAGTCCGTAGGTCTGGCGTTGCAGGATATGGCTACCGCTAGCTACGTTTACCGGGAAGCTGTGGAAAGGGGAATAGGGCATGAGTTTGAATTCTGAAAGAAGAGGACTAATGCTAGGGAGGCTCTTTTGGATAATCGCTGTGGTTGCTGTCGCAGGATGTATAAGCGCATGCAGACCGAGCGATCAGGAGGACGAAGGGCCGGCTATCCAGGCTGCGGGCAGGCGGCCGACTTACGAGAAGGTTGAGCTGGCGCTAGAACTCACGCCCGACGAGCGCTGCGAAATGAGATACCACAGTGAATCTCAAACAACTCTGACGCTGGAACCGAACATCGGGAATGGTGCGGAAGAGCGCACCGTAACGAGCAGTACGACAACTGTGGATATGCTCAGAGAAGTAGCTAACCATGAGTCCGATCTAAGCAACGCGTTGAAGCAAACGTCGCAGATCACTTCCTTTAGCATGGAAAAAGTGCAGTCCGAAGGCGCGGAGACTATTAGGAGAACGCTTATTCTGGACGAAGAGGGCGCGAGAGTTCTTGCCGACGGCGAAGAAGCGCCTCTCAGCCCGGAGGATAAAGCGCTGGTGAAAGCGCTCAAGGCTACTTATACCAGTCGAGTTGATGAGAGAGGTCATTATCAGCGTATCGGGAGCGAATGGGACCGCCTGGCTAAGGCGAAAGGCTCCCCGATGTTCCCCTATATGGACTGGGACCGGCTCACAGAGCTCGTATTGGAGCTGCCGGAAGGCGAAGTGTCCGTGGGCGAGCCCTGGGAGCGGACGCTGGAGTTGCCCCTGGGGCCCAATGGCCTGGATGTTCAGGCAGTATGGCGGCTAAAAGAGATTGTCGGAGAAGATCACGAGGAGCTTGCGCTTTTCGCCGTCCAGGTCTCGGGGCTGGCGCCGGAAGGGATGTCCTTTGCTGGCACTGAAGGCGGCGTTATGTACCATACCGAGTTGGAGAAAATGACCATCGCGGGAAGCTACAGCCTTGTGTTTGACTTGGACAAGGGCAACTACCTGAGCGTTGACGGTGACCTTACGATGAATATGGCGCTGCTTATTACGACGGAGGCGGGGGGCAAAAAGCATCAGATGCGGGCGATAGTGGATAATTCGCGAATGCGGATCACGCAGGAGATGAAATACAAGGAGCTGTCCGCTGAATCGGACGGGGAAATCGAGGAGACGGCGGCTGACAGCGACGATACGGCTATGGCTGAGGGCGATGAACCTGCCTAAACGCGGGGGCATATCTGTTGCCAACAGGAGGGAACCAAGATGATTAGGGGGTTTTTACCGCTCCTAGCTGGACTGCTAATCGCCGCGATTTTAGTGTGCAACAGCTCAACGGTTGCGGCTGCGATATTTAAGGACGTACCGGAAGGTCACTGGACTTACGATGTTATAGAGGAGTTTAAAGACGCGAGGATAATCGAGGGATACAGAGATCACAGGCCTTATGTAATCAGCCGATACGAAGCTGCCATGATCTCTGCACATATTATCGAAAAATTTGAAAACACTGAAATCAAGGCTATGGTCGGACCCGCTCACAAACTGCTAGGCATTGCGCTCGTATTGGAATTTGAGCCAGAGCTAAGAGAAATGTACAAGCCCACAAGTGACAGCGAAGACACCCGCTCGTGGCTCGAATTCGGTGAGGCATGTGCCAAGCTTGTGCAGGAAGCCGTATTTGACTTGAGAGTTAGCGCCGGCGTGCCAAGACCGGGCGAGAAGCCAACCGAAATACGCGGAAAAGGCAAGGGCATGTTCCGCGATGTGCCCTATTATAATTGGTCCTACAAGGCCATTGATGAGCTGCGAGCGTATGGGCTTGTTGAAGGTTACCCCGATGGGCTATTCAGGGGTAGGAACGTGTTTACGCGCTACGAGATGGCGATGGTGGTTGCCCGCGCCGCTAGAAGAATAGAGCAAATGCAGATCACAGGCGAGATTGATCTGAAAACAAAAACGCTAATGCTGGCCTTAATGGCCGAGTACGAAGCGGAGCTACGCGAAATGGGAGTGAGTCTATTTCAGGTAGACCGGGAGCCAGCGTGGATACTTTTTGCGGTTGCCGACCTAAAAGGCCATTTCCAAGCGTGAAACGCGGCCTGTTGAGCGGCTGAGCAGGCTATATCCAGTAGGATTTACCCGCCGCCCATCATTGCGCCCATATCAAAAAGCCCCATCATATCTTTGACCTCGACGTAGCCCTCCGGGATATTGAACCAGACGTCGTCGGGCTTGCCGACCTTGACGTTGTGGAACTCTATCAGCAGCTCGTCGCCATCTTCGTGCGTGACGATGATCTTCAGGTGAGGCCTGTAATCTCCGTAATCTTGAGCAACCCAGATTTTGCCGGTTAGCGTGTCTTCGTCGGGAATGGTGACAGTGAGCGCGTAGATGATGCAGGGATGGCCGTCTATTTTCTCCTCGCCGATTTTCTCCTTGGTGACAATAGGCTCTTTACGCTCTTCGGGTTTGCCGGTCGCCTTGGTCATCTCCTCGATGTCGGGCATGAAGTCGGGGATTTCGCCCTCTGCCCCTTCGGGATGCAGGATGATGTATTTTTCAGGCACGTGATAGAGCGTTATCGTGTCGCTTTCGGGCTTCATTATCACACCGGTGTAGCCCATAATCTGAGCGAACATCGCCTCCTCGCCCTCGCTGTCGCCCAGCATCCCGCGAATGTCCGTGTCCACGCGGGTCCGGTCCGCATCCTGGGCAAAAAGGCCCTTTAGCACCGAAGTCTCGCCGTCTTCGGTCATCGTTGTGACATAATCAAAGAAGAACGTTGTCGTCTGCATAACTCGCATCGTCCCGGCATCGAAGTGCTCTTCGCCGACCATAAAAGTCGCGCCGGCGGGCAGTGCCAGAACCAGTGCGGCCAAAATGCCCAGTGTAATGATGGTTGCACGCATGCTTGAGAAAACCTCCTGTTAGACTTACAGCTATTCTATCAGGTCATTGAGCGAGCACGAATAATTGCGGCTCAGGCGTGATAAAATCACCATATGATGGGTGAGCCAAAATCCAACCGCAAGCGCATCCTGACGGGCGACCGCCCGACGGGCAAGCTGCACCTGGGGCATTACGTGGGCAGCCTGCAAAACCGGGTGAAGCTCCAGCACGAATACGAAACCTACCTGCTCATCGCCGACATCCAGGCGCTGACCACCCATTGGGACAAGCCGGAAATGCTAAAGCAAGCGGTCTATGACGTAGCGATGGATAACCTCGCAGTAGGGATTGACCCGGAGGTCACGACGCTTTGCGTGCAGTCAATGATCCCGGAGATTGCGGAGCTAACGAGCATCTACGGGCTGTTTACAAATATGAACCGCCTGCGGCATAACCCCACGACGAAGGCGGAAGCGCTGCAATATGGGATGATTCACGAGAACGGCGACCTGATTAGCGGGTTCGACCAGCTCACATACGGGTTCTTCGGGTATCCGCTGTCGCAGGCGGCCGATATTACGTTTGTGCGGGCGCATCTGGTGCCGGTGGGCGAAGACCAAAAACCGCACGTGGAGCTAACGCGCGACGTGGTCAACAAATTCAACCAGCTCTACGGCGGCGGCAAGGAGATAATTCCGATGCCGAAGGCGCTCATCGGCGACGTGCCGCGCCTGGCGGGCCTGGACGGCGACACCAAGATGAGCAAGAGCCTGGGCAACGTGATTAATCTCGCCGACCCGCCGGAAGCGGTCAAGGACACCGTCTGGAAGGCGATTACCGACAAGGACAAGATACGCAAGGGCGATCCGGGCAATCCCGAAATCTGCAACGTTTTCAAGTACCATAAGGTGTTCAACCAGTCCGAGCAGATAGCGGAAATAGAGCGCGACTGCAAAAGCGGCGTGCTGGGCTGCGTTGAATGCAAGGGAAGGCTTACTGATATACTCAACGGGATGCTCGCGCCGATTCGCGAGAGGCGCAGGCCGTACGAAGAACATCCGGAGCGGGTGAAGGAAATCCTGCTGGAAGGCACGAAAAAGGCGCGAATCCTGGGCAAAGAGACCGTGCGCATGGTCAAGGAGGCAATGAAGATAGACTACTTCGTGCTATAGCGCGCTGGAACAGGCGTTTTTGGGCACCCGCTGGGTAGCGCTGCCTTTCCAGGCGGAGGGGCAGTCGCGGTATACCGGCTGGAAAGCCGGCGGATACCCAGGATTTAGGGAAGGATGCGCATATCCGGGAATAAGAGAATATGCCTAAACGGGAAGACATCAACAAGGTTATGGTAATAGGCAACGGGCCGATAGTAATCGGCCAGGCGGCGGAGTTTGACTACTCAGGAACCCAGGCATGCAAGGCGTTGCGCGAAGAAGGCGTGGAAGTCGTCCTGGTCAACTCCAATCCCGCAACCATCATGACCGACGTTGAGACGGCGGACAGGGTTTATATTGAGCCGATGGATCTGCCGCACCTGGAAAAGATACTCGCCCTGGAGCGCCCCGATGGAATCTTGCCGACTCTTGGCGGGCAAACGGGGCTGAATCTGGCTACGGAGCTTTTCTCCAGCGGCATCGCCGAGCGGTATAACGTCAGGTTTCTGGGCACGAGTGCGCTGGCTATAGGCCGGGCAGAAGACAGGGAGCTGTTCAAAGACACGATGAAGGGTGCTGATATGCCCATGCCGCCGAGCATCACCGCCACGACTTTCGAAGAAGCGATGAGCTTCGCTGAGACGCGGCAGTTCCCGCTCATAGTGCGTCCCGGTTACACACTAGGGGGAACGGGAGGCGGCATCGCCTATAACCTGGACGAGTTCCGCGAGATTGTAACGCGCGGCTTCGTGCATTCATTAAACCACCAGGTGCTCATCGAAGAATGCGTAGTGGGATGGAAAGAAATCGAGTACGAGGTGATGCGGGACGCGGCGGACAACTGCATCACCGTATGCAATATGGAGAACCTGGACGCGATGGGCATCCATACCGGTGATTCGATGGTGGTTGCGCCGTCGCTGACGCTCAGCGACAGGGAGTATCAGCTTCTGCGCAGCGCCTCCATCGCGATAATTCGGGAGCTGAAGATCGAGGGCGGGTGTAATGTGCAGTTCGCCCTGCATCCGTCTGAGATGCGCTATTACGTAATTGAAGTGAATCCGCGCGTATCGCGCAGCTCGGCGCTGGCGAGTAAAGCTACCGGATATCCAATAGCGCGCGTTGCGGCGAAAATTGCGCTGGGGCTGAGGCTCGACGAAATAGTAAACCAGGTGACGGGCCAGACTATGGCCAGTTTCGAGCCAGCACTGGACTATGTCGTACTGAAAGTCCCCAAATGGCCCTTCGACAAATTCAGCGAGGCTGACCGAAGGCTGGGAACACAGATGAAGAGCACCGGCGAGGTTATGGCCATCGACCGCACGTTTACCGGCGCCTTCCTGAAGGCTTTGGATAGCCTGGAGGTGAAGCTGTGGAGCTTCCACACTCACCGATTCTTGGTGCTCAACGACGCCGAGCTGCTTTCCTACCTGTCAACGGCTACAGATGGTCGCATATTTGCGCTGTTTGAGGCTTTACATAGAGGGCACTCCGTGGAGTACCTTTCCACACTCACCAAGATGAGCCCCTATTTTGTGCGCAAGTTTGCCGAGCTGGTGGAAGCGGAGACCCGGCTCAAGGAAAAGGGCCTTGAGGGCATCGACGCCGAGGCGATGCTCTGGTACAAGGGCAACGGCTTCTCCGATAGGCTGCTGGCGAAAATGTGCGAGCGGACGGAGGATGAAGTTGCGAAACACAGGCGGAGTCTGGGAACCGCGCCCGTTTTCAAAGCTGTGGACACCTGCGCCAGCGAGTTCGCCGCCGAAACTCCGTACTTTTACTCCACGCATGGGCGCGCCGCCGACACCAGGCCGAGAGAGGGTGGGGGACGGGAGAAGGTGCTCGTTATCGGCAGCGGTCCCATTCGCATCGGGCAGGGCATTGAGTTCGACTACTGTAGCGTTCACGCGCTGATGGCGCTTTCAAAGCTGGGATTCGACGCGATTATCATCAACAACAATCCTGAGACGGTCTCCACCGACTTCGATATGAGCGACGGGCTGTACTTCGAGCCCGTCACGCTGGAGAAAGTCCTGGCGGTCGTAGAACGGGAAAAGCCCAAAGGCGTCGTGGTGCAGTTCGGGGGCCAGACGGCCATCAACATCGCAGGAGAGCTGGCGCGGGCGGGAGTGCCTATTCTGGGCACCACGGAAGAAGGCATAGATATCACCGAAGACCGCGAGAAGTTCGATAATCTGATGGCTGAACTGGGGATCCCCCGACCCGCCGGAGGAACGGTCACCGACTACTCCAAGGCTGTGGCGATTGCCGAGCGCATAGGATTTCCGGTGCTGGTGCGTCCCAGCTACGTGCTGGGGGGCCGGGCGATGGAGATTATCTTCACGGCGGAAAGCCTTGAGCGCTATATTGAAGCCAACGAATACGCGTTCCAGGGCCAGCCCTTGCTGATTGATAAATACTACCGAGGCGTTGAAGCCGAAGTGGACCTTATCAGCGACGGAAAAGACGTCATAATCCCCGGGATAATGGAGCATATCGAGCGTTCCGGCATCCACAGCGGCGACAGCATGGCAGCTTACCCGCCTGTCTCGCTGTCCAGGGAGCTGCGCGAGCGGATCAGGGACTACTCCGAGCGCATAGCGCGCAGCATCGCGGCGAAAGGCATCATCAATATCCAGTTCGTTGTTGATGAGAAGGGCGAGCTTTTCGTTATCGAGGTAAACCCGCGTGCGTCACGCACCATCCCCTTCCTGAGCAAAGTCACCGGCATCCCGATGGTAACGCTGGCGATGATGGCTATTACAGGCCAAGAATTCAAGAAACTGGGGCTGCCTACGGGCCTGATGCCGGATACGGAAACGTACGCTGTGAAATCACCGGTTTTCAGCTTCGCCAAGATGATACAGGTGGATGTGGGCTTAGGCCCGGAAATGAAGAGCACAGGCGAGGTAATGGGCATCGGGCAGACCTTTGCCCAGGCGCTGAAAAAGTCCATGATGGCTGCGGGACTGAAGGTTCCGGAGTTTGGCGCAGGCCGGGAAAAGCCAATCCCGCTACTGTGTACCGTAGCGGATAAGGATAAAGAAGAAGCGCTATATCTGATGCAGAGATTTGCCGAGATGGGCTTTGTCATTTACTCGACTACGGGCACGGCTGCCTACCTCAACCGCAAAGGGCTGAAAGCGACGCCGGTTTTCAAGCTGACTGAAGGCCGACCTCACATCATCGATATGCTGCGTAACGGAAGATTCGAGCTGATTATCAATACGATATCAGATAACCGCACCGCAGAAATCGAAGCGCGGGCGATCCGCCGCGCGGCGGTGGAAGGTAATATCCCGGTACTAACCAGCCTGGATACGGCCAACGCCCTGCTTACCGCGCTCATCACGCCGCTGGAAGACGAAGACGGCCTGCCGCACGTAACCGAACTTCACAGCATTCCGCTCAGGTTCGCCGATGTTCTGGAAAAGGCTCTTGCCAGAGTGCCAGCAGGGTAGGGTAGCTGCGAATACGGTAAATTGGCTAGCCAGTGGGTGAAGCGTGTCGGTGACTGGTTGCCGCAAACGTAAGTAAGGCCAGGAATGCCAGCGTACCCAGTCCAACAAACGTCATTCCTGTTGTGTCGTCTTGACGGAAAGCGTCTAGCTCCTGCATTGGTGCTAACAGCGCGCAAAACAGCAGCACTCCCCAGATTGCGGCCAGATGATGCCTCCAGGTTATTGCAGCATTGCGGAAAAAGAGCGCAGCAATGCTCGTAAGCATTATCGCGAGAAGGACATAGCTGAGGATAATCCCCGTGGCTTTATGTTCAGGCAGCACGGACGGTGCGACATTCTTCCCGATAAAGAAGAGAGCCGTTATTACGAAGGTTATGAACCCTAAAAGCCAGTGCGGAACGCGTAGCTTGCGCGCGCGGAAGGCGTCCTCCCAGCGACACGAGCCCCAGAGCCAAGCCAACCCGTACGCCGCCGCTATCTCTACGACGAAAACGACCACCCAGAATGGTGGTGGCCAGAACGTGAAGTTCCTGCCGGGAGTGTGGGGGAACGTGAAGAAGCCGAAAGCTGTTACCGTACTTACTGAAGCTAGCAGCAGGGCCCTGCCGCGAAAGCCGGTTACCAATTCATTTGTTAAGTGGGGAAATAAGAGGTCAGTGACTAACAGAACAAGGCAAATTGAAAATAGACCATGGAATACTGTGAGATATGGCGTCCAGACCCAGTTCAGCCCGAAGAAATGGTCGTATCCACGAAGGTTCCCCAAATCGCCCCATGCCGGGTCGCAGAAGCTTTTGCAGCACAGGCCTTCCTCTACAATTCCGTAGCCGAAGCCCAGGACCGCACGACCGAACCATCCGCTGCCCGTAAAAAGCGCGAGTTCGCGAACTAAAAGCGCACCCGCTCCGTACAGCATTAGGAACAGGATAATCGGTGCAGGATGAAAGAACTCGGCTGGTGGCGAGGAACCAGTAACGAGTTCTACTGCCGTTCCGAGCAACAGGACCGTAATTACGAGCAGCCATTTGCGGCGTCGTACAGCCATTAGTGCGAACTAATGATACTTCTTATCAATGATTAGATGCTTAGCTCCATAGGTGAGTTCCTGTTGCAGGCATATCTCACAACAACCTAAAGCGCCCATAAGAACTATTATGTTACATAGCGAAATCCAGCGCCTTCTGCCTTAACGATTAGATAGCTGCGCCCTGGTGAGTTTTTTAGGCAGCGTAGCCTTCAGAATTGCTAGCTTTTGCAATCCCCGCCCTCTCCTGCTATATAACCCTTCAGAAAGGTGTAGAGCGCCGTCAGGCGAGGATAAAGCCAATAGCAACTAATAGCTTATCTGGACAGTAACTCGATGGTAGCTGCTATCGCCTTTGGCAGGCTTGGATTCATTATTATCAGCGTCGGTTTCCAAGCTATCCGGCGAAGGCGTAGTTCCGCCTGTTTCCGGCTCAGGAAGCTCGGTTGGAAATGATGAAGGGGGCTGAGCTACTTCAGCCATTATTTCAACGTGGATCAGGCCGTTTAGGCCGTCGTAGCTGACACTGAACTCGGTTGGCGTAGAAATGTTGCTGGACTGAGCATAGCCTCGGTCCAGTAGAAAGGTATTGACCTCTTCGCGAAAATCGAACACTGGCTGGTCAATCAGGAAAATGCTGGTGACTATCTTGATGTCACGGCCGCTGGTGCTGACACCTTGTTTGACCGTTCGCTCCAAGTCGCCTACAGCTCGTTTGGTCAGCTCTGCTTCCACCAGTGCCGCTTCAGAATGAATCCTGCGACCCGCGCAAGCTAGCGCGGCAATAAGAGCAGTCGCAAGCAATATTCCGGCAACAGCTATTCTTCCGGCCATCAATAGCGATTCTCGCCTAAAGAAGGGGATTTGTAAACTCGCCCTACCCTCGCTGTGCTATTTTAAATAGCGGAGGAGTTATATCGTGTCGTTAGAATTCTGGATTCTGGGCATCGGGATTATAGTAATCCTCGCTCTAGCCATCTTTGCCGGGGCGATTCTTTCCGGGCGAAAGCGCGAAAAGCTACGGAGGGCGGAGGCGTTTAACCTCGCCAGACATGCACTGGATGATATCAACTATAACCGGCATGAGCTGGCCCGCCCCACCGAGACGACGCAGCTTTCACTTAAGCTCGAAACGATAGAGACACTTCTGACCAGCCCGGAGTTCGCGGAAGTAGCCAGTATCCAGACCTTCCAAGCGCTCAGAGCGTACCGCGAATTCGCGCACGCTCTGGGCAAATCGGCAATGGTGCAGCGCACAGATACGGGAGAGCCGCTGGTAATGTCACGGCTGCTTTCGGAAGAGGGTGGACGCGAGAAGTTCGAGCGCCTATCCGGGGAAGCGGAGGACGCGCTACAGCTGGTATTTGAAAGCAGAGAAGAAGGCTAATCACCCGGCTCGATACGGTATGTATCGTCGTCGAAGTGCTGCGAGGAGAACTCGAACATTTCCGAGTCTTCAAGTCCCGTATAGCGATGCACGGTGCCCGCCGGAAGGTGCACCGCGTCGCCCGGCTCCATTATCAGCGTTTCCTCCCGACCGTCAGGATATTTTAGCTCAAGCTGAAGCTTTCCCGACTGCAGAAAGAAAGTCTCCGTCTTTTTCTTGTGATAATGCAGGCTGCCGCGTTTGCCCTTCTGAAGAATGAGTTTTTTGCCGCAGTACGCCTTATCGTTGTGTATCCACAGCTCGCTGCCCCACCCTTTCGGGACGAACTTCGTTTTCTCTTTCGGCATGGCGTGTATATATACCACGAAAAGCGCGGAAGTTGCTTGCGTTAGCTACGTACTTGATTGTGGAAGCTCTCGCACTGCAGGAGGCATCTTGTCGGGCTTCTGATCTCGCTGGTATACTGAACGCATCTAGACGGATCGCATAATGGCAGCTGGGGACTTGGCGACTTGAGGGACAAGCAGCAGAAAAAGCAGCAAAAACGAACGGCACTGGTGATTCTCGCGGAAGAGGCGCCAGGCGCGAATTCCCGGGGCTCACGAAGCCTTAGAGATGAAACACGTTCGGAAATTGACGAGCAGACTGACCTATTTGTTGTGCGATATCGCGCAAGGGACGGTAATCCGCAGCAGGATTTCGACTTCCTGGAGCTGGTAATAGCTGATGACTTCAGCATCGGCCGGGTTATGAAGTTCAAGGTGCGCCGCATCTCGCCGCGTACCTATTTCGGACGGGGACAGGTATCGCAAATCACAGAAGCGGCCCGGGCACTGCGGCCCACGAATATCGTGACTAACGCTCGGCTGTCACCGGTGCATCAGCGCAACCTTGAAGACGAATGGGACGTTCCCATCATGACCCGGGCAGATATTATCTTCGATATTTTCGAGCAAAACGCCACGACCAGCGAAGGGCATATACAGGTGGAACTCGCCAGACTCAACTACGAATTACCGCGTATCGTTGGCGTGGGTCAAGAGCTTTCGCGAACCGGCGGCGACCGAGGTACGCGCGGGGGCGGAGGTGAACCGTTGACCGTCCTGACAAAGGACCGTATCCGCAAGCGGATAGGCCGTTTGAAGAACGAACTGAAGAAGGTTGAGCGCGCACGCGCGCTCCGTCGGAAGAAGCGAGTCAAGTCGGAAGTGTTTAGCATAGGCCTGATAGGCTACACAAACTCGGGCAAGTCATCATTGCTAAATGCTGTAACTCATAGCGAGGAAGAAGTAGCTTCACGTTACTTCACAACACTAGATCCCACGGCGCGCCGCATATACCTGGGGGGTAAGGCCGAAGCTGTAATAACGGATACGGTCGGACTTCTGGACGACCTGCCCAACGAACTGACCACAGCGTTTAGCGCCACGATGGAGGAGGCGGCGGAATCCAGCCTGCTGTTGCATCTGGTGGATGTTTCGCGGGAGAACGTGGAATTCCGCATCGAAAGCGGCATTAGAATCCTGAGCGAGTCCGGGCTTTCCGATATCCCCCGCATCACAGTTTTTAACAAGATCGACCTGCTAGATGATTTCACGTCGCTGGCTATCCTGCAGGAAGAATACTCGCCGAGCGTTGCGATTAGCGCAGCCACCGGAGAGGGTTTGCCGGAGCTGTTGGATATTCTCAGAGATAAAGTACCAACAAGAGTGTAAAGGTAGCAAAATCAACCATAACTATAATGAAGTATAAGCTCAAGATTTCAGGAATGACCTGCGCCACTTGTGTAAAGCGTGTGACCACAGCGCTAATGTCGCTTTCCTGGGTGATTTCCGCTTCGGTGAACCTCGCCACCAACTCCGCTCACGTAACAGCGGCAGCGGATGCGTTTGACCTGCATGAGGCGAATCAGGCGCTTTCCCGAGCTGGCGAGTACCGTGCTTTCACGGAGGAAGCGAAAGGCGAAGCAGGTATGGAAGAGCGGGAGCGTCGGCGACTGCGCAGGGCTATAGTGCGACTTACCCTAAGCTGCGTGCTCGCCGCAGCCACACTAACTCTTGCCATGGGCGGAGAGTATCTTGGTGTGGGCAAGGAACTCAGCCGCTGGCTGCAATTTGCACTAGCCACGCCGGTCTACTTCTACGGCGGCTGGCCCTTTCTCAGGGGCATGGTGAATGCAATCCGGCGTTTCACCGCCGATATGAATACTCTGGTGGGATTGGGCTCCAGCGCAGCGTACTGGTTTAGCGCAGTGGGAATGGTCATTCCCGGAGTGCTGCCCGCAGAGCTTATGCACGAGGGGCGCGCTCCCATTTACTTCGAGACCGCCGCGGCTATCATCGCACTCATTTTAGTGGGCAAGACGCTGGAAGAATGGACTAAGGGCAAAACGGCGGGCAGCATCCGCAGCCTTATGAAGCTCACTCCTCCCACTGCCACTGTTATCCGCGAAGGGGAGCCGGTGGATGTGCCGATTCGAGAAATAGCCCCAGACGACCTTCTCCTTGTACGTCCCGGCGACCGCATCGCAGTAGACGGCGAGATTGTAGAAGGCCGCTCCGCGGTGGATGAAAGCATGGTTAGCGGTGAGCCGCTGCCTGTGGAAAAGGTCCCGGGTGACAATGTGCTGGCGGGCACAGTCAATACTTCCGGCTCGTTTCGCTTTCGCGCTACCAAGGTCGGGAGCGATACGGTGCTGGCGCAGATTATTGAACTAGTGCGGGAGGCCCAGTCCAGCAAGGCGCCCATCCAGGGCCTGGCGGACCATGTCGCCTCCATCTTCGTGCCGGCCGTAATAGTCCTCGCAGTCATCGCTTTCATCCTATGGCTGATTTTTGGTCCCTCCCCCACCCTAGCCTTTGCACTGGTCGTGGCTATCAGCGTACTCATCGTGGCCTGCCCTTGCGCGCTCGGCCTGGCCACTCCCGCCGCGCTGGTGGTCGGGATCGGCAAAGCCGCGGAAAACGGCATTCTTATCCGCTCCGGCGAAGCTCTGGAGCGCATCAGCGGATGTGACACGGTGCTGGTGGACAAGACCGGCACTCTTACAGAAGGCCGTCCTTTTGTAACCGGTCTCCAGCCGTCCGACGAGACTTCCGAGGATGAAGTGCTGCGTCTGGCAGCCGCGCTGGAGGCGAATTCCGAGCACCCGCTCGCTCGCGCGGTGGTGGATGCCGCCCGGGAGCGCGGCATTACCGAGTATCCTGCAGTGGGTGATTTTGCCAACCACGCCGGCCAGGGCGTATCCGGCATAGTGGACGGCGGAGAAGTGCTGGTCGGACGAGCTTCGCTATTTGAAGAACGCGGAATCACTGTAGCCGAGATACCAACATCCGGAACCACCACTTACGTTTCCCGCGGTCGAGTCGTGCTTGGCGCTATCACTCTGGATGACCGGGTTAAGCCTGATTCCGCCGAAGCGGTTTCCTTGATTAAACGCATGGGCTACCGCGTGGTGATGATCACCGGCGATGTGAAAGCGGCAGCGGGGCGCGTGGCTAGTGAGACCGGCGTGGACGGCTTCATTGCCGAAGTGATGCCCGAGGACAAAGCCGCTCATGTTAAAGCGGTCCAGGAGGAAGGCGGCAAGGTGATAATGGTCGGCGACGGTATCAACGATGCGCCCGCGCTGGCTCAAGCTGATGTGGGAATCGCTATTGGAGGGGGAACTGACGTCGCCATAGAATCCGCTGGCGTAATCCTTATGCGCAATTCCCTTGCCGACGCCGTACGCGCGGTGGAGATCTCGCGCCAGACCTTGCGGCTGATCAAGCAGAACCTCTTTTGGGCTTTCGCCTACAATATTACACTCATACCCGTAGCGATGGGCATTCTCTACCCCTTCGGCGGCCCGCTGCTGAAGCCCATATTCGCCGCCTTCGCCATGGCTTTTTCCTCAGTCACTGTCGTGGGTAACTCGCTAAGGCTGAAGCTGTTGCGGGTATGATACCGATAATCAGCGTTACTCATTGGTGCGCTCACTCCTTTGTGCTAGAGTTATGCGCTGGTGGGGCGTAGCCAAGTGGTAAGGCAGGGGCCTTTGGAGCCTCGATCGATGGTTCG
>JAOZQG010000034.1 GCA_029932365.1 bacterium | reverse complement strand
AGAATAAGAGCCAGGATGAACGGAGTTATCTGGAATTCCAGATAGCGGAACTCTCAGATGCCGAAGTGGCGGTTGGAGAGAAGCAAAGAATATCCACCGAGCTTTACATGCAGGAGCACGCGGAGGAGATACTTCAACGGGTTACTGCGGCCGCACGATTCCTCTACGAAGACGATTCAGATACCTCCTCCGCGTTTGACCTTATAGCCCGCGCAAGCGATGAGCTGTCCGGTCTGGCCAGCGACTCTCACCTTGCGGCAAGAGCCGAGGGAGTATTAGAAATCCTTGGTTCGCTGATGGATGAGATTGCTGAAGCCAATCGTGTCTTAGGAGAACTGGCCGAAGTCCAAGAATACAGCCCAGAAGAGCTGGAGAGCTTAAGGCGGCGGATGGACGAGATCCAGCGGCTGGAGCATAAATACCGAGTTTCCGCTGACGAGCTTCCGCGGCTCTTAGAGGAAGCCCGCGCTCAACTGGACGCGCTTAGCGCCACACCCGAG
The DNA here is from genome assembly GCA_029932365.1 of bacterium. Lineage (GTDB taxonomy): Bacteria > 4484-113 > 4484-113 > 4484-113 > 4484-113 > JAGGTK01. The sequence continues at coordinate 16,890 of JAOZQG010000034.1, read as the reverse complement.
CAGGTGGAGGAACTCCAATACCGGGTCGATGAGCTTTCACGGCGGCTTCTGACCGCGGCGCGCCAGCTCAACGAGAACAGACGCGGCATTGCGCGCAACCTGGAGGAGGTGGTTCACAAACACCTAAAGCGTTTAGGATTTCCCAGCGCCCGCTTTATGGTGGACATCAGCGAACCGGAAGAACCGGACTTGGGCGACCTTAAGGCCTACGGGCTGGGGCATATAGAGTTTGTTGTCTGCCTGAATCCGGGAGAACCGGCCCGGCCGCTGGCGGAAGTGGCATCCGGCGGTGAAGCCGCTCGGCTCCTTTTGTCAGTGAAAGCAGCGCTACAAGAGCAGTTATCGTATACTACTATCGTGTTTGATGAAATCGAGGCGGGTGTTGGCGGAGATGCCGCATTTAATGTCGCCAGCGTTCTCAAGGACCTGGCTGCGGAACACCAGGTCATCGCTGTCACCCATCTCCCGGCTGTCGCGTCGGCGGGGGAGCGACATATGGATGTGGTGAAAACCGTCAGGAAAGGTGAAACGCTCATCGCGGTCAAGGAACTCGCCGGTTCAGAGCGTACTCGGGCCCTTGCGAGAATGCTCGGAGACGATGAGCAGGAAGAAAGCCTGGCACTGGCCGAGGAGTTCCTGCGCCGTCTCGCATAGGTGAAATATGGATGCCGTTGAAATAGCCGCATTCGGTCGTGACGAGCGATTAGAAGTCGCTCTTCATCTTAAGGCTCACGAGGGAGAGATAACCGAGCACGTTTCCAGGCGCAGCAAGGAGTTGCTGGAGTTTCTGGACGAGGAAGAGGCGAGTCGCGTACTTCGCGAGTTGATTTCGTCCGCGATTAAGTCTCTGGGAGAAGGGAGCCTTGGCTATTTTCTGCTCACGCTGATACGTCTAGCCACGCGAAACCTGCATTTGCAGCTGCGGATAAACGAAGTCTCGCTTCTGGGAGAGCACGTTTTCGTTACGCTGGCGGATTACGTGGCGGCTAATCCAAGCCCTCAGTGCTCTCGTGACATAGTGGAAGAAACCTATCTTAAATTCACCAGCGACGAGGCTAGGGTAAAGCTTTTTCAGGACTACATGCACCTCATGGAGAACGTTCTCTTCCGTCAGGTGGAGGAGCTTTCGCTTATGGGGCAGGTGTCGCAGCTAAGCGAGGCGGATCTGGTTAGGGACGCGCAGCTTCCCGAAAAGCTCCTAGCCAGGCTTATGACCATCCTACAGGCCGATGACGGCGTGGCTTTTTTCCATTCCCAGTTTTTCCGCGTGATTTATTCAAAGCTGAGCGGCCAGGACCGCGCAAGGCAGGATTCAGCTCACGTACTAGAGCTGCTGGACACCAAGATGCGTCCCAGCCTGGATAGCCGGGTACTGGACACTTTTGAGCAGCTTACCAAGCAGGGTTTCTACTGGGGTGTTCAGCACAAGGAGCGCGAGATAAACGAAATGCTGGAAGAATACTATCCGCGTTTTCACGCTAATCCACCAACCCCGAAGGTGCAGCGTATTCTTGACTTTGACTTGGATAATCCGCTAACCCAGATATGCGCGGCGCACTCCTATATGACTTACGATCTTCACATTGATAATGCCAACTACGGTCTCATATTCGTTAATCGAGCGGGGCCGCCGGACTTCACGGAGGAGGACTACAGGTTCCTGACCACTTTTGGAGGGACGCTTCGGCAGATAGTAGGTAACGTCATTCTAACTAACCGACTAAAAGAGATGGCCACTACCGATCCATTAACGGGTGTGAATAACCGCCGTCAGTTTGAGACATTCATGGAAATTGAACTGACAAGAGCCTCGCGCTATAAACATTCGGTTGGCTTGGCGATGGTTGATATTGACCACTTCAAGCAGATAAACGATACTTACGGTCATCAAATCGGCGACTACGTGCTAAGGGAGCTATGCCAGGTACTGACCCAAGGACTGCGCGCGACCGAGATAATCTCACGGTACGGAGGCGAGGAATTTACAGTTATCATACCGCAGGCCGACTATGCCGTAGCCCTCGTTGTTGGTGAGAAAATACGTTCACTGATTGAGGAGCATAAGTTCGAGTACAATGGCATTGAGCTGCCAATTACCGTCAGTGTTGGCATCGCGCTTTATCCTCAGATGGCTGTCAGCCGGAACAGCCTGGTAGAAATGGCCGATCGGGCGCTCTATGAAGCGAAGAATAGCGGCCGTAACCGGGTTTGCGTGGCAGCAGAAAAGGAGGATTAGGCACGATGTTCGAGACCTTTTTCAACGAATGCTACAGTAAACGCAATCCTAACGCGCGCCTTTTCCACGAGCTGCTCGAGTCAACGTCAAGGGTGGTAAACCTTGTTGAGTATAAGGATACCCACCATAGCGACAGAGTCGCTCTAAACTGCCTTAGGCTTGCCCGTAAAGTTGGCATAAGCGACCAGTACACACTGGCTCAGGTGTACTTCGCTGGACTGTTGCACGACATTGGCGAAATCGGCATACCGGATAACCTAATTTATAAGAAAGGCAAGCTTAGCGAGGAGGAATTCCAAGCGCTTACTACGCACACTGCCATAGGACAGCAGATTGCCAGTCAGGTTCCTGTGCTTTCGCAAGCCGCGCAGCTTATACTGTGGCACCACGAAAAATGGGACGGCACCGGCTACCCGGAAGGATTGACCATGGACGAAACACCGATGCTCGCGCAGGTGGTGTCGCTGTGCGACGCTTTTGATAACATCCGCCGCGGCGGCCTTTTCAGCAAGCCGGAAGACTGGGACAAGGAGCTGGTACGCTTCGCCGGAATCCAATTTAACCCTTCCCTTGTGCGCCCGCTTATAGACCTGACCAAAGAAGGGCTTGCAGACGACACGGAGCGCTCGCCCGAGGATGACGAAGTTCTCAATGCAATGGAGCGCCAAAGAGACGTAATCGAGCAGCTCCGTGAGAATTATGTTGGCATCATCGTCAATTTCCTTCTTACCCTGCTGGAGGCGAAACATAAGGATTCTGCTTTACACAGCAAGCGGGTTGCACGATTATGCCACCGGATGGGCCAGCAGATGAAGCTTTCGGAACAGGAATTACAGGCCTTGGTTATTGCTGGGAATTTGCACGATATCGGGAAGGTAGGCATTCCGAACTCCATCCTCGATAAGCCGGGGCTTCTGGATGACCAGGAGTACCGCGAAGTGCAGAAGCATCCGCAATATGCATCTACTATCCTTAAGCCTTTAAGTGGCTTTGAAGAAGTAAATGAAGCAGTGTTATACCATCATGAAAGGTGGGATGGCTGTGGCTATCCCGAGGGCCTGAAGGGGGAAGATATCCCGCTTTTAGCACGGATTCTTCACCTGTGCGACCTGGCGGACGCTCTGATTCATTTGAAGCCGGTACCGGAACACCGGGCCACCGATAAAGTGCGATACGTAATTGAAGACGGCTTCGGCAGCTACTTTGATCCAGATCTTTCGAGGTTTTTTGAGGCAGATGCCTCGGAGCCGGAAGATGCGGGGGATAGCTTGTGATGCACGACCTTGCGCATTACGCTACGTTCCCGCATTTCTTCAGCGACACGTTGCGCTTCTATCGTCACACAAACGTCGTTTGCCTTAATACACTTGCGGGGAACACCGAGCAGTTTATCAAGCGCAACTTTCGCGTGCGCGTCATCACCAATACCGTATTTCCGGGAGCTTACGAGTACGACCTGGCCCTAATCGAAAATGACCGGTTTTTGCTTTCGAACGTCGATCTAAGACGAATACAACAACTCGCCGACACGCTAAACTTCGAGGCATCTCAAACGAAGACAGTTGAGCGGAATGGGATTAAGCTACCGTCCGGGCTTTGGGAATACAGAGAGGAAATAAAGCGCCTTCCGGTATTTGACAGAACGCCGTACCACCGCGCTACAATGCATTATTTTCTCTGGCAGCTAGCCAAGTACTACCTTCTTACTGATAGGCCGGACATTCCCGGACTCCCTCTGTCGGAAGCGGTGAGGTTCTACCTGAGGGAGGTTAAACGGCCCTTCAGGTCTAATCGCGAGGTAAACGAAGCCTATCGGCGGATAGACAGAGAGACGCTGGGAAATATCGCCGCGCGGGTTCTTATCGTAGATGTTCCCCCGGTGAGTGGCTACAGGATGCTACCGCCGTTTCTTCAGGCCAGGGAAGTGATGGTGAACGAGCGGTTCAAACTGTCAGATATACTGCCCCCGGAGTACTTTTTTGGCTCCCGATTCGACAGCGAAAACGCTTATTTTGAGTGGATGAGGGAGTTTCTTAGCCATTGCCAGCATATACAGACCTGGCTGTTGATGGTACGCGATGCTGCGATAAGGCCCGGGATGGTAGCGATGCTGGAATCACTGAAGCGCCGCAGCCGCAGCTTCAGCCACTCTATAGCTGATGACTTCACGTTCAGCTATCTGATTAGCCATCCCGAGTAGGTTAGGTCCCAAGGCCCAGGTCAATCTGGTCCTTTCTGGAGGGCGCGGGATAATCTCCCATATGAGCAGTTCCTTCTTCGCACTGAGGTCCGTAAGGGCACCAGTGACACAGAACCGAAGGCTGCGCGTGATATTCGTCCAGCGCGGACATGCGGTCAACGATGCCAGAGATCTCGGACTCAAGCTCCGCCCGCTGTTCCTGGTCGTACGTGTGCGACAGAATAATGTCGCCCGACTCGGCGAGGTAATAAAGCGAGAAAGTAGTCGCGGGCTGGCGGTATTTATCCTTTGAAGCGAAATAGTAGATTTTAGCTTGACGCTCGTCTTCATCACGGCGGCCGCCGGTCTTCCAGTCGTGCACATAGAGGTTGCCTCCGGACTGTGTAATCAGGTCAAGACGCCCGTCCATCTGCACTCCCGCCAGGTGGAACCGCCCGAGGTCCGCTTCCACGCCGATGATTTTATGGTTTTCTAGCAGAGGCAGAACCGTTGCAGTGAATGTTGTCAGTGCGCTGTTCATCTGACCCTCATAAGAACTCAGCTCTTCATCAGGTCGCACGACGCGTATCGTTTTATCGTCAATCTGTTGTTTAAGCCCGGCAACAGCCTCGACTAGCAGGGGTTGATACCAGTCCGGATTGCCCAACCTGGGTATTATCCCGCGCTGCCGCCCTTTAATCTGCTTAAACAGACGGGCGATGATGTCGTGGACGATGCTGCCCACTTCCCATTCCACCGGTGTAAATGTCCTGTCCACTCGCTTTACGTACTGGAAGTCGAAGTACTTCGGGCATTGCTCAAACGTGGAGATTTTCGTGGCCGACAGTCTGGTAATCTTCCGGGGCATAAAACTAGGATAGCACAGAAAAGCCGGCAACCGCCGTCCTCGCGCAAGCTGTCAGCGGACGGGCTTACTTGGCGGTTTTTTCTGCTGTTAGCTTGGCGCCGTATTCGTAGCCTCGGTCGAACGCGGCGAGATTGAGCTTCTCCGTGCCTTCGGGAACAGACTCTTCCACGGCCTTTCGAGCCGCATCTTTGGGGAGCAGGCCGGTAATCGCCGTGAAGAAGCCCAGCATCACGATATTAACCACGATTGTGCGCCCGAGTTCCTCGGCAATCCGGGTGGCCGGAATACCGTAGACTTTCATTTTGCCCCTGGGTTCATGAGGTGTGACGAGCTCTTCTTCATAGAGGAGAGTACCCTCGTCGTCCATCTCTGGCTCAAACTTGTCGTAAGCTTCCTGGGACATGCAGACCAGGGCTGTTGGATGCTGCACGTAGGGGTAGAGGACGGGGTCATCCGAGAGAATTACCTGCGCGCTGCACGCGCTTCCGCGGGCTTCCGGGCCGAAGCTCTGGGTGAGTGTGGCGTGTTTCCCGTCGTGCAGCGCAGCAGCGCGACCGATGATGTAGGCGCACAATATTACGCCCTGACCACCAAAACCGCTGACTCGTAATTCTGTTGTACTCATATCGTTAGTCTCCCAAACAGGCAGGTTGTATCGTCTAGCCCTCCACGTGCACCGAGGATTCGGCAAAGCGCTGCAGGCACTCGGGTTTGAAGCGCTGGCGGTCAAAGCCGAGCTTCTCATAGGGGACGCCCTGAGCGAACGCAAGCAACTGGAAGTAGTATACCGGCGGTATGTGGAAATCGTAATCGAAGTGCTTAGATACTTTAACCTGGCCGTGATCAAATTGGCTGAAGCAGGTGGGGCAAATCAAGCACAGAATCTCGGCCTCCACGTCTTCCACCGTGCTTAGCAGAGCGTGCATCATGTTTAGGGGGATGCCCTCGTGCTGGCAGGCTTTGCCGCAGCACAGGTACCAGTTGCGATGCCGCACCGGAGTTGCGCCAATGGCCTCTACCAGGTTCTCCAGGACGGTGGGATTGTTGGGATCGTCCACGTTCATGATTTTGCTCGGCTTCAGCAGGTGGCAGCCGTAGTGAATGGCCATTTTCATCCCGTCAAGAGGGCGCACGACAGATTCACGAACGGCGTCGTAGCCCGCTTCATCGCGAACCAGTGTTGCGACATGGCGGACTCTGCTTGTGCCCTTGTACTCCCGGCCGATTCTCTTCAGCCGCTTGTTGATTTTATCCCTTAGTTCGTCGTCCTTCAGAAGGTGGTAGGCCTCCGAAAGCGTTGCGGTGCAGCCGGAGCAGTTGGTGAATATGTCAAGGCCCAAATCCTCGGCCAGCGTCAGGTTGCGCGCGGCGACCGATAGCCAGGCGAGCTTATCCTTGGATTTGAAGTAGATGGGGTCTGGGCAGCAGGACGCGCCCTCAAGGTCAACGATTTCAATGCCCAGTTTGGGAAGAGTCTGGCGGATGGCGAACTCCATCGCCGGATAGCGCACAGGAATCAGGCAGCCAGGGAAGAAGGCGAAGGGCTTCACTCTGTTTCCTCCTCACCGGGCGCGGGTTCAAGCAGTTTGCTGACTTCATCCATGGGCACCGGCTGCATCGGCGGCAGGCCAAACTTCTCGCGCTGCCTGTCTACCGCAGGGCTCAGGGGAGTTGTGCGCCCTGTCTTCTCAAATGTCCCAATAATCTTTTCCACTGTAGGCGGGTATATGCCCAGGTCAGCGAGCATGTTTTTCAGCGAGATAATGACCTCAGCCGGTTTAACGTCCTGGGGGCAGCGCTCGGCGCAATTGTAGCAGTTGGTGCACTGCCACAGCACCGAGTCCTCAACCATTAGTTCCTCTCCCAGGCCGTACAGCACCTTGAGCATAATCTCGCGGGGGTTGAACTCGTCACTGTACGTTGCGGCAGGGCAGTCGCCGACGCAGGCGCCGCACTGGTAGCAAAAGCTGGCCAGATTGCCCTCGACTTTCGTGGCGAGCTGGCGCCTGAAGTCGAAGTCCACCTTGACCACGTCGTTATTGCTTGACTTTTTTGCTTTTGCCATCGGTGTTATCGCCTGAGGGGCGGTTTTTCAGGTGTCGAATGCTGTTGGAGCGGCATTTGGGACAGGAGCGTTCCTTATCCTCGCCCTCTTCAACAAGCTCCTGATACTCATATCCGCACATCATACATTTGAAGTTTTCCATAGTCGCCATATAAGCCCTCCGGTTCGCCAGTCGCTATCCGGTTACAGCAGCAGCCTCCTTCTCCTTTTTGGCCTTCCTGGGTTTGGGCTTTAGAGCCTCCATGGCGTGCTCGATTTCCTCTTTCGTTACCGTCTTGCGCAGCTCTTCCATCTGTCCCATCACCTTGGCGAACTTCTGGCCTTCCGCGGCGCTTATCCACTCAAGTTGCAGTCGCTCTGGCCTGACGCCGGCCTTTTCGAGCTTGTTCCACAGGCGCTGGACGCGCTTGACGGTTTGCCTGTTTGCATTGATGTAATGGCAGTCGGCGTAGTGGCAGCCCGATACGAGTACTACGGGCGCGCCGCAACGGAAGGCCTCGAGCACCATTTCTTCCGAGACCCGTGCCGAGCACATAGTCCTAACCAAACGGTTGGAGGCGGGGTAGGTCATTCGAGATATGCCGGCCATATCACCACCGCTGTAGGAGCACCAGTTGCAGGCGAAGACAAATACCTTATCCTGCGGATCTTCGGCAAGTATGGCGCGAATCTGAGCCAGATATTGCGCGTCCGTGAAATGACGCATCGTAATCGCATCGAAATTGCAGGCCGCGCCGCAATTGCCGCAGCCAGCGCACGCGGCCTCGATTACTACGGCGACCTCGCCCTTCTTCCATTTGATTGCGCTGTAGGGGCAAACGGGGGCGCAAGCACCGCACTTCCTGCAGGCGTCGGCGTCTATGACGCTGGTAATCGCCTCGACCTGCACCTGTCCCTTGTTCAGCAGCGCGCCCGCGCGGGAAGAGGCAGCGCCCGCCTGGCATACCGAGTCCTTAATGTCCTTGGGGGCCTCGCAGAAGCCAGCGAAGAATATCCCCCGTGTGGGCGCATCTACCGGCTTCAGCTTCGGATGAGATTCCATAAAGAATCCGTCCGACGTTTTAGACAGGGTCAAAAGACCGGAAATTTTCGCCAGATCCTTGGGTGGGACGACTCCAACCGATAGCACGATCATGTCAAATTCGTGACGTTCTATCTGGCCGGTCGTCGTGTTTTCTGCGATTAACGTCAGGTTGCGCGTCTCGGGGTCTTCTTCAATATCACCGGGGAGACCCCTTATGTAGCGCGTGCCGGCCTCCTTTGAGCGCTGGAACATGTCCTCGAAAGACTTACCGAAAGCCCTGATATCCTGGTAGAAAACGGAGCACTGGACATCGGGGTAATGGTCTGCGAGCAGGAGAGTGTCCTTGATCGTATTCATGCAGCAGATGTTGGAGCAGTAAGGACGCCCAATCTCAGGATTGCGCGAGCCGACGCACTGGATGAAGCCGATTCGCTTCGGCCGTTCATGGTCGCTGGGGCGCACAAAATGCCCTTCCGTAGGGCCGCCCGCGCAGATAAGACGCTCAAACTCCATAGAAGTAATCACGTTGTCATAGCGCGTGTAGCCGTATTCGTCCATTTCGGTCGGATCGTAGACATCAAGACCGATCGCCACGATTACGGCGCCTACCTCCCGCTTGATTAGCTCATCTTCGTCGTCGTAGTTGATGGCGTCCTGTTCGCAGGCCTCTGCGCACTTGCCGCAGGCGATAGGATTGTTCCCCAGGCAGTCGTCCATGTTCAGAATGTAAGAACAGGGAACCGCCTGGGGGAAGGGGATATAAATGGCCTTCCGCGTGGACAGCCCCATCTGATATTCATCCGGCTTAAGCACCGGACATACGTTCGCGCACTCGGCGCAGGCGTTGCATACGCTGGTGTCCACGTATCGCGCCTTCTTGCGGATGGTAATTGTGAAGTTGCCGATGTATCCGGAAACCTCTTCCACTTCGCTGTAGGTTAGGAGCTCTATATTTGGATGTCGACCGACATCTATGGCCTTAGGGCCGAGAATTCATATAGAGCAATCCATAGTGGGATAGGTCTTATCCAACTGCGCCATAATCCCACCAATGGATGCCTCCTTTTCAACAAGGACAACTTGATGCCCCGCATCGCCCAGCTGGAGTGCGGCTTCCATACCTGCAACGCCTCCGCCAATCACCAGCGCTCGCTTGGTAACCGGAACCGTTGTTTCCTCCTGGGGCTCGAGCCATCTGGCGCGGGCGACAGCGCTTGCTACAAGATCTTTAGCCTTCCGAGTGGCAGCTTCCTTGTCGCCGGGATGTACCCAGGAGCAGTGCTCGCGGAGATTCGCCATCTCCATCAAATACGGGTTAAGGCCGACGTCCTTGACGCATGCCCTAAATGTGGGCTCGTGCTGCAATGGTGTGCAAGCTGCGACCACGACCCGGTTGAGTTTGTGCTCCTGGATAGCCCGCTTAATTTCGTTTTGCCCAGGATCAGCACAGGTGTACTTGTTGCGCACGACGCAAACCACGTCCGGCAGCGTCTCGGCGTAATCAGCAACAGCCTGGCAGTCGACCGCTCCGGCAATGTTCAGGCCGCAGTCGCAGACGAAGACGCCTACCCGCAGCTCTTCACCTTTCGGGTCAGCATCCATCAATATTCCTCCCATTTATGAGAGTCCCGTCGATTTTTATCGTTTTCATCATTGTTCGCTCAGTCCGCCAGCGTTTCTGCAACAAGAGTAGCGATGTCGCGCATCGGGATTTCAATCTCCTCGTGAAGATTCGGATCCTTCATGGCGCACGCGAAGTGTATCTGGCATTTGGGACAGGCCGTAACGAGAAACTCCGCGCCTGTCGCTTTCGCCTCGCGCAGGCGGTCTACCTGAATATGCTTGGCGTAGCGGTCGCAATTAGACCAGGTTGACCCGGCGCAACATATGGAGTTTTTCCGGGAATGGGGCATCTCGACCAGATTGACGTCGGGTAGTGCATCCATTACGGCACGCGGCGGGTCGAAGATACCCAGGTGCCGGCCCAGCCGGCAGGGGTCCTGGTAAGTGACGGTGTGCTCTTCATTAGCTTTGAACTTCAGATCATCCAGGTGTTCTGCCACAAACTCGGTTATATGCATTATCTTTGGAGGGCTACCTTCAAAGAACGGTTGGTAATCGAGTTTCCAGGTTCTCAGGCACTCAGCGCAGGAGACGACCAGCGTCTGCGCGCCGCTGGCTTCAACCAGCTTCACGTTGTGCTTCGCCAGAAGCTCGAAATTTTCGCGGTCGCCGTTCCAAAGGAGATCGTGTCCACAACAGCGTTCATCCGGCGATACCACGGGTGTTATGCCCAGTCGGTTCAAAACGCGAATGGCGGACCGAGTACCGTCCAGAGCGGTGATTTGAAATTCAGGAAAGAAAGCATCGTAGTACATGGTGCATCCGGTCCAGTAGAAAAGCTCTCCTTTCTTCTGGTGCACCTTTAGGTCACCGGTAAGCCAGTTGAGCCGGTCTTGCTTGGTTTTGCCCTTGGCCATCATTCTCATCATAGATTGCAGCGCACCGCCATGGGGGCATTCCGGCTCTATTCCATCGTGATAGGCAATCTGCCTGAGATTAAGTATTAATTTTCCGTAAACCACTCCAACGGGGCAGCGCGCACTGCACAACCCACAAGTAAGGCAAGCGAAAAGGGAGCTGTTGTTAACGATGTTTTCGCGGTGGCCGAGGTTGGTAGCCAGCACCTGGCGCCGGGGGCTGAGCGCACCGCCAGCCCGTGCAATAGGGCAGGTAGCGGTGCACTTCCCGCAATCGTAACAGGCCCACGCTTTGGCCTTTTCGGCGATTTCCGCAAGCTCAAGTGTTGGAGTCGTTTTCATATGATCAGTGTTTCCTGTTGCCGGTTGCCAGCGGGCTGGGGCCCAGTTCCCGCACTTGGTCAGTAAATTCGTTAATAACCTGGGCAAAGCGCGCGCCTTCAGCGGCGCTTATCCATTCAAGCCGCAGCCGTCCTTCTTCCAACCCGAGGAGTCTAACCATATTCTTGGTTTTCTCAAATTGCTCCAGCGCACGCTCGTTGCCGAATATGTAGTGGCAGTCTCCGATGTGGCAGCCCGAAACCAAAACGCCATCCGCGCCTTTCTCGAAGGCTTTGAGCACGAAGCCGGGCTGTATGCGCCCGGAACACATAACGCGGATCATCCTGAAGTGCGGCTGGTGCTGGATTCTGGAAACGCCGGCGGTATCGGCGCCAGCATAGGAGCACCAGTTGCAGGCGAAGACAACAATGTTGGGATTCCACTGTTTGGTCTTCTTTTTCGCTTTGCGTTTGGTTTTAACCGCCGTCATTTCGATGTTTCCGCAGAAAACAGGGCATCTATCATCGCGTACACCTGCTTATCGGAGAAGTGCCGTGAGATGATAGCACCCGAGGGGCACCAGCTGGTGCAAGTACCGCAGCCTTTACAAAGGCTGGCGTTTATGCGCGCGACAAATGTGCCCGGCTCAATCTCGACAAGCTTGGGTGCCTGGAATTCGCAAATTTCGGCGCAGGTCCCGCAGCCACGGCATTTTTCCTCATTTACCACAGAGACGGTTGGATCAAGTCGGACATTCTCGTGCGCAAGGAAAACAGAAGCTTTTGCCGCCGCGGCCGAAGCCTGAGCGACAGTATCCACAATGTCCTTTGGCCCCTGGACCGTTCCAGCCAGAAGGATGCCCTCTACCGCGGTTTCCACGGGACCAAGCTCCGGGTGGCGTTCCATAAAGAAGCCGTCAAGCCCCACGCTTATCTTCAAAATATCGTGGAATTTAGAGGTCTCAGGCTGTTTGGGCTGCATACCGACACTTAATATGACGAGGTCAGTGGGCACTTCAAGCTGCCGGTTAAGCAGGTCGTCGAAACAGCGCACGGATTCGGCATGGTCGGAACCTTTTACCTGGACCTTTTCTCCTTCGGGAATTCGGATAAACAGCACTCCCAGGCCGCGAGCCTCCCGGTACATTTCTTCCGCGCCAGTGGAGATAGTGCGAATATCGCGATAAAAGATTGTTATATCCATCCCCGTACGGCGCAGCAGGATGGCCTGCTTGATTGCGGTAGGGCAGCAGTAACGCGAGCAGCCGGGGAAATGCTCGGGGTCGCGCGAGCCAACGCATAAGACGAAGGACGCGCTCTGCGGACGATTGCCGGCTATCTCAATGTTCTTGTCGTCTTTCACCAGCATTGTTTCCAGTTCCTGGCTGGTGATTACGTTGGGGAACCTGGAATAGCCGTATTCGTCCTTTGGGTCGTACAGGTCGGCTCCAACTGCCAGAATTACGGCACCGACTTGCAGAAGCTCCTCGGTACCGCCCTTAAGATTCACCTCGAAATTGCCCACATAGCCGGTGATGCTTTCTACGTCCGTATTCAACAGGACCCTGGCCCCGCTCTTTTCAAGGCGTTTCAGCTTGGCCTCCAGCACTTCAGCAGCGGGACGCATATTAGGGTACAGGTATTTCAGATGAGGACTGGCCAATCTTCCGCCAAGCTCCCCCTCTTTCTCCACCAGCGTCACAGGGAAGCCCTGCACCGCGAGGTCGGTCGCCGCTTGGATACCGGCAATGCCCCCGCCTATTACGAGAGCTGAACGTCTCATGGGAGCTTCGCCTTCGTGCAGCGGCTCCAGTTGCCGGGCGCGCGCAACGCCCATTCTTATAAGCGTCCGCGCCTTCTCCTGCGCTTCAAGAGGATGGGCCGCGTGAACCCAGGAGCATTGGTCGCGGATGTTTACCATCTCAATCAGGTATGGATTGAAGCCGATCTTGGCGCAGGTGTCGCGGAATATAGGCTCGTGGGTGCGGGGGGTGCAGGCCGCTATAACTACGCGGTTGAGCTTGTGTTCGCGTATTAGCTCCACAAGCGCATCCTGGCCCGTGGACGAGCAGGCGAAAGTGTTGCTTTCGGCCACTACTACATCCGGTATTGCGGAAGCGGATTCTACGAGCTTATCGATGTCAAGCAAGCCTGCGATGTTAACGCCGCAGTGGCACACCAGGACGCCGATCCTCGGCTTGCCCGAGACATCAATTTGCTCGACCTCTTCCTCATGTTTTTCGATGCGATGGCCCGTTAGGTAAAGCTGCGCCCGGGCGGCGACCGCCGAGGCCTGCGCGACGCAGTCGGGGATTATCTGGGGACCGACGGCGCTTCCGCATACGAAAATCCCCTCACGGGTGCTCTCTACCGCTGAGACGGCCGCGTCTTTTCGTGCGATGAATCCGTACGCGTCAGTATCGATATCAAGTATCTTGGAAAGCTCGATTGCCCCGTCGTTAGGCGCAGCAGCTACGGAAAGCACAACCAGATCGGCGGGAATGCGTTTTTGCTCATGCCCGAGGGTATCTTCTACGAAAACCTCGAGAGTGTCGTCTTCGGGTACGAGGTCTACTTTCGCAGGGCGCCCCCTTATATATGTGGCGCTTTTTTCGTCGCGAGAGCGCTGGACGAAGTCGTCAAATCCTTTTCCGAATGCGCGCAGGTCGGTATACAGGATTGTGACGTTCTCTACTTCGGGGTCGTGCTGTCGCACGAGCATTGAATCCTTTACCGCGTTCATGCAGCAGAAACGGCTGCAATAAGGACGTCCGCCTTCGCCGCGAGCCCCCACGCACTGGATAAAAACGATTCTCTTTGGCGTTTTAAGGTCGGAAGGACGTACAACGTGACCCTGAGTTACTCCGGAAGAGTTGAGCATGCGCTCAAATTCCAGGCTTGTCACTACATTGGGGAAGCGGCCGTATCCATAATTTCCCAGCTTGCGGGCGTCGAACTCCTGGAAGCCCACGGCCACCAGGACAGCACCAACATTCAGCTCCGTTTCCTGCGGCTTCATATCAAAGTCTATCGCGTCTACTTCGCACGCTTCGCTACAGTGGCCGCAAGGCAGGATATTGGGGTGATAGTCCAGCCTCTTGCGCTGCTTGACCTTCTGGATTTTTTCCAGTCGGCGGATCTGCTTTTCTGTGAGATGGCCCAGAAGGTTCAAGCAGGCTTCCGGGTCAATCACATAAGCGGCGGGTTCGGACTGGGGAAACGGACGATAGATGGCTTTGCGGGCTTTAAGACCGACATCAAATTCATTGCCCCCGATTACCGGGCAGACTTTCTCGCACAGCCCGCAGGCAACGCAAAGGTCCTCGCGGACGTATCGCACGTTCTTGCGAACGCGGATGCGGAAGTCACCTGGTTTGCCATCGCAATCGATGACTTCAGCGTTAGTAATCACGTCAATCAGCGGATGCCGACCGGCATCTAACATCCTGGGACCGAGGATTCAGATGCTGCAGTCCATGGTGGGGAAAGTCTTGTCCAGCTGGGCCATTCGCCCGCCCAGGGTAGGGGACTTTTCCACCAATGTGACAGGTATGCGTGCGTCCGCAAGGTCCAGGGCTGCCTGAATGCCTGCGATACCGCCGCCGATTACGAGAGCCCTTTTATTTTCCGCCGGTTTCATTGCTTTTAGCGGATTTCGCTTTGGATGTTTTGCTCTTCCGTTCCTTAGTCGCTTTCTTGCCCTTAGAAGGCGATTTTTCCTCAGTATCGCGTATCATCCCGCCTTCCGGAGGCATGCCCACGAACTTGTCGCCGAGAATTCTCGTGTAATGCTCGTGCATCATTTCACTATACGTCGGTCGTTCCTCGTCGACGAACTTCCCGCAAATGATTTTGTCCTGGAATCTGATATCAACGTCTCGCGTGTCCGCATCGTGGTCTATTATGGCGTTATCGTGGTAGAACTTCATAAGGTTGAAGCCGGTTCCGAGCTTGTTTAGCCTAGCGTAAAGGGTGGCGCAGGGCGCGATGACCTCTATGAAGCGGAAGCCTTTGCGCGCGATAGCTTCCCTGAAAGATTTTGTTAGCCGGCGTATGTGCAGGCTGGTCCAGCGCGCCACAAAGCTGGCGCCACAGCTTTCAGCCAGGTGAGGCAGGTTGAACGGGCGCTCGAAGTTGCCGAAGGGCATTGTTGACGACCTCGCACTGATAGGTGTTGTAGGAGCGTTTTGCCCGCCAGTCATCCCGTAAATGAAGTTATTCACCAGCACTACAAGCATATCTATATTGCGTCGTGCGGCGTGGATAAAGTGGTTTCCGCCAATACCAACAAGGTCTCCGTCCCCGGAGAATACGGTTACCAGTAGCTCCGGTCTGCCGAGTTTCAGGCCGGTTGCAAACGGCACTGGACGACCATGGGTAGTATGGAAAGCGTCTAGTTTCATGTATCCAGCGACGCGCCCGGTACACCCGATGCCCGATACGATGGCGATTTTATTCAGGTCCACCTTTGAATGCTCCAGCGCGTCTGCGAAGCACCTGACTACGGTGCCGATGCCGCATGTGGGGCACCAGATATGGGGGATACGGTCCATGCGCAGAAAAGGCGCTGCTGGATGCTCTGCTTCCACGGTTTCGGTCTTTTCGGTTGCGGTCTTTTCCATGACCTTGCTCATTTCGCAGCCTCCAGAATAGCGTCGGCAATATCCTCCGGATTGTGAACAGAACCGCCCATATGCGGAACAAGAATGGTGGAGGCCTTCCCGGCGGCGCAGCGTTCCACTTCAAGCACTATTTGTCCGTAGTTGATTTCCGGTACTACGAAGGCCTTTATCTTCGGTGCAAGCTCGCGGATGCGGCGCTCGGGGAAAGGCCATACAACGATTAGTCTGATTACGCCGACTTTAACTCCTTTTTGCCTGGCGATATCGATACCTCGCCGCGCAACGCGCGCAGTAATGCCATACGTCACGACGACGACGTCAGCGCCATCGATATTTTCTTCCTCAAAGCGGACTATGTCCTCGGCGTTATGTCGGATTTTATCTACCAGCCGGGTTACGCATTGCTGCTGGCATTCGGCGCTCATTACCGGGTAGCCGCGCTCGTTGTGGGTTAGGCCTGTTGTGTGGAACCTGTATCCGTCACCGGCGCGGGCGAATTCGGGTATCAGACTCTTATTGGTGACGTATGGCCAGTATTCTTCTGGGGATTTATCGGTGAGTTTGCGGGGGACTATCTCTATGTCTTCAGCTTTGGGAATAACGACCTTCTCGGTCATATGCCCTATGCACTCGTCTGTCATGACCATTACCGGCACGCGGTAGATTTCGGAAAGGTTGAACGCGTCAATTGTGAGGTCAAAGGCTTCCTGCGGGGACTGGGGGCTGACCGCTATTATCTCGTAATCGCCGTGCGACCCCCATCGTGCCTGCATAATATCCGCCTGACCCACCATGGTGGGCAAGCCTGTAGAAGGTCCGCCGCGTTGAACGTTTACAATGACGCATGGTGTCTCCATCATCGCGGCAAGACCGATGTTCTCCATCATTAGGGAGAAGCCGGGGCCGCTGGTGACCGTCATTGATTTGGTGCCGGTCCACGATGCCCCGATAATGGCGGCCATGCTGGCCAGCTCGTCCTCCATCTGGATGAACGTGCCGCCCATCATCGGGAATCTCTGAGAAATGCGCTCGACGACTTCGGTTGAAGGCGTTATCGGATAACCGGCCACGAATCTGCAGCCGGCAGCCATAGCGA
>JAOZQG010000119.1 GCA_029932365.1 bacterium | reverse complement strand
GATGCGGGAGACGACTGGTACCAGACACGCCAGGCGGTCGCGCAGGGACTGGCCTGGGACGAATGCGTGACAATGTTCGTGGAAGCGCAAGGCGACGACATTTACGAGGGTGGCACGGGATTTTCGCAGGGTGCATCGGCGCATAACGCGCTGTGTATCTTCTGGGACCGGAAGGGGCGCGACAGCTATATCTACCCGCCGGGGCAGGCGCGCGCCGGTGGCAACAGCTATCACGGCGGGACGTCGCTATCGCTCTTTATCGACGAGGGCGGGGCGGATGACGCCTACGACTCCGAGCGCAGCGCGAACGGCCTTATCACCGGCTGGCCCGAGCATGGCATCTTCTGCGACCTGCCGGGGAGCGTCGCTGACGCGCTCCTTGGTAACGCGTGGAAGAATCTGTTCGTTGTGCAGGAGAGTGACTAGCCCGGCCTAGCGCACATGGTCTTGGTGTTCCCTAGCTGTGGCCTCACGACTCGTATCAGACTTGCCGATCCGGCGACTGACTTGCCAGATCCAGATGGCAGTCACCATAAACGCTAAAACATCCGAGACCGGTTGAGCCGCCCAGATGCCGGTGAGCTTAAAGTGATGCGAAAAGAGCCACATTAGCGGAACAAGGAACACGACCTGCCGCAGCATCGAGAGGATTAGCGCGTCGCGCCCCCGGCCCATTCCCTGCAGCGTGGTAATCCACATAAACTGCGCGCCGGTGAATACGAGCGCCAGCGAATACACGCGGATTCCGTAGGTTGCTGTTGTGAGCAGGTCGGTGGAGCGGGAAAACACCGCGACGAGCGGCACCGCAAGCGTGAGTAGCAGCAGTTGCGCTGTGCCCGTCACGACAGTTGCGTAGATGCTCGCGATTCTCACTCCCGCCCACATCCGCGTGAGATTCCTGGCGCCGAAGTTGTAGCCGACGATTGGCATCAGCCCCTGGGACATTCCCACGATAGGCATCAGGAAGAGCTGGACTATGCGGAAGAGCAGGCCATAGGCAGCGATGGCCACGGTGCCGAACGGGCGGAGGAACTGGTTGTAAAAGACGATAACGATGCTGCCGATGAGCATCATCAAAAACGCGGGGAAACCCACGCGATAGATATCGTAGATTACGCCCCAGCGGGGGAGCATTGCGCCAAGTCTGATGCGATACGGCGAGCGTTTTGTGGGAAGGTATATCAGGTAGAATGCCGCGCCTATAGCTTGCATAACGACCGTGGCCAGCGCTGCGCCGGCCACGCCCAGTTCGGGGAACGGCCCCCAGCCGAAGATGAGGAACGGGTCGAGTATGGCGTTGAATGCGGCGGTTCCCAGCGCGACGTACATCGGCGTCAGCGTGTCCCCGCTGCCGCGCGCTAAATTGTTGCTCATCATTATGAAGTAGCGCATTGGCGCGCCAAACGCGACGATAAACAGGTAGATATGCGAAAGATGAAGGAAATCCGCGCGCACACC
This sequence comes from bacterium, assembly GCA_029932365.1. Lineage (GTDB taxonomy): Bacteria > 4484-113 > 4484-113 > 4484-113 > 4484-113 > JAGGTK01. The sequence goes on along the minus strand of JAOZQG010000119.1, from coordinate 3,445 downwards.
GAAGAGATACAGCACGGGATCGGTAAGGAAAACGCCCACGGCCAGGGTAAGCAGTCCCAGCACGATTGCCAGGAAGTAAACCTGCCCCGCAACGAGGTTGGCGGCCCTTGTGTCTTTAGCGCCGAACAGCCGGGAGGTCAGCGAGGATACACCGATACCGCTGCCCGCGCCGAGCGCGACGTTTATCATCTGGTAGGGAAATACGACCGTCAGCGCGGCAATGGCCGAAGTTCCCAGGCGCGATACCCAGAAGGTGTCGACGACGTTGTAGAGCATCATCGCCAGAAACGAAACCATTCCGGGGATGCTGAGCTTGATAAGCAGCCGCCCCAGCGGCTTGGTGCCGAGGTCCAGCGTTTGCTGCCGCAAAGCCATGAAGACGACGCATTATACACGGTGGCAGGAAATGGGGAGGGAACACCAGAAGCTCTTTACGAGTGAACTATCTCCTGTAACAGGCGCGTTCGCCAGCGGCGCGCTACCGAGAATTCCTGTAATAACGCAATCTCCGTGGCTCTCATGATACAATGAGATGGTGACCCGCGGTGATAATCCCGCTGAGGGATAACGCTCCCAGCTATACCACGCCCGTGGTGACGCTTTCTCTCATCCTCGTAAATTTCTTGGTCTTTGGGCTGCAATGGTTGTATCCCGCCGGCTTCGCGCAGTCAATCATGGACTGGGGAGAGGTGCCGGTGCGGATTCTCGCCGGACAGCCCATTCCCGGCACCAATTTCTCTCCTGCGTGGACGATGCTGACATCTATGTTCATGCACGGGGGCTTCCTGCACATCATCTTCAACATGCTTGCCCTATGGCTCTTCGGCGACAATGTGGAATGGTTGCTGGGACGCGCGAAGTATCTGCTTTTTTACCTTGCCTGCGGCCTTACGGCAAGCGGCTTCACCATAGTCTTCGGCTATGAAAGCGAAATGCCCGGAGTCGGCGCGAGCGGCGCGATAGCCGGAGTAATGGCCGCGTACCTGATTTTTTATCCCCGTGCGAAGATAACCTCGCTCGTGTGGTTCGGCTTTTACAGCTGGGGACATCTGTATACGGGCCGATGGGAGCCGCACCTGCGCAACATCAGCGCATTCTGGTTCATTGGTTCGTGGGTTCTATTCGAGCTAACTTACGCGACTATCTTCATGACCAAAGGTGTCCATGTTAATCTGGGTACATACGCTCACGCGATGGGCGCCGTAGCCGGAGCCGTATTCGTGTGGCCGTTACTGATAAGGGCACGCGTGCCGCCGCGGGACGCGAGCGTTCGCAGCGCGAAGCTGACGACACCGTTGTTCGGGAACGATGGGGATGCACCAATGGAGGAATACGAGCTTTCGCCCGAAGCGATGGCAACACTACCCGACCTGAGGCCCAAAATCTCAAATGAACTTCCATTTAGAGACCATATGCTGGACCGTATGCTGCAGCGCGGCGATGTGGCAGGCGCGCTGACTCACGCACGCGAGATGCTTGACATTGCCCGCAAGCAGCGAAACGCTCACCGTGCTCGGGGCTACGAGGATGCGATCAGGAAACTGGAGTCTTCGATCGATAAGTCCCAGGAATGACGCAAACCAGGGAAGCTTATGCTGGACGACGATTGAGCAGGACGTTGCGGCCTCGCCCGGACGGCGTCACTTGAACCAGAGGCCGGTGACCTGGCCGTCGGAATTCAGCACGATGACGACGTTCAGGCTCGTTTTCTCAAATTTCGCGCGCCAGATGTTAGCGCCATCCTTGAAGCCAGTGTACGCTTCGCTCTCCCACTTGCCGCACCGCTGCATCAGCCCGTCCATCACGTCGTGATATGCGCCCTTGGTGAAGCCCTGGGTGAACATAATGTCGCCGAAATCGGCGGTGAAGGCTTCCACGTCGCCGGCGTTGTAGGCGGCCTTAATATCCTGCATAACTTGCACTGCGCGAGCGGGAGGCGGTTCTTTAGGCGCTCGCTGGCAGGCAATGATGGTGATGAAAAGCGCTGATGCGGTAAGCGCTAGCGCCCACCTAATAACCCGTCTTGTGGTGTTCATACGGCAATCCTAGCACAAGCGGCACGAAACTGCGCTATTTTAAATGCTCGTCGAAAAATCCAATCATCTCGCTGACGAGCTCGCGCTGGCTCGGATCCGTGTCGTGAAAGCCGCCATGCTTGCCGCCGGGGACTTCGATGTATTTTACCGTAACGCCCGCCTTCTTCAACGCCTCGTAAAACACGCGCGATTGTTCAGCGGGAACGGTTGGGTCATCTGTGCCATGGATGATAAGAAATGGCGGGTCGCCTGAATCCACGTGCGTTATCGGAGAGGCCAGTAACGCAAGTTCACGTGCTTCACCAACGGGCGCACCCAGCAGGTCAACTACCGGATTTCGCTCGTTGGGCAGGTTTGCGTGCACAGTGGCCAGATTGCTCGGGCCAAACCAGTCGCAAACCGCCTGCACGTCGCTGGATACGCCTGTTTCGCCGACGCCGCCTTCAAGCTCTTCCACGCCGCCCGACGTTCCCAGCAGCGCGGCCAGATGGCCGCCGGCGGAGGTTCCGAATACGGCAATGCAATCTGGCTCGCCGTTGTAGTCTTTCGCGTTCTCGCGTATCCAGCGGATGGCGGCCTTGCAGTCGTGAATCTGCGCGGGGAATTTCGCCTCGCCGGAGAGCCGGTAGTTGACGGCGAAGCCGATGTACCCGGCGCGGATCAGCTCGCGCATAAATGCCCGCGCGGATTCTTTGTCGCCGCCTTTCCATGCGCCGCCGTGGATGTGCACCGCGATGCGACGCAGGCGCGGGTCTTTGGTGCGCGGCTGGTATACGTCGAGCTTGAGCTTTACGCCGTTCGCGGTCGCGTAGGTTACATCCTCGGTAATCTTCATAAGGCCGCGGCTTTCCTGCTCGCTCTCCGGAAAGGGGCGTGGCGGTCGCGGCGGGCCTTCGCGGTCTCTCGGAGGCTGACCCGCAGCGGAGAAAGCCAGTGCCGCCAGCGCAGCGGCCATAAAGGGAATAACCAAGACGCGTAAGATGTTTTTTCTCATTGCCGTCCCCGTTTAATGGTGTCAGATCTCAGACGAATTGGCGAGAATCATATTCACCGCGGGAGAGTCTAGCATCATTAAGTTTCACCAATGCCGAAGGGGGGATTTCTCCGCTGACGGCAGACTCGGACGCGCCGAAGGCGCCGAACGGCCCTGTACCTTCCGATAGCGCCGATTTGACGCCGCATCGGCCCTACCCTACAATCAAGGCGACACAAAGTGGAACACGGACTATCACTGCTGGGCGACGACCCGCTAAGTTCGATAATCGCCTTCATCATCCTCATACTCCTAACCGCGCTGATGGCGCTAATCGAGATCGCGTACATCGCTGCGCGCCAGACCATTCTCGTCCAGCTTGTGCGCAAGGGCGACTGGCGGGCGAAGCTGGCGCTGCCGATGGTGAAAGAGCCCT
>JAOZQG010000033.1 GCA_029932365.1 bacterium | reverse complement strand
CTGCCCGACGACCTGCCCGGCGACCTGCTGCCCGAGGTTGCGGAAAGGCTCAATCTTCTGCGGGAAAACGAGCGGTCGCTGCTTGATCGCCTTGCCGAAGAACGGGAAGAACATCAGAACTGATGCTAGAATAAGCTCGCTTCAATCGAGAGACTATGCCGAAAGCTAACCGCGCAAAGTGGACGGTCCGCCGGGGCTGGTGGGAGCTTCGGCGAATCCGCCCGCTTCTCGCGAAATACCAGAAGTACATCTACGTCGCTTTAGGCGCCGCTGCCATATACTCGCTGTCGCAGCTTTCCCTGCCCGTACTCATGAAGTACCTGTTCGACGAAGTCATTGCGAAGCGACGCGACCTGATCCTGCTCTGGTGGACGCTGGGCGGCCTGGTGGTAAGGTCGCTTTCGCTGGCAGTGCGCATCTATAGCATAAACAGCCTGGCGCACACGGTGACGGCGCAGCTCAGGCAGCGGCTGTTCGACCACCTCCAGCAGCTTTCCTATTCCTTTTTTGACAAGAGTCGCATCGGCGACCTGATGTCCCGACTTACCAACGACGTGGTCACGCTGCAAAACTTCCTGGTCAGTTCCCTGGAGGATTTCTTCGTTGCACCGCTTATGCTGATCGGCGCGCTGGTAATCCTGTTTGTGCGCAGCTGGCAGCTCGGCCTGACCATTCTGATTGTCTCCATCATCGTCGGGCTGGGACTGCGGTTCGCCGGGGCGCGCCTGCGCAAAATCAACCAGCGAATCCAGGACTTCACCGGCGAGCTGACGGGGGTGCTGTCCGAAGGCCTGAACGTTATCCGGCTGACCCAGTCCTTCAATATGGAGGCTACGGTCAGCGACAGGTTCTCCGGCGTCAACTGGCGCACGCTGCGGGAGAACCTGAGGGCGGTGAAGTGGGTTTCCGTGCTGGTGGCTTCGGTGGAGTTCATAGGGCTGATGGCGCCGCTTCTGTTCTTCGCCTTCCTGGCGTTTTTGATTATGAAGGACCAGTCCACTGTGGGCGACGTTTTCCTGATTGTTGGTCTGGCAGCGATGGTGGCGAGCCCGCTAAACAAGCTGTCCCGCGTAGTGGCGAACATACAGGCCGCGTCGGCCGCGATCTCGCGCATCTACGGCATCCTGGAGACGCCGCGCGAGATATACGACCTGCCGGACGCCAAGCCGCTCGAAGTAACCGACGGGCGCATCAAGTTCGAAAGCGTGAGCTTCCGCTATGAGGGCAGCGAGGAGGTGCTGGACGATTTCTCGCTGGAGGTGCGCCCCGGCGAGGTTATAGCCCTGGTCGGCGAAAGCGGCTCGGGCAAAACCACCGTTATTCAACTGCTGCCCCGGTTCTACGAGCCGCGCCGCGGCAGGATACTAATTGATGGGCAGGACGTGACCCGGGTGACTCTGTCTTCGCTGCGCCGGCACATAGGTCTGGTAAGCCAGGAGACGATTCTGATTCGGGGGAGCATCCGGGAGAACATCAGTTTCGGCTCGCCGGTAACGGACGAGCTTTCGGTAATCGGTGCGGCTAAAAGCGCGAACGCCCACGAGTTCATAATGCGCCTGCCTGACGGTTACGACACGATAGTCGGGGAGCGCGGGGTGACTCTTTCCGGCGGCGAGCGCCAGCGCATCTCCATCGCTCGGGCGCTGCTGAAAGACCCGCGCATTCTGTTGCTGGACGAGGCTACCTCGGCGCTGGATTCCATTTCCGAAGCCATAGTGCAGGACGCGCTAAACAAACTGATGTACGGGCGCACCACGCTGATGGTGGCGCACCGGCTGGCCACGGTAAAGAACGCCGACCGCATTGTGGTGCTGGAAAACGGCAGAATCCGCGAGATGGGCAGCCACTCCGAACTCGTGGAGCATCGCGGCTACTACTACAATCTGGTGAAACTGCAGGGCCTGGCCTGAAAAAACGTGCGGATTGGCCGCAATAGCGCGGTGAACAGGACTTGTGGGCGAGCGTCTAGCCTACAGGCCCTGTGTTAGAATGAGAGCCCATTGTGGAAGCTCCTCAGAGCACAACCGGTGAACCGGCCGCTGAGATGCGGGGGATTTCTGACGACGGAAAGGAAGTTCTTGAGGCCCAGGATGTAGTCAAGATTTACCGTGGGCGGAAAGTCGTCAATGAGGTAACCGTCCGCGTCGCTAAAGGCGAGGTTGTGGGTTTGCTGGGCCCCAACGGCGCGGGCAAAACGACCACGTTTTACATCGTCATTGGGCTGGTCAAGGCTGACGGTGGGCGCGTCTACCTGAAAGGCGAGGACATAACGACTCTTCCCATCTACAAGCGCGCGCGGCTCGGCATCGGCTACCTGTCCCAGGAAAGCTCGGTATTCCGCAAGCTTAGCGTCGAAGAAAACATCAAGCTGGTCTGGGAAGTCCTCGGAGTGCCCGAAGAAGAGCAGGCCCGGCGTATGGAAGGCCTGCTGGACGAATTCGGCATCAAGCCGCTGCGCCGCCAGAAGGCGTACGTGCTCTCGGGCGGCGAGAAACGCCGGGTGGAGGTCGCCCGGGCGCTCGCGGGGAACCCCGATTTCATCCTGCTGGACGAGCCTTTCACCGGCATAGACCCGATAACAATCGAGAGTCTCCAGGCCATCGTAGCGTCATTGAAGGAGAGGGGACTGGGCGTGCTTATCACCGACCACAACGTGCGTGAAACCCTGAGAATCTGCGACCGCGCCTATATAATGATTGACGGAAAAGTGCTGGTGCAGGGAACGCCCGAAGAAGTATCCAGCAATGAACTCGCCCGCAAATACTTCCTCGGCGCGCGCTTCCAGTACTAGCGGAGTCTGCCCCAAAGGAGGCTTCAGTGAACCTTTTCACAGATAAGGTAACGCTGACCGGTTCACATATCGCATCGTTGAAACTGGCGTCATTCGCCTTTGCGTTCTTTCTCGCCAGCTTCTTCCCGGTATTTGTTAGGTCCTGGCGCTGGATCTGGCTGGTGCTGTCAGTAATCATAGCCATTCCGTTTATCGTCACCTGGATCAAACAGACGATGTGCGACGCTAAAAGCGAGTCGCCGCGTTCAGCTTCCCCGCAGTGAGCATTGTGCGCGACACAGCGCTGCATTCCCTTAGCTTTTGACACGATTCTGAGACAGATACCGATTGGCGGAAAACCCGCTTCAAATCCGGATTCGCCCTTATCTTCCAGGCCGTTAAGTGCTACAATAATAGCAGGGCTGGAGGAGGGCTGGGGCAATACGAATGTTGAGTGTTATTTTTGATGGGAAAGGCTAAAAAATCACCAAACGGCGATGGCGGAGCTGGGGCAACCAAAGCTGCCGAAACCACCGAAGTCGAAAACACCGGCTCCGAGGTCGAATCGAGCGCCGAGGAGTACACCGGCCAGTCCATTCAGGTTCTTAAAGGCCTGGAGGCGGTGCGCCAGCGCCCGGCAATGTACATCGGCTCTACCTCTGAAAGCGGGCTGCATCACCTCGTCTGGGAGATAGTGGACAACGCCATTGACGAGGCGATGGCCGGTTTCTGCCACAACATCAAGGTCACCATCCACGAAGACGGCAGCGTCTCGGTCTGGGACGACGGGCGTGGGGTGCCCGTGGACCACATGGAATCGGAGCGCATGAACGCCGCCGAAGTGGTTTACACGATGCTCCACGCCGGCGGCAAGTTCAGCTCCGGGGCCTATAAGGTCTCGGGCGGTTTGCACGGCGTGGGCAGCTCGGTGGTAAACGCCCTGTCCAGGCGCTTTGAAGTCGAAATCCACCGCGACGGCAACAAGTATTTCCTTGCCTGTGAGCGCGGCAAGCTGTGCGAGAAGCTTCGTGAGACCGGCAAGAGCCGCAAGCGGGGAACGCTTGTCCGGTTCTGGCCCGACCCCGATATATTCGAGACGACCGAGTTCAAGTTCTCCGTGCTGGAAGATAGGTTACGCGAGCTTTCGTTTCTCAACGGCGGGCTGACCATCGTTTTGCGCGACGAGAAAAACGACGTTGAGCGAATTTACCGGGCAAAGGGCGGCCTCAAAGAACTCGTGAAGTACATGGCCCGCGCCCGCAATCCGATTCACCGGGTCATCCATTACACCAAGATGGTGAATTCCACCCGCGTGGAGTTCGCGCTCCAGTGGACTGATTCCTTCAAGGAATTCATCGTGGGCTACGCCAACAACATCCGGACGAAAGACGGCGGCACGCATATCACCGGCTTGAAGGCCGGGTTGACCAGAACTTTGAACAACTACGCGGCCAGCTACAACCTGGTGAAGAACGGTGCGCCTCTGCCGACCGGCGAGGATATCCGCGAGGGGCTCACCGCTACCATCTCGGTTTGGCTGGAGAATCCGCAGTTTGAGGGTCAGACCAAGGGGCAGCTGGGCAATTCGGACGTAAAAGGCATCGTGGAGTCGGTAGTAAACGAAATGCTCTCGTCCTATCTGGAAGAACACCCCACTGACGCCCGCAGGATTGTCGCCAAGGCCGAATTATCCGCCCGCGCCCGGGAGGCGGCGAAAAAGGCGCGGGACATCACGCGCAAGCGGGCGGGGCTGGACACGGCACTGCCGGGAAAACTCGCCGACTGCGCTATTCGCGAGCCCGAGAACGCGGAGCTGTTCATCGTCGAGGGCGACAGCGCCGGTGGCAACGCCAAGCAGGGACGCGACCGAGAGTATCAGGCGATACTCCCGCTTCGGGGAAAGATACTGAACGTGGAAAAAGCCGGGCTAAACAAGATACTCAGCAACAAGGAAGTGCGCGCGCTTATTACCGCCATAGGCAGCGGTATGGGCTCGGATTTCGACATCGCAAAGCTGCGCTATCACAAAGTGATAATTATGACCGACGCGGACGTGGACGGGGCCCATATCCGGACTCTGCTGCTTACGTTTTTCTTCCGGCATATGGTGGAGCTTGTAGAGCGCGGTCATCTGTTCGTCGCCTTACCGCCACTGTATCGGGTACGCAAAGGCCAGAAAAGCCACTACGTTTTCAGCGACCAGGAGCTGGAGGTCAAACTCAAAGAGCTTGGCGGCAATACCGAGGTCACTCGCTTTAAGGGTTTGGGTGAGATGAACGCGCAGCAACTCTGGGAAACGACGATGAATCCGGAGAAGCGCACGCTTATCAGGATAACGGTGGAAGACCTGCGGAAGGCCGAGGAAACCTTCGAGAAGCTGATGGGCAGCGACGTCCAGCCGCGCAAGGTATTCATTACAGAGTACGCGCGCAACGTTAAAAACCTCGACGTCTAGCCCGTCGCGTCCGGCTCAGAACTTCAACGCCACTTCAACTCCAGTGCTGGCGCGCGCGAAATCGTAGTTCAGTCCCAGGTAGTAGGACTTAAACTCCTTGCTCAGTCCCACAATCAGGCTGTCGAAGTTCTTAAGGTCGAAGTCGTAGGCTGCGGACACGCGCCCCGTCAGGTGCGGCAGTGCCTGAAAGTTTTTCGTTGCCACGAGCATATTCTCCGGGAAATCGTCGTCGAATCTGAACGGGCTGCCCCCGAACTTGTCCGCGTGGGCGAACTCGACTGAATCTATTCCCCAGGGAGTGCTCTTGGCGAGTTTCAGCCGCGAACGGAGAGCCAAAAACTCGTTGTCGCCGAAAGAGTAATCATAGTAATAAGCTCCGAATGAAGCCAGGAGTCTCACGTCGTGATCCAGCCGGAATGCGGGAGTCGTCAGTTCAAGATACCCGTGGTTGCTTCGTGAGGTGATTTCCGGGATATCCTGCTTAAACTCGGCGATGTTCGCCCCTAAGGTGACCTGCTGGATAAGCGGCCAGTCTAGCTTAAGCTTCTGCCACCCGTAGAAATCGTAGCGAGTCGTCTTGCCCACCCTCTCTTCCCACCGGTCGGCGGTTCGGTTGCGCCCGAAATGAAGGCCAATCCGGGAATTCTCCGATGGATCGGTATAGACGAAAGCGTCGGCCCAGAACTCGTCATTGCGAGAGTAGTAGTCGGTATAAATGTCGCCTGAGACTTTACCTGTGTCAATAAAGGTGGCCTGCTTGATGTAGAATCCGTCTTCATCGTTATGTCCCGGCAGAGGAACGTTGAAGGAGACGATGCCGCGGCCCTTGCGCAGCTTGGTCTTGAACCGGGGAATGTAGCCCAGTGTAAGCCCCTGCGCTTCGACGCGTACGTTGCGTACCGAAAGGAAGTCGTCGGGAGCGTAGAGCAGCCGCTGGACGCGAAGGCAAAGGTCCGCGTCCTCGGGATCAGTGGGTGTAATGCGCGCTTGGTGGAACTCAAACAGCAGCCTTCCGCCCTCGTCTTCGTAGAACTTCAAGTTGCCACCCGTCAGGTGCGCCCTTGGCTCGTCTCCGCGAAACCGGAAGTAACGGCGGTCTATCAGCCCGGTCTCGTCGGTGAATAGCTCGAGGTCGATTCGCGCGGAACCTGCAACATGGCCCATTGAGCCGGTGCGCTCGGCAAGGTTGGCGATAAGGTTTGTGCCGGTCAGCCCCATGTCGTATTCCTGGACGGTCAGGTCAGTGTTGCCGGGCACGGAGAATACGCCGGTCTTTTCATCCCAGAACGCGCTGTCGGCACGCACCTCTATCGTAACGCCGGGGAACGCGGATTCGGTATGAAATACTACGTTGCCTTTCAGTTCGAGCCTGTCGCCCGAAATGTAGGTTCCGCTGTCAGCTTGGATATAATCGGATTCGTCTTGACCCGGACTTAGGGAGACTTGGCAGTGCGCGATTTCAGGCGTGACAATGGCCGCAGCCACCAGTGCCAGGAGGGTTAGATAGCCCCGCATTCGCTCGCGCGGATTATAGCACGGGGAATTTGGACAGGTAACGCAGGCGGCTCTCGGGCTCCGACCGGCAGTGAAGACGGTCTGTAAAAGAGAATCTGCGGCTCGTTCGGCTTTGCCAGTGAATGTATGCTGTGCTAGAATCCACGTGTCAGGACAGCAGGTGTACTATTTTGCGGGGGCCACTTTCCTGGACGGGCGAGTGGCTTTTTGTTTGGACTATGCTGGATTTAATCGAACTTGAGGAAAGGCTCGGCGAGTTCCTTGCCGAGAACCGCTACGGCCTGGTGGATTTCCAGGTCACCGGTTCCGGTCGGAAACGCACGTTCAGTCTATTCGTAGAGCGCGATGACGGTTCGCCGGCTGACCTGAGCGATTGCGCTGCGCTCTCTCCCCGGGTTAAGCTGTTCCTGGAATCCCAGATGGCGTTTAACGACGACTCCACGCTGCTCGTAAGCAGCCCGGGAGTCGACCGACTGCTCAAGCGCGATGTGGATTTCGAGCGGTTCGCGGGAGAAAGCGTCACGGTCAGCCTTCGTGTGGAGGGTCGTAAGCTAACCCTCGCCGGGGAGCTGCTTGCCCGCGACGATGATTCTCTGAAGCTGAAGACGAACGAGCTTCCGCCGGAACTCGACGGCGAGATGGGCATTACGACCGGCGATGGTGTGATTTCGCTGCCGCGCGGGCTGATAAAAGCCGTGCGCTTAAGAGCGGGGGCCCAGCTATGAGAATCGACGCGAAAGTCTCGGCAGCGCTTCAAGAAATAGAGGTTACGCGGGGCGTGCCCCGGCAACGCATAATTGAAGCCCTGGTTGAAGCCATGAAGGCAGCCTACGAGCGTAAGCACGGTCCCACGCCGAACCTGGAGCTGGAAGTGGATATGGCTTCCTCCACAATCGAGGCGTATCTGAGCAAGAAAGTCGTCCGCGAGGTGGAAGACCGCGACCTTGAGATCTCGCTTGAAGAGGCTAAGGAGTACGACCCCAGCGCCGAGGAAGGCGACTTTCTGCTTATAGAGATTGAGCTGGGCGACCTCGGCTACTGGGGCGTGGCCACGGCTAAGACGATGATAAAGAACCTTATCCGCCAGGCGGAGAAGGACCGTATTCAGCGGGAATACCGGACGCGCACATACGATCTCATCTCGTGCACCGTTCAGTACGAAGAGCGGGGCGATTTGTTCGTGGAAGCGCCGGACAAGGTTGAGGGTGTTATCCCGATGAAAGAGCGAATCGCCCATGAGCGCGTGCGGCCGGGGCAAAGGCTGAAGTGTCTGCTGGTTGAAGTGCGATCGGGCAAGAAGACCGGGCCGCTGCTTGTGTTTTCCCGCACCCATCCGGACCTTATCCGGCGGCTGATGGAAAATGAGATACCTGAGGTACGCGAAGGCAGCATTGAGATTATGGCCATTGCGCGGGACCCCGGCTTCCGCGCTAAGGTCGCTGTGAAGAGCAATCTTCCCGAGCTCGATCCGGTGGGAACGTGTATCGGTAGTCGCGGCGTAAGGGTTACCGCGATATCGCACGAGCTCAGTGAGGAAAAAATAGACCTGGTGCCCTGGCGGGCAGACTCGTTTGAATTCATTGCGGAGGCGCTGTCGCCGGCCAAGGTGCTTTCGGTGGAGATTTTTGAAAACGAAAAGCGCGCTCTGGTCATTGTGCCGGACGACCAGATATCGCTCGCCATCGGTAAATCGTGGCGGAATGTGAAGCTGGCCTCGCGCCTGACCAAATACTTTCTGGAAGTTAAAAGCGTCTCCGAGATGGAAGCTGCGGAAGCCGGGCAGGGAAAAACGTCTGAAGGGCCTCAGCCGGAAGTCACCACGCCCGCGGAGGACGCCCCGGAGGATGAGAAGGCGTGAGCAGGGGCAGTAACTTCAGGCCGATGCGCACCTGTGTGGGGTGCCGGGAAAGGCAGCCCCAGGATGAGCTAATCCGGCTGCGGTACGTCAAAGGCCGCGTCGTGATATCCCGGTCCGGGGACGACACGCCGGGGCGTTCAGTGTATTTGTGTCCCTGCGAGAGCTGCTGGAGGGATGCTCTCAAGCGTGGCCGCTTGGTTTTCAAGTCCGCCAAGCGGGACAAAATGGTGGTCAATCTGGAGCCTCGGGAACAAGAAGGACTGCTGCTGAAGCTGAGAAGCTACACCCGCGAGCAGGGAGTGCTCAACTGATATGCCCAAGAAGGTCATCTATCTGGTTAAAACGCTGGGAGCTAAGTCCTACGACCAGGTCGTGGACTGGCTCCGGGCGGTGGGCTATGACGTTGATGCGGACGGATTCGGCCCGCTTGCCGAGGTGGACGACGAAACCATAGCCAGGCTAAAGGACGTAGCCGCCGGGAAGGTGGAAGTAGAGGGGCCGGCAAAGCGTATCAGGCGGGCAGTGGTGGATGAGGAAGAGGAAGCACCCAAGCCTAAGCTCAAGGACTTCTTCGCGTCACCTGCCGCCGGGGTGGAAACCGAAACCCGGCCGGCGAAAGCCGCTCCCCCGTCCACCCCGCGCCTCAAGCCGATTATAGAAGAGCGTCCCTCGCCCAAGAAGGTTAAACTCGCCAAGGCGAAAAAGGAAAAGGAGAAGCAGCCAGCCAAAGCAGAGGAAGTGCCTGCGGAAAAGGTTGAAGAGGAGGAACCGGCCGTCGCTGAAGAGCGTCCCGAGCGCATAAAGGAGCCGGAAAAGGCCAAACCCGCCAAGCGTCCCAAGTCTCGGCTCCGCAGGCCTTCGCGGTTAAGCCGGGATTATATGGCCGAGGAAGATGCCGCGGTGGTAAGCCGGAAGCGGGTTTTCAAGGTCAAAGGCTCCGGTCGCAAGAAGCCAGCCCAGGAAGTGGAGCGTCACCTCAAGATAACGCGGCATATGACCATACGCGAAGTATCCGAGCAGACGGGCGTAAGAGTCGCCAGCATAATCCGGTTTCTTATGGATGAGCTGGAGATAATGGCGAATATAAACTACTTGGCCTCGATTGACGAGATATCGCTGATCTGCGACAAGTTCGGCATCGACTGCGAAGTCGCGCCCGCCGACGAATTGGAACAGGAGCTGGAGATATTCGCCCAGGCGGACGAGAAATCGCTGAAGCCTCGGCCGCCGGTGGTCACGGTTATGGGTCACGTTGACCACGGCAAGACCAAGCTGCTCGACGCGATTCGTACGACAAACGTTGTGGACGAAGAGACCGGCGGTATTACCCAGCACATCGGAGCGTACCAGGCAAGCGTCGGAAATAAGACGATAACCTTCATTGATACGCCGGGCCACGAAGCGTTCACGGCGATGCGGGCTCGCGGGTCCCAGGTGACGGATCTTGTGGTTCTGGTTGTGGCGGCTGACGATGGCGTGATGCCGCAGACGCTGGAAGCGATAGAGCACTGCAAATCGGCGAACGTGCCGGTTATCGTGGCCATCAACAAAATAGATAAGGCTGAAGCCAATCCCGATAAGGTGAAGCAGCAGCTCTCGCAGCACGACCTGGTTCCGGAGGACTGGGGCGGGGATACGGTGATGCTTAATGTGTCCGCCCTCACAGGCAAAGGGATAGACGAACTCCTGGCGATGATCAACTTGCAGGCCGAGCTGCTGGAACTGAAAGCCGACCCAACTGCTGCGCCCACGGGCGTGGTTATAGAAAACGAAGTTGATACGGGCGTGGGAATCGTCGCCAGTGTTCTGGTCACCCAGGGAACATTCCGCAAGGGCCAGTACGTGCTCTGCGGCGAGTCGGTTGGGCGGATTAAGCGGATGGTGGACGACAAGGGAAAAGAAGTGAAGGCTGCCGGGCCCGCGATGCCCGTAAGCATAATCGGCTTTGAGCAGCTGCCCGAAAACGGCGAGAAGGTGTACGCTTTCAAGGATAAGAAGCGCGCCCAGCAAATTGCGGAAAGCCGCGAGGCCAGGCGCGGCCGGCAGGTGCCGCTGCGGCCCGCCGCTCGCCTTTCGCTGGATGATGTGCTCGCGCAGATTCGCGCTGGCGAGACCAAGGAGCTGAGTGTCGTGGTGAAGGCTGACGTCCAGGGCAGTATGGAGGCGGTCAGAGAAGCCGTGAGCAAGATTGAAGTAGAAGGCGTGAGTGTCAATGTGATTCGTGCCGGTGTGGGCCAGGTCAATGAAACGGATGTGATGCTCGCGTCCGCTTCGGGCGCGATGGTGATAGGTTTCAACGTTACGCTTGCGGCTCAGGTACGTAAACTCGCCGAACAGGAAAAGGTGCAGGTACGTCTGTACCGGATTATTTATAAGCTCATTGAGGACGTTGAACGGGCGGTCAGCGGTCTGCTGGAACCGGAGATAGTGGAGGTGCCCCTCGGCGAACTCGAAGTGCGCGCGATATTCCGCACCGAGCGGAACGCGGTCATTTGCGGCGGTATGGTGACCTCGGGCAAAGTGGTGCGCAACGCATACTACCGGCTTATTCGCGACGGCGAGCAGGTGCTGGAGGGACAGCTCGGCTCGCTCAAGCGTTTCAAGGATGACGTTCGTGAAGTTGCGGAAGGCTTTGAATGCGGCCTTAAAATCGAAGGCACGGCGGACGTGCAGGAAGGCGATGTCCTTCAGCTCTACGTCAAGGAGGAAAGAGCGAGGGAAGCCGTTTCCGCAACGGCGTCCGACAAAACCGACGATGAAAGATAGATGCGGGAGAAGACGGCTTGGACACTTTATATGAACCAACCTTTATAAGAAAGAAGCAAATTGACTACCTGCACCGCTTCGTGGACGCCGCGGAGAAGGCGCATCTCGGCCTGTGGGTTTGCGGTGGATGGGGTGTTGAAGCGCTGACCCTGGAGGAATACCCGCGGGAGCACCGGGATATTGACTTCCTGGTTTTCAGGCTCTATTCGTCGGCCTTTCACGTGATGGCGCGCCGGATGAACTTCCATTTCGCGGGTGAGAGCTACTACGGATTCAGCGTGAGCAGATACGATGGCGGCGCACCGATTCTCGTGCGGTTCGGTTTCCTCGACTGGGAAGACGACGACCGCTTGGTTACGTACTTGCCGCAACATACGGTCAATTGGCCGTGTGGCGGTCTCTTAATGCAGCCTAACCTGCCTGTAGCGGGCAAAAACGTCCCCTGTTGCGATTGGGAGATGCTGTATGCGGCGAGCCAGCTATACACGTTTCTCAATCCCGAAGACGGAGAGGCGCCGGACGCTGAACTCATCAACCAGCAGGTAGATGCGGAGCGGCGCAGGGAAATAGCTGAAAATCTCATAGTTCCTTGCGAACCCGCCTAGGCTTGGCCAAGCTCTTCAAGTATCGCACGCACGGTGCACGCGGTCGCGCCTGCGAGCGAGCGTGCAATTGCCCCGGCGCGGGTTCCGGTATTCAGTCGCTTCTCTTCATTCGCCGCTAGTGTTTGTAACGCTTGCGCCAGCTGTTCATGGGTGACCTCGATAATGGCATCGGCTTCGCGCAGGCGGGTAACTTGGTCAACTATGGAATCTATGTGCGGGCCGGTGATGATAGGTTTGGCCAAATGCGCCGGCTCGAGCACGTTGTGGCCTCCGATGCGGGGATTGAACGTACCGCCAAGGATGACGACATCGGCAATGCGGTAGTAGTCCAGCAGTGCTCCCATCTTGTCCACCACAATTATGTCGTGGATTTCGCCCTCGCCCATCCGGCTCAGAAGCTGCGCAGCAAGGTTGAGCTTTTCAGTTAGGGCCAGCACTTCTTCCCCGCGCTCCGGGTGGCGTGGAGTCAGCGCAAGCGTCCAGCTTGGCTCGGCGCTTCGAAGCTGGCGATAGGCGTCTAAGACGGCCTCTTCCTCGCCCGGATGCGTTGAACCTGCGGTAACCACTTTCCTCTGCTGCCAGCCCAGCTCCGATTTGCGCCGCACCACCTGCTCCTTCGTCCAGGTTTCGGGCGCTATATCGCTTTTTATATTCCCGCAGACGGTGAGCTTTTCACGCGGCACGCCGATTTGAGCGAATGCGTCGGCGAACTCCTGCGACTGGCAGACGATGCGGTCGAAGTCCCGCAGCAGCATCTTAGTCAGGGCCAGCTTCCAGGCGGGCTTGTTGGACAGGTAGATTCGGGCGTTTACCAGCAGTGACTTAACGCCGCGCCGCTTCAGTTGGGATAGCAGGTTGGGCCAGGCTTCCGCTTCTGTGGCGATATAGACGAGAGGCCTGACGGCATTGATAAACCGCGCGACCGCCCAGGGAAGATCCGCCAGTGGGAAATAGGATGCAACCACGTCCTTCCGGCTATGCGCGATGCCATCAAGCACTTCGCGGCCGGACGGCGTAATCGTCGTGGTGAAAAACGTCGTGTCCGGGATGCGCTTTCTCAATTCGGTGATTAACGGCTGAAGCAGCTTCACCTCGCCGACGGACACGCTGTGCAGCCACACGTTTCTGCCCTTGCCCGGGGGGATCCGCTCGGGGTCAGGCCAGCGTCCCAGCCTCTCGGCCATCCCCCGGCGCAGCTTCGGGTTCAAATTGGCTGCGAGATAGATCAGCGGCGAAAGCAGTACCAGGAGGACGTTGTAAAGCAGCCGCACGGCCAGATTATATCAAAGGCGCTGCCCTGTATTCTCCCGCACGGGCAGCCGCGCAAGCCTGAGCCAGGCGAGGGCAAGCCGATCTGCGATGCTATCTCTGGCGCCGACTCTCCCCGATAGCAAATGCAGGTAAGCCCTATCACGTACCGGAGTACCGGCACGTTTGGCTAGGGGCTGCGTGTAACGCAGCCGCCCCTGTCTTCCCCGTTCGCGGGCAATATAAGAAAAGCAGCCGAGCAAGAACCCGTCGGTCCGAAGTGTGGCTTTAAGCTCGTCCCATGAAGCCAGTGCCAGCAGATGGCGTGCGATGCTCTCGGCAAGACACAGCGGCCAGATGCGGAGGAGCGTCGTGCTTTCAAAATAAATTAGGCGGTTGAGAATCCGGTTGCGGGTCTGGAAGTAGCGCACGTCCGCACGGCGCAGGCTGCGTGTGGTTGCGCCGCCGCGGTGCTTCGCCCGCGCCTGGGGGATTTTGATGACCTGCCCGCCCGCTAGCCGGATGCGAAATCCCAGGCTGACGTCTTCATGGTAGATGAAGTAGCGCGGATCAAAGGGCTTTCCGCCCAGCGCTTGGATGGAGGCGGTGCGCAGAATCGCCGCCGCTCCCGACGGGTAAAAGGTCAGCGCTTCGTCGCCAAACACGCCGGGGATGGTGCGCCCTAGGACGCTAAGCGTGTCGTTCGTCGGCTCCCGCCCTTCTTCAATGAGCACGCCGCAGCCCGCGTCGGCGCCGCTGTCCTCCATGGCGCCTACCAGTTCCGCTAAAAATTCCGGTTCCGGCTCCGCGTCGTTGTTGAGCAGCACGGCGTACTTGCCCCGCGCGGCGGCGTATCCCAGATTAACCCCTCCAGCGAAACCGGTGTTTCTTCCCGCAAGCAGCACGCGAGCCTGGGAGTACTCCTGTTGCAGGATTTCGCCTTCGCGGTTGTCGCTTCCGTTGTCCACGATTACGTTTTCAAAATCGTCAAACGTCTGGCGGCTTAGCGCGTCCAGGCAGCGGCGCGTGTGCGCCAGGCCGTTATAGTTGACCACAATCACCGACGCCGTTACCGGATGCTCTTTCGGTTTGGCCTGGGCGGGGCGCTCGGTATGGGTATCTGCGAAGCGAGAGGTGAGCATGGAGCGAAACACAGCAGGCCTTAGCTTCCTGCGCCGCTGCAGATGCATCCTTTTGCGTAGCGTGTTTGGCAGATAATAAAGGTAACTGAATAGCGCCAGGAAAAGGTGCGGCCGTGCGAGGGTGCGCAGGAAATGATAAGCCTCGTATGCTGCCATCGCGGGCAGACGGGGCCACCAGTCGGCGACGGTCAGCCATTTCGCCAATGCAAGATAGCGGTTTTTCTCCGCGATTAGCTGCAGGCGCGTGCTTCGTCGCTCGCCCGAGCCGCCGCAGATGTGCTCGGCGACGAGCGCCGGCTGATGCCACGCTTTCCAGCCGAGAAGCTGCGCACGAACGTCCAGGTCCACGTCCTCGAAGTAGGCGAAGAAGCTTTCGTCGAAATACTCGTCACCGAAACGCACGTCCTCCAGCATCTTGCGCCGGTAGATTATGCACGCGGCGGTGCCGCCGAAGACGTATCCGGCCTTGCGGCTCGCTTCAACAATATGCAGGTCGCGGTCGCGGTGGGCCGCGGTGAAGTCGGTGCGCAGCAAATGCCCGGTGCTTTCGATAAGCTGGGGATTGTCCCAGCGCACGATGCGCGGCACTACCGAACCGATGGCTTTATCGCGGGAGAACTCCGCCACTCCGGCGTTTATGAAGCCCTGCGGAATCTTCGCGTCCGCGTTCAGCAGCAGCACGTATTCCCCGCGTGCGCGCGAAATGGCCTGGTTGTTCGCGCGGGCGAACCCGGCGTTGCGTGGATTATCGATGAAAACGTCGGGATTGTACCGCTGAATGATTTCGCGGGAGAATCCAGGGCTGGCGTTGTTGACCAAAATGAGCTCCAGGCGGGCGTAATCCTGTTGCCTTACGCTGCGCAAGCACTCGTCCAGATAGCGCTCGGTCTTGTAGTTGAGAATCACGACCGAGACAAGCCCCTCTTCGTACACCGCTTTGATTATATCAGGACGGAAGCAGGCTCTGATATAATCACGCCGTGAGCGACGGAGAGCGAACTCCGGAGGGCATTCTTGAGATGGCGCGCGGCGTTATCGAAAACGAAGCCGTAGCCGTTAGCGCCTTGCTGCCCGAACTGGGCGAAGATTTCGTTAAGGCCGTTGAGCTTATCCTTTCGACCCGGGGGCGCGTGGTTCTGACCGGCATCGGCAAGTCGGGCCACATCGCCCAGAAAATTGCAGCCACGCTTACCAGCACCGGCACTCACGCCGCCTTTCTGCACCCGGCAGAGGGCTTCCACGGCGATCTGGGCCTGGTTTCCCGCGACGATGTCGTAATCGTCCTGAGCCACTCGGGCGAAACCGGCGAAATCGTCGGTCTGCTGCCGGCGCTTTCGTATCTGGAAATCCCCATTATCTCCATCACGGGCAATCCAGAGTCGACCCTTGCGCGTCGCGCGACGGTGCACCTGCACATTGGCGATGTCCGGGAAAGCGACCCGGATAACCTGGTGCCCACGGCGTCGGCTCTGGCGACACTGGCTTTGGGGGATGCGCTGACCGTGGTGCTGATGCGGCTGAAGGACTTCCGCGTGGAGGACTACGCGGTCATTCACCCGCGCGGTATGCTGGGCAAGCGCCTGACGCTCAAGGTGGTTGACCTGCTTAAGGGCGAGGCGACCAATCCGACGGTGCACGCAAGCGACAGCTTCCGCAAGGCGCTCAAGGCCATAACGCGCTATATGCTCGGAGGCGTCAGCATCGTGGACGATTCTGGCGTGCTCGCGGGCATAATAACCGATGGCGACGTTCGGCGGATTATGGAGCGCTGGGAGGGCACGGTGGAGGAGCTGATGAACACGCCGTCTTCCGAGCTTATGACCCCCACGCCCACCGTAATCGAAAACAGTGCACTGGCGCGCCAGGCGCTGGAGATGATGGAAAACCACAAGCCCCGCCCGATATTCCTTCTGCCGATAGTGGACGCCAAGCGAAGACCGGTGGGAATGGTGCACCTGCACGACCTGGTGCAGGCGGGCTTCAAGACCAGCCTTAACGAAGTGGACCACTAGCGGACCCGTCTAGTACTGCGTCAGGCCGCCCAGCGTCGGCGGAGGCAGGACGATGGTGAGTTTTTCCCCGGTGTCGCAGCCCCAGAGCCACACGTTGCCCGTTACTGTGTCGCCGGGGACATCCAGCACTATTTCGCTGTCGCTCCAGCTTGTAATCTCGCCGGCAAGTACCGAGCCGTGCCCGGCGAGCTCCAGCGCACCGGGGTAATGGGCGTCGCCGAAGTTCTCCCCGGCGATGGTGAGCGTCTCGCCGCGCACTGCGCGCTCCGGCGTCAGGCTGTCCACTGTGGGGAAGGCGCGCAGCATCACGTCGTCCAGATACCAGCCCTCTCCCACGACATACGGGTCGCTGTCCAGCATAAACGCTACTTTCACCGGCTGGTTGTAGGATGAAAGGTCATAGGTGTCGTACTGCCACGAGCCGCTCCCGTCATAGCGGCCGAGGAAATCCCAGGTGTCCAGGTCGGTCGTTACGTAGACCTTGGCGTAATCGTAATTGGTTTCCGTGTCCCACCAGTGGTGGAAGTACAAAAACGGGCCAGTCACGCCCGTCAGGTCCACCGTAGGCGTTATCAGCCAGTCGTATTCGTAAGCGCCGTATTTGTGCGTAGATGGCTGTCCGCAATATGCCGAGTAGTCCCCGCGGAAAAAGCGGTAAGTGCTTCTCTGCCAGGTGCCGGGACCGCTTGCGTCGATTATCTGCCAGTGGTCCGCCAGGTGATCGGCGTCCTCGAAGTCAAATGCATAAAGCGGGGTGAATACCGGATTGCTGACGTGATATGTGACCTCCACCTCGTCCGACTGCTCGTCGCGATCGTAGGCGCGCGCGGTAACGACAGCGTCGCCGTTGAAAACGTACCGCGAGTTCCACGAATAACTGAACGGCTCCGAATTGTCCGCGCCCGCGTAATCCCCGTCAATCCAGAATTCGACGAAGGTCACTTCTTCGTCGTCGGTGGCATCCACCTCAATTAGCACATCGCCTGAAACATCCGAATCGTCCGCCGGCGTGATGCCGTTTATGCTAGGCGAATCAGAACGCTCGTGCAGGTCAACGTCGTCCACCCACGCACCGCCTCCGCTGATGGGGGAATAAATGGACGTTGAGTTCAGCTCAAAGGCAACGAAGACCTTGTCGCCCTCCCAGTCGTCCAGGTAGACCGCACGGCTCG
>JAOZQG010000005.1 GCA_029932365.1 bacterium | reverse complement strand
TCGGAACCGCGCCTTCGCATCCTGATGATGTTGAACGAGCAATCGCTCTGCGTGTGCGCCCTGGCGGCGCGCCTGGGCCTGTCTCAGCCGGCGGTTTCGCAGCACCTGCGCGTGCTTAGGGATGCGGGTCTTATTAAACCGGTTAAGCAGGCTAATTATGTGCATTACAGGCCGGTACCTGGAGCGCTGGAGAGCTGGCGGGATATGCTCTGTGACTGTTGTTGTAGTGAACACGAGATGAACTTGTGTTGTGGTTCAGGTATATAGCGTGCTGTCTAAACACACTTTGGAGGAGTTATGATGAATTGCTGTAGCCCAAGAACCGATCATGGCACGCGTCATAGCACGCGGTCTAACGGCGGATGTTGCTGTTGCGGCCTGGAAGGCGGCATCTCCCGCCGGTACCTTAACAGGGACGAGCAGCGCAGGCTGCTTGAAGAATACCGGGACGATTTAAAAGCGGAACTCGCGGAAGTCGAGAAGCGCCTGCAAGAGTCGGAAGACTAACAACGCTTGCGGTCAAAGCTCAGCGGATACACGCAGCATCCTGAGCGGCCTTATTAGCCGAGTTTCCCGTCTCCGGTTACTTAGCAGGACGCTTCGCTGATTCCGGCAGGAACTCTTGTTTGGCGAATTCGACGAGGTCGGCGCTGAATCCGGTGACGATGCGCACTGGCAAGCCCCCCTGCGCCAGGTAAAAGGTCAGCGGCAGGCCCTTTTCCTCTACTAGCCATACATCTTCATCAAAATGCCGGGCGCCGGGATCCCAGTATACGTCAAACTTGGGGAGCGCTGCCTTATCCCAGTAGGCCTGTTCTAAGCCCCGGCTGCCCAGGGCGTCGAAATTTACCGACGCGACGAGCAGATTCGCCTCCGGATGCTCTTCCGCCCATTCTACGAGCTTGTTCATATGCCGCACTTCAAGCTTGCACAGCGGGCATGCGGTTGTCCACAGCATTAGCACGGCGTTGTTCTCGTAAACCAGATCGGTGAATGTAATCCTCTCGGTATTTCCATGCCGCGGCGGCAGCGAGAAGAAAAAGGTGCTCTGGTCGATGGCTTCCCGGCTGATAATGGGCTCGGGCTTTGCTGCATGCTCGTCTTCCGTGCTCTGGGCGGGCGCGGACAAAGCGCCAGCCAGCAGTAATGCAGCGAGTGCGATCGCAAGTGGTGCCATATATCGTTTATTCAACGGCTTTTTCCTCCGTTTGCGCCAGGAAGGGCGCAATGTCGCGCGCCGCAAGGCTCTCCAGGTCGTGCAATGCCAGCAGCAGCGCGTTTTCACCCGTATCCCTGTAGTAGCCGCGTCTCAAACCCACGCGCTTGAATCCCAGCTTCTTGTACAGGTTTATGGCGGCGAAGTTGTTTTCCCTGACTTCCAGGATGATATAGGTGACGCCTTCCGCGAGCGACATGCGCGCGGTGTGTATCAGCATCGCTTCGGCGATACCCCGGCCGCGCATCTCCCGCTTGGTGGCGATGGTTCCTATGTGGCACTCGTCCTCGATTACCCAATTGCCGATATATCCCAATAGCTCGCCGTCTTCGCTGTCGTTGAGCGCCACGAAAAACCGGGAGCGGGGATTGTTTTTCAAGTCGTTTTCGTAGACCGTGCGGGTCCAGGGCGTGGGGAACGAGTACTGCTCGATAGCCAGTACCTCGTCTAGGTCTGCCGGCGTCATCTGTCGGATGTGAAGTTTCATCGCCGCAGGAAGATTATAACGCAGAAGCCAAAGTTTTCTGCTCTAGAATGGGAGGTCCTCTATGCGGAGCAGGTTCCTCAGTTTCGCCAGCGCCTGACGCTGAAGCCGGCTCACGTTCATCTGGGAGGTGTTGAGCTTTATCGCTACGTCGCGCTGCGGCAGGCCGTCCCAGAATCTCAGGCGCAGCACGTCGGCTTCCTTGGGTGTCAAAAACGCCATTATGTGCTGCCAGAAAAGGTCGCTTTCCACTTCGGATATCGGGCTTTCCCGGGTAGTGGGCGAGACGGCGGTCTCTTCCGATACGGCTTCCTCCAGGATATTCACCGGATGGTAAGCACTTCCCAGTTCCATAGCTTCCAGAACCTGCTCCTCCGTAAGCTCGGCCTCCTCGGCAATCTGGGCGGGGGTGGGGGAGCATCCGAGCTTCAGCGCCAGCGTGCTCTCGACGGCGAATACCTTAAGGCTTTGCTCTTTGACCTGCCGGGGCACGGACATGGTCCAGCTCTTGTCGCGGAAGTAGCGCTGGATTTCCCCCCGGATGGTCTGGTAAGCGTAGGTGGAGAAGCGCCAACCCTTGCCCACGTCAAAACGGCGAATCGCCTGTACCAGCCCGATCATCCCGACCTGCACCAGGTCTTCAAAGCTCTCTCGGCCGGGGGAGTACTTGTGAGCGATATGATAGACGAGGTTTTCGTACTGCTTGAGAATGCGGGCGGTGAGTTCTTCGCTGGGATTATCCCGGTAGGCGGTAAACAGTTCGCGCTCTTCCGCTTCGGTCAGCGCTCCCTGCGAGGATGAATCCTCGGACGGCGCGTCCCTGTCACGCCCTTTTCCCATGGGTTCATTGTAATCTATCGGAACGGCGGAGGGCTAATCCTTGAACAGGGGCTTGCGCCGCTCCTTCAGGTTGAAGCGTAGACGGATAGCCGGCTCCTCGCCTTCGCCCACCGAAATCTCGTCCGCCACCCTCTCCAGCACCTGGAAGAGGGGCACGTTTTCAACCTTGGTGAAGGTGTGGGAGGGGTCGGTGATGCGGATGCTCAGGTTCTCCTGCGTCTCGCTCCAGCGGACGGTAATCGCGCCTTTCAGCGTCTTGCACCGGTCGGCGACCGCCAGGAACGCCTCGCCAATGGAGGCTTTCAGGTCCTCGATCTCGTCGACGGTGAACCCGGGGAAGCGGCTTGCCAGGCCCGAGACCAGCAGCCTCAGCGGAGATACCATGAGTTCGTCCGGGGGGAGTTTCAGCTCGATATTCGCCAGTTTCAGCGTTTTGTCCATAATAATCACTAAATAATTTCGTTCACCTAGATTTTACCCACAATCCTGCCCTTTCAAGCGTTTTCAGGGCAGCCTAGGGGCCCGCATCCTGCGGGCTTTCCGCGCTCAATTTCGGCGTAAGGAGCAGCACGATCAGGTAGCCCAGAAGCGGGCCCAGCGTGTTCGCCAGTAAGTCAAAGAAGTTGCAGCTTCGCGTGGGTATCCAGAGCTGCACTAACTCACTCAGTGCGCCGAAAACCATCACCGGCCAGATGGTGCGGGCGTAGGCGCCGAACGAGATCTCGCGCCCGCGGAATACGCCGACGAAATAGGCGAAACCTATGAGGATGAAGCCGCCCAGGTGCTTGAGCGTGTCCAGCCAGTAGTCCCAGAAGAAAAAGGATATCGTCTCGTGATGTCGGCCGGTCTTCATCTGCAAGGACAGCGCAAGCAGCATTCCCAGGATGGCCACGGCGAGAAACAGCGGACGGTAGAAGCGGATTCTCAATCGCCGCCCTCCGCGCGCAGACGCTCGAAGAATTCAGCCATAAGCTCCTTCGCCTCGTTGGCTAGCAGCCCGCCGTGGAAGCCGACCTTGCGGAATCGCTCGTGTTCCGCCAGCGCGAACCGTGAGGTCACAGCGCCGAACTTTGGCTCGTCGGTCCCGTAGTACACTTCGGCGATGCGCGCGAGCAGAATCGCGCCCAGGCACATCAGGCACGGCTCGACAGTGACGAACAGGCGCGCCCCTTCCAGCCGATGGTCGCCGAACTTCGTGGCGGCTTCGCGCAGCGCCACCATCTCCGCGTGCGCTGTGGGGTCGGAGTTGCGCACCGTGCAGTTGGCGCCGCGCCCGATTACTTCGCCGTTCAGTTCAATGACGCAACCCACCGGTACCTCTCCCGCCGCCGCCGCTTCCCGCGCCAGCGCAAGGGCTTCGTCCATGAGCTTTTCTTCCCGCACGTCAAACACGGCCGAGATTATACACCGCATTAGACGCGATGCTACAATGAACCCATGCTGCTGGCCAACCGTGCGGAGGCGGGGCGGAAGCTGGCTGAAGAACTCCAGCCGCTAGTGGAGAACTGGCCCGACCCGATAATCCTTGCGCTTCCGCGCGGCGGTATTGAAGTGGGCGCGGAGATATCACGGTCGCTAAACATCCCGATGACCGTCTTTATCGTGCGCAAGATTGGCGCGCCGGGAAATCCCGAATATGCCATCGGCGCGGTGGCGGAGACGGGAACGGTCGTGGTTTCCGACGCGACGCTGGCGGAGGAGCGCTACCTGCAGCGTACCAAGGACGCCGAGCTCAAGCGTATCGAGTGTTATAAGGAGCTTTACCGCAACGGTGAGGAGCTTCCGCCGCTTGACGGGCGCACGCTCATTTTTGTAGACGACGGTGTGGCCACCGGTGCCACGCTCAAGGCGGCGTTGAAGGTCTTCCGCCAGCCGGACGCGCCCAAGGTGGCGAGGCTCGTTGTCGCGGTTGCCGTTGCGCCCGCACGGTCTGCGCGCGAAATCGCGAAGCTGGCGGACGAAGCGGTATTTTTGCACACTCCAGCGCTGTTCTTCGCCGTCTCGCAATTCTACGATGATTTCAGCGACCAGCCGGACGCTGTGTTGCGCAGGCTGTTAAGGTTAGAGGATAGTTGAGATAGGAGCTGCCTACTCCAGCGGGCAGACGAAGAGCAGGCCTTTCTCAATCTTTTTAATCTGCACGTCCGGGACCTTGTTCTTGACCATCTGCAATGCGCCGGAGGGGAGCTGCTTTTCCAGGGGCGGGACTGAGCCGTCGACTTCCAGCAGGTTTTCTTCGGCAAGGTAGAGATTGGCGTCGAGCAGCGTGACGTTGAACCTCTTCGGCTGGAAGTCTATGGAGACGAAGACGCGCGGCGGAGGCCCGTCGTCGCGCTTGCGCGCCAGCAGCGCCAAGGCGGTTTCTTCGAGCACGGTCATCAACCGTCCCAGCGCCGCACCTGGCAGGTTCATACCCAGCGTAAGCCGCCCCACCTTGCGGATGAGTTTGAGCGTCTGGTCCATGCTGTTTAAGTAATGCCCGACCTTGGGCACCGAGGAATACGAAAGGCTCAAAAATACTTCGTCGTCGTCCGGCTTTGAGCCGCGCCGCATCTTGCGAAGGTTCCACAGCACGAACTGGTGGAAGATGGGGTGCGGCAGGTTGGAAAAGCGGCTGATGAGCGTGTGAAGGTCGCTTTCGGAGAATCTGCCGGGTTCGGGGAACTCCGAGAGCAGACCGTCGGTGTAAAGCGTCAGCTTGTCTCCCGGCGCCAGCTTGAGCCACTGTCGGTTTACCTGGGCTTCCTTGTCCAGGTCAAATAACCCTATAGGCGGCACGGTGTTGTCTAGGTTGGTCAGCGTGCCGCTGCTGTTCTGGTACAGGATGGGCTTGGGATGGGAGCAGTTCACGTACTCCATGGCGCCGGTTGCGTTGTGCACCCGCCCCACGAAGAACGTGGCGTAGTAGCCCAGCTCTTTGAAATTGGCCGTCCAGAAATCATTAAGTGTCAGTACGACTGCCTCGACAGTCGGAGAGCGCGCCAGCATATTGTCCAGATACGAGAACGTGGAGGTGGAAATCAGGGCGGAACTGATGCCGTGTCCGCTTACATCGCCGACAATGATATAGGAGTGCTCGCCGGACATGCGCAGCAACGCTATGTCGCCTCCGATGCTGTGGTGGGCGTGGAAGTGCAGTGTGCTGTCCAGGTTGGGGGACACGAAATCCATCGGGACGTTCATGTTCAGAATCTGCTCGGATACGCGCAGGTCCTGCTCCATCTGCGACTGGTAGGTCTCAAGCTGCTGCGAGTAGTTTTTAAGAATCTCGTAGTCGTTGGCGCGCATTATGGCGCTGGCCAGCTCATTGGCGAGAGTGTTGATCGACTCGATGTCGAACTCGTCGAAGCTGTCGGGTTCGTTCGCCTGGACGTTGAGAACGCCCAGGATATTGTCGCCCTGCATGATCGGCGCGGCTAGCTCGGAGAGGGCTTCGAGTGGTCCGGGAAACTCCGGACGGTATTCGGGGTCGGTGCGTACGTCCCGTGCGTAGTAGGTTTTGTGGGTACGGAAGGCTCGCCCGGTGCAGCCTTCGTGTATGCGCAGCGACATGGGCAGCGTAATCCTGTCCTCGAACTCGCCAGCCAGAGCCCGTAGGTCAAGGATATCATTCTCTTGATCGTAGATAAAGATGTAGACGTTGTAATAATGGAAGTAGCTTCTTAGCAGGCGCGCTGTCGAATCCAGAAGGTCGTCCAGATTGAGACTCATCAGCGCCTTTTCGGTAATCTGGTGAAGCAGGCGCATTTGCAGCAGGCGCTTGTCCTGAGCTGGCTCGTGGCTCAGGGCGCTGAAGGCCAGCGCAACTAGCGGCAGGCATTCCTCGAGCATTTCCACCGAGTCTTTGGAAGCGGGCGGTTCGGTGGATGCCAGCACAATGATTCCCAGAAGCTGTGCACCCAGAACTACCGGTGCCAGATACGCCGTTTTTATATCTTCAGGCAAAATGCCGAAGGCGCCCAGTTGCCGGGGTACTTCCTTCCCTGAGAGGACAACCATACGCCGGGACAGCTTTGAAAATGGGTTTTGCTCAGTTTCCTCGTCCAGACTGATTACGTGGCCCTTGGTCAGCGAGGACAAATGGTCACCGATAAGGTACTTGCTTCGAATGGAGTGCTCGGCTGCGCTGTAAACCCAGAAGCTCATGCTGCGGGCACCTAGGTGCTCCGAAGCAGTCCTGTAGAATACTTCGAACAGGTTTTCAAGGTTCTGGGACTTGCTGAGGGAACCCAGCGCCTCGGTCGCAAACGAAGTAAAGTCTACATCTGTTTTCCCACTGGCCATAATCGCACGTGTAACTGGTTTATTTTAACACAGGCGGCATTACTTGTGCTTCCGTTGCGCTTAGAGATGCCTTACAATGTTGCTGATGCTTATATCCCGGATTGCTATCCTCGCTATGCTCGTGCTTGCGTTGGCGGGTGCTGCGTGGGCCGCCGAAGTTTTTTTCATACAGGAGGACTTCGACGGTGAAGCCGGATACTTCTACGAAGGAGCTATCGGCGATACCGATTTCGCTTACAACCGCGAGGATGCGTACTACGAAATTGACGCGATGAGAAGCGACACCGGTTCGCTTTCCGCCCTTACGGATGCGTTTGAGAACTACACGATTTCGGTGGATATGGAATTCTACGACTCCATCGTATCCGATAAAATATACGGTGGGCTGGTCTTTCATTATCAAGAGGACCCATCGGGACGCGCCTCTTTTTACCTTTTTTCCATATTTCCCGACGGCTACTACTGCGTGTGGCTGGTGAACCGGGAAAGCCGTCGCACTTACGCCTATCCCCTTACCGAAACGTCGCTAATCAATCCTGCAGGGCGTAACTCGCTCAAGGTTATATCCGAGGGCACGCGCTTCGAGCTTTATCTCAACGGGATGCTTCTGGACAGTTTCAGAGACCTCTCCCTGGACAAGGGCGGTGTGGGAATGTTCGCTTCGGCGGGAGCGAGAGTGCGCTTCCGTGCTTTTCGCTGGCGAGTCAGGGAGGAGGAATATGAAGCCAGGATGGAGGAGGCGGGTATCTTTGGATTCGTCCGTGAGCATGAGTTGCCTGTAGTGTTCAGCGACAATTTCACGAGCAAACGCTGGCTGGAAGGGCAATCCGCAAAAGCGCGCTTTGGCTATCGCGAGGGGCGCTACGAGATTGATAACACGAAGGGCGACACTATGGCCGTGAGCTATCGCGCCGAGCCGGTGGCGGGCGCGGGGCTGCTCAGCGCTATCATTACGGATGTCGAAGGCGAGGAGGGAAACGGCTATGGAATCGCCTTTCGCTTCAGCCTGCACGATAAAAAGCCCTCGTATTACGCTTTTATCGTCGCGCGTGACGGTACGTATCGGCTGTTTAAATACGCGGACGGCACGGCGACTCCGCTATGCGGATGGCAGGAGATTCCGTTTGCGGTGGACTTTTCGCGGCCCCAGCTTATCGGCGTGGCCTACGTACCGGAGGCGGCAGGCACACTGCGCATCTTCCCCGGTCTGAATGGTCGCGCCCTGGAGCCTTTTGTGGATACAGTGCCCCTGGAGCCGGGAGGATTTGCCATGATTGTCGCGCCAAAGCTGAAAGTGACGCTCAGCGAGATAAGGCTGGTGGACTTCGCCGACAGTGAGGAGCTCGCGCTGGAAACGCTCAGTGCGTTATACCGGGAGGAGAACGATGATGCGGGCTAGATGGATTCTGCTGGGATTAATGGCCATTGCTGCATTCGCGCCTGCGGTCGTGGAGGCTAAGGGGCTTTCGAGCGGCGCCGATAGGCTGCTTGGCGTGGAGGAACTGGGCGGCGAAAATATGAAGACGGTGCGCGTCAACGTCGACACGGACAAGGGCAGCTTCCTCGTCGAAGTGTATCCGGAGATCGCGCCGCTTTCAGCGGACAACTTCCTCAGGCTGGTGCTTGAAGGCTACTACGACGGGATAGTTGTGCACCGCGTGGTAAATGACTTTGTCGTGCAGGCGGGCCAGCTCACCGAAGAGCAGCAGGACAGGATGGAGTTGGACATGCGTATCCCCGACGAAACAAATTACGCGCACCACGACCCCGGCACGATATCGTTCGCCAAGCTCTATGATACCGACACCAAAACCTACGTTCCGGATTCAGCGGGTGCGCAGTTCTTCATCAATCTCGGCGACAACCGCCGCCTGGACGAAAACTTCACCGTTTTCGGAAAGGTCGTGTGGGGAATGGAGACCGTTCGTGCAGTCGAAGTGGGAGATACCATAATCCGCGCGTACGTGGTGAAAGCGCTATGACGGATAGCCCGGGATCCAACCGCCTGGCCGAGTTCGTGGCGATTCTTTTTCGCGCGGGACGGGTAGTGCCCGCCGAGAAGCTGGTCGAGCATTTCGGCTGCAAAGCGCACGAACTTGCGGTCGCGGCGGAAGAAGCTAACCGGATGCTGGAACCGCTCGGCCTGCTGGTGAGTTTTATTGCCGGCGGCTACCGGCTGGCGACGCGTCCCGAAATTTACCACTCGCTGCGCGAATTTTTCACCGAGCTTCGCGAAAGCGGCCTGACGCCGCAGGCGATGGAGGTTTTGGCGATTGTTGCGTACCGTCAGCCGGTAACCCGGGCGGATGTGGAGGAGGTCAGGCAGGTCAACTCGGAAAGCCCCCTCCGGTCGCTGCTTCAACGGCGTCTAATTAAGGTGAAAGGGCGGAGCAACCATCCCGGGCGCCCGTTCCTTTACGTGACTACGGGTCGTTTCCTGGAGGTATTCGGGCTGGCCTCGCTGGAGGACCTGCCGAAGATAGACCTAGATGCTCCCGCTCCCGGTGCGCGCGTTGGAGTTTAGGCTTCTTCTTCGCCTTTTTCCGCGATGCGTGCGGTTATACGCTGTTCGACGCCATCGCGTAGGTACACGACTTCCACAATATCGCCCGGCTTTAGGTCGCGCAGGATGTCTGCCAAAGCCTGGAGGTTGTGCACTGGTCTGCGGTCTATTTCGATAATCACGTCGTCTTCCAGCAGACCGGCCTTTTCCGCCGGACTGCCGGGAACGGTGCCCGTAATAGCCACGCCTTCGTCAACTTCGGCGCTGAAGTCCGGGATAACGCCGAGGAATCCCCGTCTGGCTCCCTGGGGACGCTCCCGTTCTCCCAGGTCGACCCATTCGTAGCTTGCCGGCGAAGCCAGGTCGTGCAGCAGCCTCCAGGTGAAGTCGGTTATGCGTTCCAGGCCAGCGTAATCGAGCTTGTCGGGAGTGTCAGTCAGGCGCTCGTAGTCCGCTGTGGGTCCGCCGAAGAGAAAGATGAACGGGACGTGCTTTTCGTAAAAGGCTAACTGGTCGCTGGCTTCCCAGCCTTCTCGCATAAGCTTGATGTCCAGGTCAACGTTAGCGGCAATGTCCTTCAGCTGTGCGAAAAAGGTGCCAGGATGCGTATTGGCTTGTTCTGCTGAGCAGGCCACGAGCAATTCCCGCTTGCCGAGCGCGCCTACCATATCCAGATTGATGATAAGCGCGTTGTCCAGCGGTACCGGCGGGTTTTCCACGAAGTCGCAGGCGCCGATCAGTCCTTGCTCTTCTGCGTCAAAAAGCACGAAAACGACAGGATTGCGTGGCCGCCGTCCCGGAACGGCGCATCGCCGCGCCACCTCCAGCACAACCGCCACACCGCTTGCGTTATCGTTTGCGCCGGGGAAGTAATGCCGTTCTGCGTTTTCGTCAGTGTAAGCCCCTGTGTGGTCGTAATGAGCGGACAGGATGAAGCAGCCATCCGCGGGGTCCGCGCTTTCGCTGCCTGGCAGCCAGGCGACAATATTGCGCCCTGCGACTTCTACGGCGTCTTCCTCAATGCTGCCCGACGTAAGCGGGAAAAGGTGGAAGTAGTCGGAGGTTTCGTCACCGACCTGTAAGCTTCCGAGCGGATACAGGCCCAGCTTTTGCAGTTCGCTCGCGACAAAATTCGCGGCGAGGAAGTGCCCCGAAGTGCCGGTTTCGCGTCCGTCCATTGCGGGTGACGCCAGCGTATCCACAACCTCCGCCATGTAGGTGCCTTTTTCAGCAAGCACATGCGGCGGCAGTATGGCGGCGAGCATCAGAACTACCACCAGGATGGAAAATGCGATAGGTGTGCGCATCCAGTCCTCCTAACGGTAAACCCTGGCATACGGCACTGCGTAGGAAAGCAGCGTTAGCAGCGAGCCCAGCAATATGAGCCAGCCAAAAATCCGATTAGAGAACCTGGGGATTCGGGGTGCGGTCGGCGTGAAGCGAAAGAGGTCCCATCTGAGCAGCAGGATAATCCCGAAGTACAACAGCAGGTATAGCGTGCGGCTGTCGTTCAGGCTGTGTCCGAACGGCCAGGGGCCCCAGGCTTCCTGCCAGCCGAACGAAACACCGGTGATGTAGATTGCCAGCGGGACGCCGCCGATGAGCAAAGCGAGCCAGCCCCAGCGCATCGCCGCGTGAGCCCGGCTGGCCGTCGCCTTCTGCGCCAGGTCGCCCATCCCGCCGAACACCAGCATCAGCGCGTAGTAAAGGGCGTGCAACAGGTAAATGCCGGCCCCGATGAGCATGATAAGTTGCAGCAATACTATCCACAGATTTACCTGGCTTTTCCAGCGAACCGTTGGCAGGTGGGTTTCCGGGGCGTTTTCGGGAATGGATACCGACGCTCCGCCGGAGTCGATTGCTGTGATGTAGTACTCTAAAACCTCGCCTTTCGGCTGGGTGGGCATCTCCGCAACGTAGTACACGCTAGTTCCAACGCGCTCCATCATTTTCCCCTGAAACGCGGGGTCGCCTTTCCCGCGGTAATGCAGTTCGGCGCGGACGATAAGCGCGTTGCGATACGACCAGATAAAAGCGCTTATCAAATGACCCTGCCCCACGTTACCGTACTTGACGGGCTGATGGATGTAGCCTATCGGTTCGGTTGGTGCTGCCTTTCGATAGACGAGCGGGCTCACCGAATTATAAAAGCCAAATAAGAATATCAGGCCAGCGATGACTACTATCAGCGCTGTAAAAAAGGCCTGCCGGTTCGTGGGCACTGGTTATTCCTCCTCCCGGGTAACCCCGCCTGATTCTACCAGTTTGGCTTTGGCCTGAGAAGCCCAGTAGCCTTGCGGGTCGAGCTCCAAATACAGCCGGTAGGTCCGTTGCGCGAGGTTTCCCCGATCCATTGCGTCAAAGGCCAGACCCAGGTTGTAGATAGCGCCCAGGTAATCAGGATCCTTCGCGAATTCCTTTAGAAGCCCAATAACTGCTTCTTCCGGTCGCCCTTGCGCGATCATTTCCTGAAAAGGTATACACCTGCTCATGTTGGTTTATCTCCCTCTGGTAACACTGCCCCAATCTGAGCACGAGCCTGGAACAGTGACACCAGCGTATGCGTCTAAGTATAATACCTGTAAGCCTATATTGAGGGGAATGCGATGAGAAGAGCCGTATCGTTACTTGCTTTTATTGCTGTAATAGCGGTGGCCTCAATAGCTGCCGGTGCCAGGCCGGCGGAAGTCACTGGATTGGAGACCGCGGTTTTCGCGGACCGCGAAGTCGTGGTGCTTCGGCATACAGGCAGCGTCTCCGTGTCGCCGCGGTACTTCATGGACACCGACGAAGCCCGTCTGACAATCGCCCTGAGCAACGTAGAATTAAGCGAGCCCAAGTACATCGTCGCCAACCAGCGGTTTCTCTCCTCCGTGGAGCTAAGTCCACTGGAAGGCAGAAACCGCGTGCTGCTGCGCCTGCAGCTCACCGATCCGAATATTCTGAACCTCCGCAGTTTCCGTTACGGCAACTACTCGATGCACGTGGTGCTGGTGGAGCTGTTTTCGCCGGGCGTGAAAGAAAAAGACCAACCGAAAGTGCGCGACCTTGAAGGAATGCTCTCAGGTCTTGTGGAGGAGCCCGCTGCGACTGAGCCGGAGGAGCCCGCGGTGCTGAAGCCGGATCAGAGCGTAACGGTTAAATCGGCTGCGAAGCAAGCGCTTGCTCAGATGCAGGGCAAGGAAATACTTTCGCTAGATACGCAGCTGACCATAATCGCAGATGACGCGGGAGTGATTTCCAGCGACCAGGGGGAATACGGACTTCGCGCCGCGCTACAGGAAGGAGCCATTTCAGAGGTTGTATTCATAGGCTCACCAGGCGATATCGCTGATGTACGCAGCTACCTTCGCACGACACGCTTTCGCTCAACCGCGCGGACTATGAGCGCCAAAACGGAGCGCACGCAGCGGCTTGAAACAGTGGCCGACGGTGCGGAGGGCGACAGTGATTATCCGCGCCTGAAGGCGGAAGAGCCGCGTGAGCCGTTTGCCTACCAGCACCTTAAACACCAGCTGTCGGACGTGCTGGTGAATCTGCCTGCCACGTCGGGTTACAACTTCTACAAGACCCTGATGTTGCTTTCACGAATGGCTGGCGTCAGCATCATCATTGATCCCTACCTGGTGGACGAACCCACGGGAAGCATACGTCCCAGCAAGCTTGAGCCTCCCGGCGGCGGAGAAGGTGAAGATGGCGCGCAGGGCTTCCGCGAGGCCGGCCAGTTCGACGCGATGGACCTGCACGGCGCGACCAACACCGTCATAGGCAACTTCGAAAATGTCCCGTTCGACCTCGCCCTCCAGATAATCCTGGAGGCGCATAACTTGGATTATCTTGTATTCAGTACGCCGGAAACAGATTTCACTAAGCCGGTCGTCCTGGTAAGCAGTAAGGAGCGCATTGAGCAGGAAATCGCTGGCGCCAACGAAATCGACCTCTACCAGCTTCACTATGCCGACCCGGTTGAGCTCTACAACATCCTGGACAATATGGACCTGCTGCCCTCGCGCGAGAAGGGCTGGTGGGTCTACCAGAACCGCTATGCCGGCGGTGGCGGCTTTGGCGGCGGCGGCGGTGGCGGTGGCAGGGGCGGCGGCCAGGGCGGTCAAGGCGGTGGCGGTGGCCGCGGAGGCGGCTCTGGCGGCGGGGGCGGTGGCGTAGGCCCTGGTATGCCCGGAGGCATGGGCGTTATGGGCTACGAGATTGACCCGCGCCAGGAACAGGCACTAGTGCTCGAGTTCGCGCCCGAAACCCACGATGAGCGGCTGGCGGAGCTGCTAGCTCTGGCTCAGAGGGAAGGCCTGAACCTGCTGTCAGTGGACTTCACCGGCGACAAGCGCGAGGACGTGGGGAAAGGCCGCCTGCTGGTTATATTCCTGGGGTAGGACGGGCAATCTTCGGGCAGCCGAATCCTGTGGCTGTGATACGGCGAGTGGTTAGCCGCTGAATTTCGCGAACACTTCTTCGCCCGCGTAGCTGCCCGACACTCCCAGGTATTCCTCGATGCGCAGAAGCTCGTTGTATTTCGCCACGCGGTCGGTGCGCGCCGGCGCGCCGGTCTTTATCTGCCCCGCGTTCGTGCCTACCGCCAGGTGCGCGATGAACGTGTCCTCGGTTTCGCCGCTGCGGTGCGAAATTACGGGATTCCAGCCAGTGCGCTGGGTCATCTCGATGGCTTCCAGCGTCTCTGTTACCGTGCCAATCTGGTTGAGCTTGATAAGCACGGCATTGGATGTCCATTCGGCGATGCCGCGCGCAATCAGCTCCCGGTTGGTCACGTAGATGTCGTCGCCCACAATCTGGACGCGGCTACACAGCTTCTTCGTGAACGCGGCGAAGCCGTCCCAGTCCTCTTCGTCAAACGGGTCTTCAACGCTCACGATGGGAAACTCGTCAATCAGCTTCTCGTAGTATTTCCCCAGGCCGCTTGCGCTATACGACTTGCGTTCACCACTCAGGTGGTATTTGCCCTTCTTGTAGAACCCGCTGGCGGCGCAGTCCAGCCCGATGCCAATCTGCTTGCCCGGCTTGTATCCAGCCTTCTTGATGGCCGTGACGATGGCATCCAGCGCGTCGGCGTGGGTTTTAAGGTTCGGTGCGAAGCCCCCTTCGTCGCCAACGTTGGTGGCGAGCTTCATCTTCTTCAGCACGTCCTTGAGTGTATGGTAGATCTCCGAGCCCGCGCGCAGAGCTTCGCGAAACGATGGAGCGCCAAAAGGTATGACCATAAACTCCTGGATATCGAGGGTGTTGTCCGCGTGCGCGCCGCCGTTGAGGATATTCATCATCGGCACCGGCAGCACGTGCGCTCCTGCGCCGCCCAGGAAGGCGAACAGCGGAACTCCCAGCGCATTGGCGCTCGCCTGAGCCGCAGCCATAGAGACGCTGAGAATGGCGTTCGCGCCCAGCTTCTTCTTGGAAGGCGTGCCGTCAAGCGTATTCATTAGAGTATCGACTAACCGCTGGTCGGGTAGGGCAAAGCCGACAAGCTCCGGCGCGATGACTTCTTCCACCGCGGTGACCGCCTTAAGCACACCCTTGCCATGGTAGCGCTTGGCGTCGCCGTCGCGGCGCTCCAACGCTTCGAATTTGCCGGTGGACGCACCGGACGCAACGATGGCGCGGCCGATACTGCCATTGTCCAGAACAACCTCGGCCTCTACCGTCGGATTGCCCCGGCTGTCCAGGACTTCACGCGCATTAATCGCTTCAATGTAGAACATAACTCCCTCCACCGTATCACGTTGTGGTCACAGCCGCTTCAGCACCTGCTCCCCCCGCTTCGCGCGAATGGCGCTCTGGGCGGCCGCGAGGCGGGCGATGGGCACCCTGAACGGGGAACAGCTGACGTAATCGAACGCGTTGCGGTGGCAGAAATCGATGGAGGAGGGGTCACCTCCGTGCTCGCCGCAAATACCGATTTTGAGGTCGGGACGGGTTTTGCGGCCCAGCTCCACCGCCATCGTCACCAGCCGTCCCACACCTGTTTGGTCAAGCTGGGCGAACGGATTCGCCGCATAGATGCCCATATCCACATACTGGCGCAGGAATTTCTCCTCCGCGTCGTCGCGCGAAATGCCCAGCGTCATCTGCGTCAGGTCGTTGGTGCCGAAGCTAAAAAACTCCGCCACCTCGGCGATCTCGTCCGCGGTCAGAGCCGCGCGCGGGACTTCAATCATGGTGCCGAACTTGTATGCGACACGGTCGCCCATGCGCTCGAAAACGGCCTCGGCAACGGGGCGCAGCTTTTCTTCAATTAGCGCCAGCTCCGCCCTGGCGCCGGAAAGCGGGATCATTATTTCCGGATCAACCTGCTCGCCTTCGCGTCTGACGGTGATCGCCGCTTCGAGTATGGCCTCCACCTGCATCTCGTTGATTTCGGGATATATCAGTCCCAGGCGGCAGCCGCGGAATCCGAGCATGGGGTTTGATTCTTGCAGGCTGAGCACTCGCGCTTTGAGCCGCGCGATCTCGTCCTCGGTTGTGTCGCCCTTGACGGAGCGGATGACCTCCTCGATTTCTTCTTCGTCGTGGGGCAGAAACTCGTGGAGCGGCGGGTCCAGCAGACGGATGGTCACGGGATATCCGTGCATTTCACGGAAGATACCCTCAAAGTCGCTGCGCTGGAACTCCTTGATCTTGGCCAGGTGCGCCCGCCGCTCTTCTTCGTTCTCGGCGAGTATCATCGCGCGCACGTGCGGCAGCCGCTCCTGTTCCATGAACATATGCTCGGTGCGGCACAGCCCGATGCCCTGCGCGCCGAACTCGTAGGCGCGCCGCGTGTCCACGGGGTTATCGGCGTTGGTGCGCACACCCAGGCGGCGCACTTCGTCGGCCCAGCCTAAAAACTTGGCGAAATCATCGCCTATCTGGGGGTCTACCAGCGGCAGCTCGCCGATGTAGGCTTTGCCGGTCGTTCCGTCAATAGTAAGGGAGTCTCCTTCCTTCAGCGTCCCGTCGTAGCCTTTAAAGGTGACCGTGCCCGCTTCCTCGTTCGCTTCCATTCCCGTGCAGCCGGCGACGCACGGCTTGCCCATCCCGCGCGCCACTACCGCAGCGTGGCTGGTCATGCCACCGCGCGCCGTAAGCACGCCTTCGCTGGCGTTCAGGCCATGGATGTCGTCGGGCGTGGTCTCGTTGCGCACCAGGATGAGCTTCTGGCCTTCGGCGGCCAGCTGGGTTGCACGATCGGGGTCCAGCACGATGCGTCCGACCGCGGCGCCGGGACTGGCGTTCAGCCCTTCCGCAACAGGCTTCGCGGGGGCGGTCGGGTCCACCTGCTTGTGCAGCAGCTGGTCGAGCGATGAGGGTTCCACGCGCATCAGTGCCTCTTCCTTGTCAAAGTAGCCCTGCTCCTGCGATTCCACGGCGATTCGGAGTGCCGCCGCACCGGTGCGCTTCCCGCTGCGCGTCTGGAGGATGTAAAGCTTGCCTTCCTCAATAGTAAACTCCACGTCCTGCATATCCTTAAAATGCTGGTCCAGCCGCTCGATAGTGTCGAACAGCTCCTCTGCCTGCTCGGGCATCAATTCCTGTAAAGAATCAATGCTCCGGGGCGTGCGAATGCCCGCGACGACATCCTCGCCCTGGGCGTTGACCAGAAACTCGCCATAAATCTTGTGTTCCCCCGTGCTGGGATTGCGCGAAAATGCCACGCCCGTCCCGCTGTTATCTCCCATGTTGCCGAACACCATCGCCTGGACGTTGGCGGCGGTACCTAGATCATCGGGAATTGCATTGAGTCTGCGGTAAGTTTTCGCTCTCGGCGTGTTCCACGAGGCGAACACGGCGGAAACAGCCATATAAAGCTGTTCCATCGGGTCCTGAGGAAGCCCGTTTCCCCGGTGCCGTTCCACGACCTTTTTGTATTCCGCTAATAGCCTCTCCAGGGCCTCAGCCGGGATCTGATAGTCGTAATGGACGCCCGCCGCTTCGCGGATGTTCGTGAGTATTGCCTCGAATTCGTCCAGGTCTATGCCCAAGACGACTTCGCTGAACGTCTGGATAAAGCGCCGATACGAATCCAGTGCAAACCGCTTGTTATCCGTAAGCGCCGCCAGCCCTTCGGCGGTTTCGTCGTTAAGCCCCAGATTGAGGATGGTATCCATCATCCCCGGCATGGACGCCTTCGCACCCGAGCGGACTGATACGAGCAGTGGATTTGCGGGGTCTCCGAATTTCCGCCCCAGCTTGCTTTCCAGCTTGGCGATTTGCTCTTTTACTTCAGCCTTAATCTCGTCGTGCAGATTAGCGTTGTCCTTGAAATAGCGGAGACAAGCTTCTGTTGTGACAGTAAAGCCCGGCGGGATCGGAAGCCCCAGCGCGGTCATCGCTGCAAGATTGGCGCCTTTCCCTCCGAACAGGTCCTTGTTAGAACCGTCGGCGTCTTCAAAAGAGTAGGCCCAGTTGCTGCTTTTCACGATGATTTCCCTCCCGGTAGTAGTAGGCACGCGAGCCTGTATTTCAGACGGCCAATTATACACCTGTTGCGCCACAGGCCAACAGCCGACAGGCAGCTATTTGGCCGTTTCGCCGGGATGCGCGCCCGTATCCAAGTGGCCGTTGTGATTCTGCTCGCCGGATTCTTCTGACGCCGCGACCGAAGTGCCCCTTTCGGGTTCAGGAGACCGTAGTTCCGGATCGAGGATTTCGATATCGGCTTCCGCCAGCAACATATCCAGCCATATTTCGTATTCGGATTCGGCCTTGCGTTCAAGCAATACTGCGGCTACTTCTTCACGAGGGGGCAGGGGCACTTCGCCTCCCGGGTGGTCCTTCATCATCTCCCGGTACGCTTCAAGTTCAGCGTCGACCTCCTCGTCTGTCACTTCTAAGTCGGCAGCGAGCAGTACCAGCATTTTTTCCTTGGCAATCCATGGGCGCACCATTTTTCTGAGGTCGTCAAGGTTGAAACCGACATCAGCTTCTAGGCTTTCCAGAAATTCCTTTTCGTTGGGGAATCCGGTTTTCATCTCAGAGTCGATGAAGGAATCGACCTCTTCGCCGGTCACGGAGATACCCCGTGCTTCTGCGCCTTTGATAAGCAGCGTTTCGTCTATTATCTGAGCCAGCGATGTCCGGCGTACCTCCTGGCGCATCTGGGCCGGCATCTCGTCGTCTTCCATATCAAGCATGCTCAGTGTAGCCTTATAGTACTTGTCAACATCTCCTGACAGGATCTCCGCCCCGTTAACGGTGGCGGCCACGCGAGGGCGCTGTGTCGGCTGCGTCGCTTCCGGTGCCTTGTTGCCTGAGAAGCTGCGGAAGATACTCCCCGCGACCAGTGCGATTGCGACAACGGCAATAAGTATCAGCAGTTCCCGTTTCTGGCGTCCAGTCATAAGCTCGTATTTCCGTTTGCGCCGCCGATGCGAAGCATTTGCCCCGGCGACTGCCGGATGCCGCTATTTCGCTGCACGGCAATGTGAGCGCAGCGAAGATGTTTAGCTACCGGATTGCTCCTGCCCGGAACCATCCTCGGCGTCGGTTTCGTCTCCTTCAGACTCGGTTTCGACTGCGCCGTTCGCGGTGGCTGATTCATCGCCTTCTTCTGGCGTTTCCTCGTCGGCACCGGTCTCTTCTGCGTCAGCTTCAGCTTCTTCTGCCGCTTCTTCAGCCTCCGGAGCAGGCTCCTCTCCCGAACCGTCCTCCTGAATGGCTTCGTCGGGAACGCTCTCTGCTTTCTCCGATGCTTCAAGTTCGGCCATTTGCTCTTCTTCTGCCTTTATCCTCGCGCGTTGCTCCGGGGGCAGATAGACGTACTCGATGTTAGCTTTAGCCTTCAGTTCATTTAGCGTGGGCTCAAATAGCTGGCCGGACATATTCCTTTTGTACTGCTCGATAAGATAGTCCTTCATATCCTCGAATGTAAGGTTTTCCGCTTCGTCCACCGTAAGGTTATGCTCCCTGGCATATTGCCTTCGGTAAAAGTCGGGATTCATCTCGAATTCTGCCCTGACTTTTTCATCCGTAGCTTCCACTTTGGATTCCAGCAACGCCATAATTAATTGAGTGAATTCGAAGTACTCCCGCATGTCCTGCATCGTTCTGCCCTCTGCCTTCAGGTATTCCTGCATCGCTTTCTCACCGCCGAGGCCTTCTCTCATCCTCTCAATCTCTTCGTCAACCTGTTCCTCGGAGACTGTGATGCCCTTTTCGGCAGCGGCGTCGGTGAATAGTATTTTCATTATCGTTTCATCTACGACCCGCCTAAAGTTGGGATTTTCCTGGATATCCTTTAGGGTAATTCTATGGTCATTCACGGTTGC
Source organism: bacterium (assembly GCA_029932365.1). Taxonomy (GTDB): domain Bacteria; phylum 4484-113; class 4484-113; order 4484-113; family 4484-113; genus JAGGTK01. The sequence continues at coordinate 27,920 of JAOZQG010000005.1, read as the reverse complement.
TATCGTGTAGGTGTCCGGGGTGATTGTGCAGGCGCTCATTAGAGCCAAGAGCACCGCAACGAAAGCAACGATGTTTAGGCTTCGAATCATTGGAATTCTCCTTATAGGAATTTAGCTCAGTATTCTATCACACTAAAGCGAACTCGCCACACAGTGAAGAAGTTCAGTTCTACGGGGTTGATAAAGCAGCATGAGCTGTACCGCACTTCGTGGCTAACCGTACATGGCAGGAGGCACTATTGGTTCTCTTTTATCCTCTTCTTCATCGCCGTCCTGGGTTTCTTCGTCTTCACCTTCTGCCTTTTCTGATTCGTCCAGTTCACCCACTTCCGGTCTAGGAGGAACTTGAGGAGCTTCCTCGGGCTTGAGCTCCTCGACCACTTCAGGGGGAACGGTGAACGTCTCGCCCAGTCCAATGTCCCTGGTTACGGCCTTCATAAGACGTTCGAGGTCGTCTACGGTGTAGCTTTCAACAGCGTAGAAAGCGGGTATGTCAAACAGCACATCCGGTAAGCGGTCACGCTTCAGGTTTGCCAGCTGGAAAACCGCACTGAATATTGACGAGTCTATTTTATAGAGAAGCGGGAACTGGGTTTCCTTTTCCAGGTAAAACTGTAGCGTGAATCGGGAGTCGAAGTCGATGCCGGCTTCTTTCATCTCCGCCAGGTCCGCCTGAGGTATCATCACCCTGAACGACATCTCGATACCGTCTGCCTTTAAACCACTGAAAGAGCGGGCTTTAAGGCGTTTAGTCCCCAGGTACTTTACGCCTTCCTGATTAAACGCTTCAACGAATTCCTTGCTTGTAAGAACGGCCATGGGGTCCTTAGGGCGGATGAGTTTTTGGAGCTCCGGTGGTACTGTCAACCGGTATGCGCGGCGGCTGGCGTGATTTAGAAGTACGAGGTCGGAGGTTTCGTAGTCGATAAGAAGGCTTAATACCTGAGAACTTCCCGCGGGCTTATCAACGCCCGCGTCGGCTAGGCTTCCCATGGATGGAAGCTCTGCATCTAGGCGCAGAATGCCGTCCTGGTAGTACACCTTGGCGCGGAAAGGGAGCTTGAGCTGGCCCGTCATATCCGGGCTCAGCCCGCCGAGGTCCATGCCCTGCATTAGGCTGGTCATTGAACCGAAGCTAATGCCGATATAGACGTCCCCGTAGAAGGTCTTAGCTGTGGCGGGGGCTGCCGCCAGCAGCAGCCCCAGAACCATCAGCCATATAATCGCTAATTTACGGCAACCACTCATATGCACGCCTTTACGCTACTCGTGAACGACCGGTGTGACAAACACCATAATCTCGGTTCGCTCCCGTGTTTTCTCGGTGCTCCGGAATAGCTGGCCGAACAGGGGGAGTTCTGACAGAAGCGGGATCTTGCGCAGGTTCTCCCGTTCCTCCTCTGACAGAAGGCCGGCGATGACGAAGGTCTCGCGGTTCTCGACTCGAACGGTGGTTGTCACCTGGCGTGTCTGGGTATTTGGCGCTCTCGCGCCCTGCCCGAGATCAATGAATTCGAGCAACGTGGAGACCGAGGGATTAACCTCAATGGTGATATTGTCCTCGCTGTCCACTCGCGGCTTGAACGAGAGCGTGATGCCCACCGCCTGGAACTTCACCTCCGGCGGCGTGTAAGTTGCGCCAGTTTCCACAGCCGGGCGGCTGATATAGGGGACCAGGCGGCCCGCGAAATAGATGGCCTGCGTACCGTCAATTGCTGTAAGGTTCGGACGGGAGAGAATGCGAGCGTTGCCCTTCTCAATTTGAACCTGTAGATCCCAGGCCACCGAATACGGGTCTCTGTGTAGCGTTTGCAGCCATAACCCCAGTGGAATGCCATCGCTAGACACAGGCGTTTGCTCCCGAACAGTTGTGCCTATAGTGTCGGGCAGTTCGAAGCCCAGGTTTTTCAGCCCATCCTCGGTTATTTCTACGATAGAGGATTCCAGGGTTACAACTTTGGGTTTGCGGTCAATGTCAGCGACAACCTGGGCGATAATTTCCATTTGCTCCGGCGTTTCGGTAACTATAAGAGTATTACGCCGGGCTGTGGAGATCAGGCTGGTCATTTCGCGGATATCCCCCGCGGTCACACCACCTTCACCTTCCGAGAGCATTGTCCCACCGGTTCTTACGGGCATAGATTCGGCCTCGCCGTTATAAACTCCGACGTTTTTCTCCTCAACCAGGCCGTTGCTAACGAGCACGTTCTTTACGGCTTCCGCGTCCGCGTAGTTTAGATAGAAGCTACGGGTGATGTACCCTCCCAGGCGGCGGCCGATGTCATCGCGGTTTCCCACGATGATAGTATTGTGCACTACGCTGTACGATAAATTGTTAGCCGCGGTTAGCGTTTCCAGAGCTTCGCTTAGCGGCGTATCGCGGAACGACAGAGTCACGTTGGTTTCAGGAACCGCATCGTCGATTATCACATTGAATGATGTGGACGCCACCATCAGGCTGATTGCCTGGCTCAGCGAGCCATCGACCCACTCAAAGGTAATTCTCTCGCGTTCCAGCAATGGCAGCGTGAGCCATTCTTTCTCCGGAAGCGGCCCCGGCGGTGCTTTCTGACGCTTCACGTCCCAGGGGTACGGGTACTTTCCGTATTTGCGGGGCGTATCCGGTGGGACAGGGCGGTCATCCGATTTCATCCAGCCGGACCGTTCGCGCTTGCCCTCCGGGGGAAGCTCCCCGCTGACAGCCAGTTCGCTTTGCGTCTCAACAGACTCTTTCACGTACTGGCCTTCATCAAGCCGGATAATCGCCTCGTTCGGGTGCTTCGTTAGCTCCATCAACTCTTCTTCGGTCAGCACTTCAAGTATAGGCGATGTTTCCTCTTCAGCCTTTGGCTCAGGAGAAATTTCGGTTTCGGCAACCGGCTCGGGTGCAGGCTCGGCAGCAGGCTTCGGTTCTGCGGGAGCGGGCGTTTCAACGACGGATTCGGGCTCGGAAGCGACTTCAGTTTCAGGTTCAGGAGCGCTCTCGATTACGGGCTCAGGCTCGGACCCAGAGGCGGTTTCAGCGGCCGGCTCGGATTCTGCTTTGGGGGAAACCGTCACAGGATGCGCGAAGTCTTCGAAGCTGTATTCGGTTTTGGCGGAATCTTCCTGCGATGCCAGCTCGAAAGAGAAACTCACGGCGGCTTTTTCTTCTTCGCCCATCCCCTCAACCTCGCCCCCCGGTGGAAGCTGCTCGATGCCCCGGGGGATGTTGAACGAGGGCAGCTCTTCCGCATAAGGTAAGGATCCGGGTTCTGTTGGCGCATCTGGTTCCGGCTGCGGCGCGGCTTCAGCGACTTCCACGCGCTCTTCGGGCACGGGCTGGAGCTCAAGCGGCGTCACTCGGTAGGCGCCGTCCTTGGCTGTTATTTCCCAGAAGCTGATGGGAGGGTCCATGAAACCAAGTGGCACCGTGAGCAGGTCCTCACCCTCGTCCTTCGTGGGAATAGCTATGGTTAGCGTATTCCCGCGCCGGTCGGTCTCGATGCGCAGCGGGGTTGCCCGCTCACCGAGAAGAATGACCAGCCTTGATCCCGCGGGCGTGCTCTCAAGCCGATACCCGCGCACCCATTCGGCCACATCCTCGTGAAAATCATAGGAGGATGTAGTGAGGGTGGGGCTGAGAGAAAGGCCGGGGAAGTCCACCAGCATCATCCATTCGGCATAGTCGATATGCTGCTTGAATTCTGGCGTGGCGTCGGCTTCGACCGAAAGAACGACTCGCCCCTCGGGATTGGTTGCGGATACGCTGGTGATCTCGCTCGCCTGCAACTGCACAGTGGCGAATAGAATCGCCAGCAGTATCCAGACAGTAGAATTACCGATTGATTTCAGGACTTGCCTCATAAGGTCTCCCCTGTAGAAAGCTGAATGACCGTGTTAGACCTGCGATCAAAGATTTTCGCCCGGCCATTCTCGGCGCCAATGAAAACGTAATCGTTTCCTACTAGCCAACCAGCATGCGCCAAAATAATTGATTCCCCTTCCCCGCCGGTCACGGCAAACATGGCGGTGGAGTTACTACCGCTCTGCGAGACCCCGATGAGTCGTACTTGGATTTCCGGACCCAAGAGTTCTCCGGGCATTGGTAGCAGCGGGATCTCGCCGGTTTCGACGCCTTGTTCAAGTAATTCTGACATACCGGGAAAGCTCTCAATTTGCTCCGCCGGTCCCTGGAGGTAACGTGGCAGTATCCTGTTGGGCGGTGGCGCGAAGGGATTTCCAGACGGAGATACGCGGTTGGTAGCGAAGAACCTGGAGTTTTCAAAACTCTGCTCCACCTTTTCGTCCATGAACGTGATAGAGGGTAGTTTTTTTTCTTCGGTGGCAGCTTCTTCCGGCTCGGCCGCCTGCACTTCCGCGGCCTCTTCGGCGGGTACCGGTTCCTCGGTTACCGTCTCGGCTTCCGCTGCTTCCTCTACAGGAGCCTTGGCTTCTACTGTCTCCTCTGCGACCTGCTCTTTTTCAGCAGCAGGCGGAGCGGTTGCTTCTTCTTCTGCGGGTTCCTCCTCGTCGGTAACCGCTGTTGCCTGTTCGTCCGGCGAAGGTTTGCCTTCCTCGGGGACTACTTCGGCGTCTGCGGCTTCGGCTTCAGAAACCGGGACTTCTTCGGGTGCCGCCGGCGGCTCCTCGCCCGCAGCTTCAGAAGATTGCTGTTCGACGGTAGCCGGTGGCGTATATACAGGTTCCACCGGTGCCTGGGATTTGCTGTAGAACAGAGACCAGATTACAACGGCAATAATCACCAGCAAACCCAGTATTGCTAGTGTTACTATCCTGCCAGTTTTTGGTCGCTCCTTCTCCATATCGTTATCCCGGGCCGCTTATCCGGCGGTCTCCTCCTCTTCGGGTACTATGACGGGCATTTCGCTGCCGTCTGCGGCAATCGTAATTAATTCGCCTTTCTCCTCCGAAACCTCTTCGATGGGCCTGGCCGGCAGGACTTCCTCCAGGCTCTCTTTCAGTTCGTCGAATCTCTCCGCGATGTCCACCTTAGCCGTGGTGTAGTAAAACTCGCCCCGAAGTTCAAAGCCCATGGTGGTTATTTCGGAGAAAACGTCCTGTGTTCCTCCCCTTCGCTCGGGGGCACTTATCCTGTTAATTAGGAAGAAGCGTCCGGAGCGCTTCATGTTTTCGACGAAGGCTAGCAAATTTACAAAACCACCGCGCACGGAAAGATTGGTTTCAATAACTTTGGTTTTTTCTACAATTTCTGGGTCCAGCTCCTTTTCCATCTCCGTGTAAGCGCTCTCAGTCTTGGCCAGCAGCTTTAAATCATCGGGGGATTTCATATCCAGGGTGACTACTTCGCAATTAGCGCCGTCCACGTTTTGCTGCAAGAATGTAACAAGCTCCTTTTGCGCCGGATTATTCGGCAGAAGCTGGTTCAGCTTCCGGCTCTCGGCCAGCAAAATGCCGAGACGGTTGCGAATGGTGGGCAGCTCCTGCTGCTTGGCAGCCATAGCACTAGCCCTCTGAGTGAGAGAATCCAGCTGCGCTCGGAGTTCGGCAAGCCTATTTGACGCGAAGTAGTACGTGCCGCCAACGATTAGCCCCACAAGTAGAACGACAATGATGGTGTTGATCCAAACAAGCCTTATCATTCTTCTGCGTTCACTCATTTGGCCCACCACCTTCGTTTTCATCTTTTTCGGGCTCGGGGATGCTCACGCGCACGCTTATTTCAAACCATCGCACAACCCCGTCTTCGTTTTCCTGCAATTCGCTTCCCAGTAAGTACGGCTCATTGAAGTACGGGTCTTCTTGCAGATTCTTGATTAGGGTGGAGAGTGGGAGTAGCGAGTAACCGTTTATCATGCCCTGCAGGTTTATATCTCCCGTATGTAGTGGGACAACGGGTTCGGTTTCTTCGCCCTCTTCCTCGGAGCGGGACCTTCGCTTAGTGACCGGCGCCTTGGTTACGGTAGAGCTTTCAACCTGGGTCAGCCAGATTCCCTTGGGCAGGTTGGGTTTAAGGTGGTGGAAGAACAGGGGCCAATCCACGTAGTGCCTTTCGAGGTAAACGAATAGGCGCTTCATGTTTTCCAGAGATTTTATAGACTCTTCAGCCAGATCATACGCTTTTGCGAAGGGTTCCAGTCGACTTACGTCCCCCTGGGCCTCTTTGACCTCAACCTCGAGGTTTTTCACCTGGTTTAGGCTTATCAGGCCCACATAAAGGATAAGAAAAACGGAGAGGGCGTATAAAAGGGACAGGTAGATCGGATGCCAGCGAATCGCCGGTTGCGGAAGGAACTCCGGTGGCAGAAGGTTTATGTCTAATCGTCGTTCCATCAGTTACACTAGGGATTCCAGGGCCAGTCCCAGGGCTGCGCCAAACTGGGGCATGGTCATGGATTCCTCTACCTCCGGTGTGAAGGTGAATGAGTTCTTAACCCCGGATAAGGGGTCGGCCAGCGTAACTTTCTGTTCCGACTCCTTTTCAATGAACGTGGCCAGGTTTCGCGGCCAGACGCCGGTACCGCATAAAATAAGCTCATCGTAATCGTAGTCGAGCATCTGTATCTGGCTTTTGTAGAAGGAAAGCGTCCGTTCTACTTCAGACAGGACCATGTCCACGAGCGGCTTGGCCAGCTGACCGTGCTCTTCCGGCAGTTTGTACTCGTCCTGCCGGTATCCGCCTATGGATTCGATTTCCTCCTGGGTTTCGAGGGCACCGGCGAAGGAGTATTTAAGCTCCGACAGCCCAGCGGTTATGCGCCGAACGAACGCAAACTCGCCCCGGTCAAATAAGATCACGTCCCCGCCTACCTGTTCCAGGTGCACCACTACGGAATTCCGGCTGAGTAGTTTCTCGTCGGTCATATGCAACGCAGAGATGTTAGCGATTACAGGAAGGTCAATCCGCACCAGTGGCAGGCGCGCCGCTTCAACCGCCTCAATATAGGGATAAAGCGAGTTTTTCGGCACTATTGCCACCAGGATGCTGTATTTAGACTGCCCTTCTCCACCTTCGACTTCGCCCAGAATCGTGTAGTCTATCGTGAACTCATCGATGTTTTCTTCCATGACCTGGTCGAACTCGAACCGAATGGTGTTGGCCAGCTCGTCATCCGGCATGACCGGCATGGTCAGCAAGCGGAGGATGCTCTTTCGTTCCTGGAAGGAGACAGCGGCCATGTAGTGCTTCAAATTCGCCGACTGCACGAAATCGCGCAGTGAGATGGCCACCTCTTGCGGTTCAAAGTGCGTGGGATCATCCTCCGGCGTGGGCAGGATGATGCTTTGCATCGCCGTCACGTTGAATTTCTTACTTGAGCCGGCGAGGGCCACGGCCCTAACCCGGCCGGGCAAGAAATCTAACCCAACCACTCTGTGTGCCTTTACGGTCACTTGTTGATACCGTTCCCCTTTTCCTTAAAATAATAAGCGGACCGATAGGAGGCCGGATATCTACCCCACCTCCTATCGGCCCGCAAATTTACGATTTTCAAACGGTTAGCGGACTAGCGGCTTCTGTTAGGTTACCTCCTGTATCGCGCCGGTTTCGTCGATTTTGTACGTCTTGCCGTTCTCGATTGCCGCCTGCCCCTCAAAGCCGGACGGTCCGCCTTCCTGGGTCTCGCTGTAGGTCACGCCGTCCTCGCCGGTGAGCTTTTGGCCGGTCCAGGTATCGTCCAGATACCCGTCCGCGACCAGCTCGGCCCACGAGCCGTACTCGCCGTTCTTAGCGAGGTAGGCCGCCTGGGCGGACGACAGCGTACGCAGATTGGCCTTGGCTTTGGAGTCTACAGCCGCACCACGCGTCGAGACCAGAGTCGGCACCGCGATAGCCGCGATGATACCGATGATCGCCACGACGATCAGCAGCTCAATTAGCGTAAAGCCCTTACGTCCTTTAATGCGCTTTAGCATTGTGCTTCTCACCCCCTTTTCAGGAAATGATACAGACATTTATCGTTTCACGGTTCCTTTGTTTCACAGATGACTTTTGTATTATACCTCAAATCGTCAAATTTCGCATCCCAGGCGCTTGGCCGGATATAGCGCACGTGCGTCCGCCTACTTCTACTTCATATCCCGAACCAATTTAATCAGCTCGAAAAGGGGTAGGAAGAGCGAGATTACGATGAAACCGACGACTGCGCCCATCACCGAAATCATTATCGGCTCCAGCAAGCTGGTGAGTACCTTTACCATAGCGTCGATTTCGCTATCGTAAAAGTCGGCGACCTTGGTGAGCATCCCGTCCAGGTCGCCCGACTCTTCGCCGACCGCCACCATGGCAGGAACCATCGGCGGGAACAGCCTGCTGGCTTCCATCGGGCCGGCGATGCTCTCCCCTTCTTTAACAGACTCCTTGATTCGCTTTATCGCCGTTTCGAAGACGACGTTACCCGCGGCTTCGTCCACAATCTCCAGAGCGCGCAGAATCGGAATGCCGTTGCCGAGCATCGTGGCCAGGTTCCGTGTGAAGCGGGCAACGATAACCTTCTGCGTAAGCTGCCCGAATACTGGGAGCCGCAATTTCAAACGGTCAAGCCCCAGCCGTCCGCCCTTTGTGCTATTGATAAGCCGCAAGGTAAAGGGAAAAGCGAAATAAATGAGGACGAGAGCCCACCAGTACTTCCTCATAAAGGTAGCCGCGCCGATAAGAACCCGTGTCATCACCGGCAGGCGTCCGCCCAGGCTGCTGAACATCTCGGCGAACGTCGGAATGACGAATATCATCATAATCGTGAGGATGATGATAGCGGCGATAGCGATGGTCTGGGGATATTTAAGGCCGGCTGCCACCTGGTTGCGCAGGTTCATTTCCTTCTCCAGCGAGTCCGCCAGGCGCGCCAGCACAATATCCAGCGAGCCAGATTCCTCGCTGGCCCTGACAAGCGACACGTACAAGCTGGGGAAGGCGTTCGGGTGTTTGGCCATAGCTTGAGCCAGCTCGAGTCCCTCGGACACGTCGCTGTGCACTTGGGTGATAATTTTTTGGAATAGGGGATTGGATGTTTGCTTGGAGAGTATCTTCAAGCAGCGCAGCACGTCTATTCCCGAGTCGATCATCGCGGAAAACTGCTTGCTGAAGACTGCGAGGTCCTTCATCTTGACGCGCTTGGCGAAAATGCCCTCGGCACCGAACGCTTTGCCAAGGCCTGCGGACTTCTTGGCCTCGGTTATCGTGGCAACTATGAGGCCGGACTCGCGCAGCTTGCTCACTGCCGACCGGCGATCGGAGGCTTCCATGCTGCCACGCGAAGTCTTGCCGTTCCTATCACGTGCAACGTATGTAAAGTAAGCCATAGCTAACGCATAACCCCCATAGTGACATCTTTTTTCTTGAACGCTTCCGGATAAATCGCTTTGCTGTAGCCCTCATCGAAGGCGATCATCCCCTTATCGATTAGCTTCATTAGATGCATATCAAGAGTCTGCATTCCCTGCTTCTGCGAGGTTTGAATGACGGAACTGAGCTGATGCGTCTTGCCTTCGCGAACCAGTGATTTAACCGCATTTGTGCCAATCATCAATTCATAGGCCAGAATACGGCCACCGCCCATTCGGCGGCAAAGCGTTTGGGACATTATCGCTTCCAGTGTAGCACCGAGCTGGATGCGTATCTGCTCCTGCTGGTTCGCCGGGAACGCGTCAACAATGCGGTCAATCGCCTGGGTTGAGTCGTTGGTGTGCAGCGTGCCTAGCACCAGGTGGCCGGTCTCGGCTGCGGTAATGGCGGTTTCCATAGTCTCAAGGTCGCGCAGCTCCCCGACCATAATTACGTCTGGATCCTGGCGCAGGACATGCTTGAGAGCCGGAGCAAAACCGTAAGTATCTTCGCCGACTTCTCTCTGGTTCACGATTGCTTTATCGTGGCGGAACAGGTACTCGATTGGATCCTCTATGGTGATGATGTGGCAGCGGCGGTTTTGATTAATATAGTTGACGATGGCCGCGAGCGTTGTGGACTTGCCGCTTCCGGTGGGGCCCGTTATCAGGATCATGCCCCGGGGCTTGACGATGATGTCCTTCATTACTGGACTGACGCCAATCTCATCCAGCGTCCGTATTGTATGGGGAATGGTTCGTAAAACTGCGGCTACAGAGCCGCGCTGCTGAAACACGTTAACCCTGAAGCGCCCGATCTTGGGCCAGCTCATTGCGAAGTCCAGCTCGTGGGTTTCCTCAAAGCTTTTTATCTGGCGCTCCATCATCGCGGAATATACGAGCCCTCTGATTGTCTCAGGGTCTAGCTTCGGGTCATCAGTGGGATGCAACTCGCCGTCGATGCGCAGCACCGGGGGCACACCAGTAGTCAGATGTAAATCGGAAGCGTTGCGGTCGGCCGCTTCCATGAGTAGGTCCCTGATTGTTTTGGAAAATTTTTCCACGGTTATCGCCTGGTGCGTCGCCTATTCCGAGTTGGGTAGGTCCTCGGTTCGGGCCACGCGTAGGACTTCCTCTATTGTAGTAATGCCTCTAGCGGCTCTGAGCATGCCGCATTCAACGAGGGGCTTCATTCCTTCCCTACAGGCTATTTCGCGCAGCTCCTCGGTGTCCTTCCCCGCCACGACAGCCTCTCTGAGCGGAGTGGTGACGAGCAGGACCTCGTAGATGGCGGTACGGCCTTTGTAGCCGGTCTGGTGGCATGCCGCGCAGCCGCGGCCGACCTTGAAATGGTACTCGGTGCCCTTGGGAAGGTAGTTTTGTATGGTTTTTAGCTTGTCGTCGTCGTATTCAACTTCTTCTGCGCAGTTGGGGCAGATTGTGCGAACCAGGCGCTGGGAGATGATGCCGGTTATCGATGCTGAAATAAGGAATGGCTCCACGCCCATATGCTGAAGGCGCGAGACCGTGCTCGGTGCGTCGTTTGTATGAATGGTGGATAGCACCAGGTGGCCAGTAAGGGCGGCCTGCACCGCGATTTCCGCCGTTTCTTTGTCGCGGATCTCGCCGACCATAATAATATCGGGGTCCTGGCGCAAAAACGACCGGAGCGCATTGGCGAAGGTAAGGCCTGCCTTCTTGTTTACGTTCACCTGGTTTAGGCCTTCAAGCTGGTACTCGACCGGGTCCTCGACTGTAGTGATGTTTATGTCAGGCTTGTTGATCTCGTTTATCATGGAGTACAGCGTCGTGGTTTTGCCACTTCCGGTTGGACCGGTGAGAAGGATGACTCCATTAGGCGACGAGATCATCTTCTGTACGCGCGACATCTCATCATCGGTCAGGCCCAGCTTGTCTAGGGTAACGATGCCGCGCGATTTATCCAGCAGTCGCATGACCAGTTTCTCGCCAAACACCGTCGGAACGCTGGATAACCGGATATCCACTTCGTGTTTGTCCACAAAGACCTTGATCTTTCCGTCCTGCGGCAGACGCTTTTCGGCGATGTCCAGCTTGCCCATAATTTTGATGCGGCTGGTCACCAGGGGCTGCACTTTTTTGGGCACGGTCATGGACTGGTGAAGCACGCCGTCAATGCGCTGGCGGATGCGCATGTTCGTGGGCGTGGGCTCCATATGGATGTCAGAAGCGTGCTCTCGGATGGCGCTTTCGAGGATCGTGTTTACCAGACTGACGATGGGAGCGTCGTTGTAGGTGAGCGATAGGTCCTCGCCGGTATCGGCGGCGGTATCCTCGTCGCCGGAGAGTAGCTCAAGCGCGTCCTCCGCGGCCTGCGCGCCGAAGTATTTGAAGATGACCTTCTTGATGTCTTCTTCCAGTCCAAGTACCGGTACCACGGACAGACCGGTTGCCAGGCGGATGTTCTCAATCGCCTGGAAGTCCAATGGGTCGTGCGTCACAACGTACAGCTTGTTCCCTTGCCGTCGCAACGGCAAAACCGAGTAACGTTCTATGAGTCGCTCAGGTATTAAGTCAGCGACGCTGGGGTCGTATACGTAGTCTTTTACGTCGAAGAAATCAATGTGCAGCTGCTCCGCTAGAATCTCAGCGGTCTGTTGTGCGGACAGAGCGCCTAGCTCGACGAGAATGGCGCCCAGCTTTTTCTTGGATTGCTTCTGCCTGTCCAGTGCCGCATCGAGCTGTTCTCGGGTAATCAATCCGCGCCTTATGGCCAGCGCACCGAAGCTGTTGCGCACACCGGCTTCCACTTCCACCGGTCGGGCGGGCAGTTCGCGCTCTTTCTCGGCGACTTTGGCCTTCTTTCCGTCTTCATCGATAGCTCTTGCAGGCCTTTCGGCTACAGTCTTCTCCGGCTTATCTACAGAAGGACGCTCGGCGAGGGCGACTTCTTCTTTCTTTTCCGCCGGAGGCCTTTCCTCAAGGAGCGCCTCGACCGCTTCGGCGTCGGTGTCGGTCGGGATGTCCAGATGGTAGACGGGTATATCCTCGCCGTTCTCGTCGGCGGCGAGCGCGGCTAGCTGCTCGTCGGTCAGCTCTTCGATTTCTTCTTGAGTGTCCTCAAGTTCTTTTGAAAACTCCATATTCGCCTTTCAACGCCATATGGGAGAGTCAACCCCCCCCTCGAAATTATACAGCTTTTTCTGAATGCCCTTAATATTCTAGGGCATAATTCGTTTCAATGCCAGTCTAAGGCCGCCGCGGCGTTTATGCCTCCGGGAGCTCGGGTATAACCTGTGCCCAGTCGGTACGGTTGATGGAGCGCAAACGGCCCACGAAAGGCTCAACCACTGGAAAGAAAGGCGGTGCAAACTCGCGGTCGAGCAGCCGGTAGTCGTAGGTGAAATTCTTGTAATAGCCGCTCTGTTGCCCGTAGTAGTTGAACGTGCCGATGGCCTGGTAGCTGTCCATGATAATCCCACCGAGTATATTCAGGGGACCGCTGGGAGGCTTGTATCTGAAGTTCTCCACACCGAAGCCGTGGTCTTCGCTGGCGGCCATAAAGATGGCGTGCACCGTCATGCCGTAGGGCGCGTCGTCGGAGATTAGCACGTTTCCTCGCCCCGAGAAAAGCCCGAGGACGTTTTGCGCGTCGTCTACTTCCCGTGGGTCTTCCTCGTAAAGGATGTGGTCGTCTAAGTACATCCCTCTGTCAGAGGCTATAGTCATCTGGGTGTCGCGCTGGATGTGCGCCGCGTAGTCTTGGTCGCCGCCCAAATTGTCCAGCTCGCCGTCAACATAAACCACGCCGTTGGGCACGCCCTCGTAAGTTTTCGCCGGGTCGTCGGGTGGGTACACTGTGGTTGTGCCCGCGGCGTTGTTAATATCAATAATGGTCTGTTCGCCTCCCTGGCGAATCGAGATGTACTGGTGGTTTCCGTTGGCGGCCAGCCTCATCTGGTCAACGTCGCCGTAGACATAGATACCGCCCAGAAGGTCCTCCGTATTGTTGCCCTCGTCCGTCGTTCCGTCTCCTGCTGCCCAGTAGACGCCCTCAGGCGGGGATGAGCCTCCGGGGATGAGCCCTAGGTTTTCTCTGCGTTCTTCATGGGTCAGGGGGCTCATATCTCCGGCACCGGCAAGGTCTCCCATTGAAACGCGCGACTGGCTGAACGAATTCTGAGGAGTGGGAACGGGGTCCACGCCCCACAGCGGCGGGTATTCCTCATTCCATTGCACTACCGGGTTGTAGATTTTCTTCGCAGTTTCATAGCTGGGCCATGTAGACTGGAACTGGTCGGTGAAGGTGGGGCCGCCGCCGTGATAATCGCCGGCGAAGCCGGGACGGCTGCCCACGTAGACCGGTCCGGCAAGCATTTCATCACTGGCGAAGTAGATCTGCGACCCGTTGTAGTCCATGCGCACGGTAAAAAAGTTGTAAAAGGCGAAGCTGGGATGGAAAATTGTAACCTCAAAGCTGCCCGTGAGCTGGGTTTTCTGTTCGCCGGACAGCGTGGAATAGGGTTTTTTGCCGATGGCGGTTATCGAGTAGTCGTAGTAAAAGACGTACGCACCCGACGGATCCGCGGGGTCCGGATAGTCAACGTCCGTCGGCGTAAAATCGTACGAGACCTCGTAAACGACCGTGTTGTCTCCTTCGCCCAATTCGGCGGATATCGCAACCTCGTTGCGCGGAAGGAACTGGTCGAAGCCGGGCACGAAATCCCTAAGAACGCCGATGTCGTCGTCATTTGTTCGGTCTCCCGCCAGGGCTTTGGCAGCGTAGGCATTCATCTCGGCTGTTCTGGTGGCAGTGGGTACCGAGAAGGTCTCCATCGTAAAGTCCAGCAGCCGCCGGGCGTACTCCTGGCCGCCTTCTGCGGCGAAGAAGGCCTGCGTGACGCTTGTTGAGCGGCGACTCGAGGAAATTTCGCTGAAGAGCATGTATCCGATGGCCAGGGCAAGCGCCAGGGCAATCGCCATCACGATCATTACGAATACGAGTGCGATTCCACGTTTCCCCCTCAGCCACTTCCTTCTTGCGTTAATCAAGGTTTGTCAGCTCCTTACATATCGTAATCCGGTCTGGTTTACTAAGGCGGGAGCCGCCACGCCAGATTGGGACAGTACACCAGCGTGGACTGCTTCAGCTCGCCCACGAATTCGCGCGTCGTCTCGTGCTCGTTTGGCGGGGGGATCATCGTAATGGATATTCTAACGGCAGTAACCTCCGCCGGATTAGTCGTTTCCACATTATCTTTCGTATAATACGCAAATACCAGGTCCGAGACGTTTGGCATCACCGTTTCCGGTCCGCGGACGATATTGTAATTCGCACCGCTCTTCACCCACTCGGTCAGAGTTATCTTGTTCTGGTAATCGATGTATTCGAACATATAGCGATTGGTGATACCGTCGCCGTCGCGGTCGCACTGGAAGATGATGTGGTGGGTTCCGATTTCCTCGATTCCCTCATCTACCGGCCTGATGCCGGCGAAGCGTATCATCCTGGACATATAGCCCAGAGTGTCGCGTATGTTCTGCTGCATTTGCAGGCGGACTCTTCCCACGGCGGAGGTACGCATGGTGGAAATAAATACCATGGAGATTGCGCCCAGAATGATAGTGGTTAGCGACGCGGCGATTAAAAGCTCTATCAGCGTAAAGCCCTTGCGGCTCTTTATTTGTTGCTTTCGCATGGGCTACATCATCCCCTCCGGATACGGTTGCCCCACCACGGTGACGATGGAGATAGTCTCCATTTCGGCCTCGGTCCAGCTTACGTAGACGGTAACGGTTTTAGTTCCGACAATAGGGGTGTCATCCTCGACAACCCAGCTGCGGGAGTATATGCCGCCAGGATTACCGTAGGAGTCGAGCTCTATAGGGAAGCCCTCTTCGTCCACGTCCTGTCCGCTAGTCAACGTGTAAT
Source organism: bacterium (assembly GCA_029932365.1). GTDB lineage: Bacteria > 4484-113 > 4484-113 > 4484-113 > 4484-113 > JAGGTK01. Next base: position 12,727 of record JAOZQG010000005.1, on the reverse strand, counting down.
AGTCCGCATTGCGCAGTTCTTCGGCTTTCTGCTGAGCCAGATAGGTAGCGGACATCCGCATATGAAGCTCCCGCGAATCTTGCAGCGATTGCGAGACTACCCAGACCACGGATACGATACCGATAAGGAAGACCATAACGGCGAACAGGAGTTCTATCAGGGTGAAGCCGCGCGACCCGGATAGAAGGGCTCTAAAGCCGCCTGGTTTCGTCCTAACAGCCATTAACTATCATTCCTCCTCTGAACGGAGCAGCCTGCCGGAAGCTAGTATGGCGTTAAGCTGCAACGTGTTTCCCATAGGTCCGAGGAGCGTAATGCTGCCGGATTCGATAAGGGAACCGTGAGGGTCAAACGTCGCCACTCCGCCCGGGAAGGTCACCCCTCCTTCTTGAAATGTAATGGTCTCAGGCAGCACTACTGGGTCGGTCGTTACAATCCAGTCCTCGGTTTCCGGCTGGTATTCGAACACGCGCGCAATGCCCATATCCATATCGAATCTGATCTGGCAATAGGTGTTGTTGGAGATAGCCTGCGAGCGGGCCAGCGCGAAGGTGGATATCATATCGTCGGCCGCGCCTTCCAGAGCGCTATAGCGTAGGGTTCTCAGGAGGAACGGAGCTGCTATTGTAGCGAGCACACCTATGATGAAGACGATGATCATCAGCTCGGCCAATGTGTACCCTTTCGGGCGCGCCGCAGCCTTTTGCGTTCTCATTACCGCATCACCCTCAGACCATAAATTATACCACGGCTAAACCGCGCTTGCATTTGCCTTTAAGATGGTCAGGTAACGCGCCACGGCGACATTAGCGCACCCGGCAACCCGGCATTGGCGTCGCGCCTTTTCGCTATGCAGTGAGGGTGGTTTCAGGCACCGGCTCACGAGCCCAGCGTTTCGCTGGTGGTCCAGTGAGGGATCACAGGCCGGGCATTTAGCCGCTACACATAAGCACAGACAAACGATGACGGTGCACAAAATACAGATTGCCATTGCGCCTATCACCCGTGACGTTTACAATACGCCCGTATGCTCATCCAACCAAGCTGGCGAGAAGCCCGGAGTCGGTTGCTGGAACTAGCCCGTCCGCTGGGCACCGGCACTGCGCCGCTGCGACACGCGCTGTTTCACTACTCGGCGGCGGATGTCCTGGCGCAAGAGCCTTACCCCGTGCACAACCTGGCTGAAGAACGCGGCTACGCTCTCAACTATGAGGCTCTGGCGAAGTACCGGGATAGGAATGAGCCCGCATCGTTTAAGTTTGGCGGCAATCTGGGCGGCCAGCGGACGTTCGAACGGCGGGTTTCAGCCGGTCAGGCCGTGTTTGTCGATGCGGGTACTTTACTGCCCGAAACGTTGGACGTGGTAGTGCCAGAGGACGAGGTAGAGCGTAAGGACAACGAGATTGTCGTGAAAACGCGCCCTGAGAGATTCGGCGGTGTTATACGCCGTGGACGTTTTATACGGGAACAGGACGTGCTGTTATCGCGGGGACGGCGCATTGATGACCCGGGCTTTGCCGCTCTTTACAGCCAGGCGGCGGATGAGGTAGAGGTAACGGGCAGACCGACTACTGGGTCGCTTATTCTCGGGAGCGGCCTGCACGACCCGTACACGGGCAAGGGGCCGAAAGACCCGACGCCGGAGCTCCTTTCGCCCATAGTCGCCGGGATTTGTGCACGCAGGCAGTTGCCTTTCATCTCGCTGGGGATACAGGAGGCGCATAAGCGTGTCGACGAGGCCGTGCTCCACGCATCCGGGCAGGCTGAAGTTGTGGTTGCTTCGGGGATTCTTTCTTCAGCTCAGTGGCAGGATTTCGAGGCCGCATTGGAGAATGATTGGGAGCTGCAGCTCAAAGGCTTGAGCCATCCCCTTTGCGGAAGGTTGCGCGTGGCCGCGCGCGAAGGCCGGTGGCTTTTCTTCCTGCCCTACCATCCGCCGCTGATACAGGCGCTTTTCGCGCTGCTTATCTATCCGTTTGTGACGCGAATGGCGGGAGACCAGGAGGGGACCGTGCCGGTCGTGTCCGCGAAACTGCTGGAATCCGCAGAAGTGAAAAATCCCGAAGACGATATTTGGATTGGCAGGGAACGGCCTTCGAGCGAGTTCGTCAATACGGCTGAGGTTAGCCTGATATGCCAGATATCCGGTGCTACGCTCACGTCGCTTGTTGAAGGAACCTGTTTCGCCTTTCCCCGGATGGCCGGTGACCGCCTCGACGCTGGCAGCGAGGTCGCGATAATCCGTTTTTAGCGCTGTCGAACGGGGAATGCCGGCTGTTCGTCTCCCCTAAGGATTCGCAACCGCGAGCCCGGTGCTACAATTGAGTCTTCAGGGGATGACAGGAGGTTTGGGAATGGCACGCCGCCCGGCTGACGAGTGCGTGCGTTCACATTTGTTTTTCCGCGCTCTGCGCGCGAAGAGCCGGCTTGCGCTGGCGGTTGTGGCCGCCTGTATTCTATCCGCGTTTCTTTTCCCGTCACGGCCAATGGCGGGCGACTCCATTGAAGTGCTTCATCCGTCGGGAGGGTCCGCTTCCCCGAAGTCCGGCACGCATATGGAAAAGGAGGCCGAACTTGCACCGGGTGAAACCGGGCCGGCACCGACCGAGCCAACAGAGGTGGCCGAGGACGGCGTGGAAATTGCCGAGGCCAAAGCCTCTGGTGACGGCGTTTCCGTGTCCACGAAGACCTACGCTCCAACGCCCAAGAGTTTGGAGCTCCCTTTAGCTGAAGGCGCGATTTACCTTGAAGCGTACGACCGGTTGGAATTTGACCGTCAAGCCGGAACGGCCGTTCTGGAGGGCGATGCGCTCATAGTCATCGACGATCTGGAAATCGAAGCGGACTATATCGAGCTGAACGACAGAGCGAAGAACATATACCTTCGCGGAAGCGTGGCTTTGCAGCAAAAAGACGATGTCATGTTCGCCGACGAGGGCTATTACAGCTACGACACAAACGAGTTCTCCTTCGTTAATGTCTCCGGCAACACTGGCGGCACCGAGATTCAGGGAACCGTTTATTTCAAGGCGGACGAAGCGAAGGGAAGCATGGACGACTTTGACATGTGGAATGTGTGGGCCACATCCTGTCCGCCGCACTGCAAGATATACGAATACGAGCTTCGCGCGCGGAAGGCGAGAGTGCACCGGGACAGCAGCCTGATGCTGCACCACGTTTACATCTACGTCAGGGAGCACAAAGTTATGTTCGTGCCCGAACTGGCGTTTCCCCTGCGGCGCTACAAGCCGCTGCGCCAGACGGAGTCGCCCGTCCAGCAGGATTTCGGGTATTCGGGGAAAGAGGGCTATTTTGCGAAATTCGCCTATACGTACATGAACGAGTACTCGGAGGTCATTGGTGCAGTTTTGCTCGGCGTAGCCTTGCTGGAGCTGACCCAGAAACAGGGCCCCGGCACCGGCCTGCGCCACGATTTCGCCACTCCGATTGGAGTTACGACCGTGCGCGGATTTTATCAGCAGCAGATTGAGGGAGAAAAAGACGAGAAAACCGGCATTGTGTATGAGCCGCAAACGAACTACGAATACGAGCTGCTGCAGGAACTTAATTTCACCGGCGACCTAACCGGAGACCTTTCAATCAAGCGTGTCAATGTTCCCACGACCTACCGCGGTCGCACCAATACAATGAATAATAAGCTGAATCTGCAGTTCCGGCGTCCCAAAGGCAATATCAGCCTTAGGGGAACCCAGAATATCTCCATCACAAGCTCGACACCGACGGTTGACGGTGGTGAAATAACCCGAAGGCAAACCAACAACACCAGCCTGAATTTCTCCTTTTCTCACAAGATAAACCGAAAAACCAATCTCGATATTAGGCAATCCCTAGTCGGCAATAAGTCCACCACCGGGGAGCCAATGGACCTGTGGGGCGATTTCTCCGGTGATTTGACCTATTCTCGGCCCGACTATAGTGTTAGCCTGAAGTACTACGAAAGGGGATTGGATTTCGATGGCGACCGTAATACTCAGGATGTCAACCGGTCTTATAGTAAGCTACAACCAGGACTGCAAATAAATATCAGGCGGTCGGCTCTGGGTAAGAATACTCCCTTTAACGGTCTGACGATGTACCTTGAAGAAACCTATGAACGACGTGGCCGTGATCTGGAACCGCAGAGCACTCTCCGCTTTAAGGCGGATACAGGATGGGGCAAAACCTTCAAAGGCAACCACACAACGCTAACGACCTCCGTCGGAATTGCCCAGTATATGTACGGTGACGGCAATGCCCAGTATTCGCTAAAGCCCTCGTTCAGGTTCGACTATGACAATCGCGACTGGTTTTCCTTTGGAGCCCGGTGGGCGCGGACGGTTCAAAACGGAGTTAAGGACCCACCGGTACTGGGCGACCGAGTCCGTTCTTCCCATTCGGTGAATCTCAATATGGACTTCTTCAATAAGCGATGGTGGCAGCTGGCATTTCGCACAACCTACAATTTCCAAAGGCATACCTGGAGCAGGCTATCATCCACCTGGAAGCTGTATCCCTCGCCGGATATGGACATAAGCTTTTCCTCGGGGTACGACATAGAAAGCAAGAGGTTTTCAGACCTGACCACAGACATCAGCTACAGCGCGCCATCGGGGAACTGGTGGATTGACTGGCAGATGACTACGGAACTGCAGGGCTACGGTATTACTAGCAGGCCTGTGCCTCTCCGCAGCTATCGTTTCTCCTATTCGAGACGGTACAAGCGTGGCTGGAACTTCTATGTTACGGGAACGTACTCGGGCTTCAAGAACGGGCAGGTCTTCGACCGGGTGCAGATACAGAAGCGCAGTACGTGCACTACGATGAACATGGGTTACTCGTCCTATCGCGACGAGTACTACGTGAACTTTTTCATCAACGCTTTCCCCAGGTATCCTGTTGAAGTGCAAGCCAAGGAGAGATTGGAGTTCGACATAATCACGCCGACCGGCGACTGGTTTGACCTCCAGAAGGGCCTGGCAACGGGCTGGGGCGGCACCTCCGCCGGCTACGCGAGTTATTAGTGGATAGGGCAGTCTTGCCGAGCGAGGCTGTAGCCATTTTAATCGCCGCGAACCTGCTTCTCCAGATCCAGATCGAGGACGCTGGACATCTCGCGCACGCTGTCGTAATCGCTATCGCTCGCCGGCACCAGGTCCTCGATGTTATAGATGTCGTACATTGCCTTCAGGCCCTCTTCGGTGTGCGCTAAATCGAGCAGCGCCCGCGTGATAGCGTCCGCAATCGCGGTCGGAACATCGGCTGCGATGGTTACAGTATCCGAGGGTATGGGGTCGGTTCTTCCGATAATCTTCGTCTGCTCGAGGACTTCGGGTATCGTCTCGCTGAATTTTTCCCGCGCGTCCTCGTATATGGCGCCCGCTGCTACATTGCCTTTGTATACCGCCAGCGCGGCGCTGTCATGCCCGCCGGCAAAGATATAGCGCTCAAGGTCGGTGTCGGGATCCACGCCGTTTCTCATCAGAAGCGCGCGCGGGTACAAATGTCCCGAAGCGCTGGCGGCCTCCACGAAAGCGAATGTCTTGCCTTTCAGGTCGCTTAGCTCGTCAATGCCGGAATCTACGCGCGTGATGATCAAACCGTAGTAGGTATCCCTGCCGTGGCGCGCGACTTTGAGCACGACCTCCGCGCCGTTTCGCTCGTGCGCTAGCACGTAGGCGAGCGTGGGCAGCCAGGCGACGTGCACGTGTCCCTTGCCCAGCGCTTCAACTACCGCTATGTAGCTTGTCGCGACGTAGTCCTTGAACCTGTAGCCGGTCTCGTCCTCCAGCATTTGCATCAGCGTCCCGGCGCCTTCTACAATCTTTTCCGCTTCCGTAGACGGGACGAACGCCATCACAATGGGATTTCTGTCGGTGCCGAGAGCGGGCCCCGAATCCGCGTCGCTGTCCCCGGCAGGTCGGTTGCACGTGCTGACGGCAAGCGCGATGACAACGAGCATTATGATGCTTGCAGGCTGGATGAGTTTCTTCACGCTGCCGATTCTAGCAGAGCCATACTCTGAAACCGCTATTATGTCAAAGGACGGACGACTCAATAAGCGCCCTGGCGCGCCCGGCTGAAATAAGGCTGGTGGCAAGAGAGCGTCGTCTCACGGCGTCCTTTGCTGTATAATGCATTCAAGAGTGGTGACTGCACGTAAACACTGTGCAATCTGGGAGGGAAAGATGGCGCTTACTCCTAATAAAGGAACGACAAGATGGCTGTATCCAGCAACGCTCTTGTTAGTGGCAGTGCTGCTCGCGGCGTTCGCGAGCTGCGGCGGGCACAAGGGCAAAACCCCGGTTCGGCCGGGCATCAACGCGGCGACTCCGATTACGGGGATACAGACTGAAACTACACTGACGCAGGAGCTTTCTGACCTGGACGCGCTTCCGGTGCCAGAAGGTGTTGACCCGACGCTCTTCCAGGAGCTTAAGGATGAGCTCGCGCGGCAGTTAAGCGATAGGGCCTCCGGCAGGATCGTGTCCACTCCGCCCACTGGCGACGCTAATGTCGTGGACGATCTTGTGCTCATCGACTATGGCTCCGAAGTCTACGAGCTTAGCTGGCATTACCGCAACAGCGGTGATTACGACCAAGACGGAACGGTCGGCATCTCCGACATAACGCCGATTGCCATGCATTATGGCGAAGCTGTGGAAGAGGAGTACTCGCTGCTGGACGTCATTGATGGAAGCGGCAACGAGGTAATCGACATCGCCGATATCACTCCGATTGCCATGAACTACGCCAGCGAGGTTGCAGGTTACTCGATACAGGGCGCTGACAACCTGGAAGGGCCGTTCCCCGAAATTAGCACCGTGCCGTTTTCCGCGGGAACCGGCGAGGGTTGCCTGAGCTTCACTTATGGCCTATCAACGCTGGAGAATCTCCTTTATCGGGTAGTGCCCTTCGACGCCGTCCCCGAAGAAGGAGTGCCTTCGGGCGTGGTTTCAACGTCAGAAATGGCGTTCAACCCCACATCCGACGTGGTTCTGGGCGGCGGTACGTACAATTTCTCCTTTATTAACATCCCCGCTGGCGTCACAGTTACGGTCGAAGGAGACGCGGTCTTCAATGTAAGCGGCGATATCAACATAGAGGGCACGATTGTAAGCGACGGCTACCGGATGGATTTCCAGGGCCACGGTGACATCACAATTACAGGAACCGTGGACAATAGCACTCCCGGCGATCCGGAAGATGCAGGCGACCTGATAATCCATACCGACGGCGGCGCAATAGCCATCGGCACTGAGGACACGCCATCGACGCTGGATTCGTCGGGCAACCTGGATATCACCAACGACCCCACAATTGAGGAGTGGGAGTTCGATGTGCTGCCTGATGAGCGTTCGGAAACTCAGCTTCCGCCGGTTGGCTCAGCTTCGTCGGATATCATTCACGACACCGTCCTGCCTGAATTGCCGGTCGAGATATCATTCTTCGGCGATGGCGCAGACCCCGACGGCGGACCGGTAACCTACGAGTGGTCTTTCGGTGACGGCGGCTCCTCTACCGAAAAAGACCCTGTGCATGAGTACGTTTCTACTGGATACTACGATGTGGTTCTCACGATAACGGATGATGACGCTGAAAGCTGTCAGTCGTGGATTCGCGTAGTAATCGACGACGGCGATCTGGACATCCCCGACGAGCCTGCGGTCTGGATAGAACCGTCCGACCTCGTGGTCGAGGCTGACCAAGAGGTGTTTTTCAGCTCCGAAGCCCTGGATCCTCAGGGGCTGGATCTTACCTACTCCTGGGATTTCGGTGATGGCGGGGGCTCAACGGAGTCTGACCCTTCGCACACTTATACGGCGGCCGGGCGCTACCAGGTAACGCTTGTCGTCACTGATACAGACCTGAACGAATCGACTGCCACAGCATCCGTCTACGTCTTCTCGCCAACGACAACTTCATCGCTGTCTGCGTCGCAGATTGTGCAGAATCCCGACGGGTCATACAACATAAACTACAACGGCGGCTCGGCGCAGCCGGGTCACAAGGGCAAGCGCGCCCTGCTTCGCTCCCGGGGTGACACAGTCATCAACGGCGGCAACATTAAGGCGCAGGATGGCGGTGACGGGGTAGATCGCGCAGGTGTGAACGTTCGCGGCGGGAACGGCGGCAAGGGGGGCAGCCTTCAAATACTCGTCGCGGGGAAACTGACCGTCAGGGGCGGAGTAACCTTCGCCAGCGGCGACGGCGGCGACGGCGGTTCAGCCGATGCCGACGCACCTCCAGGCGGAAACGCTTATGCCAGAGGTGGTAGAGGCGGTGACGCGGGATACCTTCTCCGGATTGCCGCCACGCAAGGCCTGGAATTCACCGGCGCTGTAACTATGAATCCCGGAAGCGGCGGCAATGGTGGCGATGCTACCGCTGACGGCGGTGACGGAGCCGCCCAGTGCCCGCAGGGGCAAGACGGTGGCAGAGCTTCCGCATACGGTGGCACTGGTGGCAAAGGCTCCAAGTCCGTTGCTATTAGGGGAAATGTCATTGGGCTAGCAAACGTGACTGTCCAAGGCGGCAAGGGCGGCATCGGCGGCTGGGCTGACGCAACTGGCGGAGACGGCGGCGATGCCGACTGCGTGACCACCGCGACAGGTGGTGACGGCGACAGAGCCTATGCTAAGGGTGGCAGGGGCGGTAACGCCTATCTGTCCGGTCGGTTTGGCGCCTTTGGAGCAATTGCCGCGGACGCTTTCAAGGCCGGAGACGGTGGTGACTGCGAGGCCTGGGGAGGTTACGGTGGCGCTGCCGTCGCTAACCCGCCAGGACCAACGGATGCGACTGGTGGCAATGGCGCGAAGGCGACAGCTATCGGTGGTAAGGGAGGCTCAGGAAGGATTGCTGGAGACGGCGGCGATGCCGATGCCTATGGCGGAGAAGGCGGCCCTGCGACTGCTCTGCCGGAACACGGCGCAGCTTGCCAGGCGGGCAAGAGCGCAACCGCAACCGGTGGAAACGGCGGCAATGCACATTCGCGTTACGGCAAAGCCGGACGCGGGGGTGGCGTGGATGGCCAGGCGACTTCCAACGCCGGAGAAGGCGGTAACGCTACAGCTACCGGTGGAAACGGCGGAGACTGCAATGTGTGCCCCGGCGGTGCCGGCGGCGACGGCGGCGCTGCTACTGCGACTGGTGGTACGGGTGCGGATGCCACAGGCAACGGCAGCAAGACCGGCGGTAACGGCGGGAACTCAACTGCAAACGCTGGCGACGGCGGCGACGGCGCAAGTTGCGGTAACAAAGCTATGCGTGAAGCCGGCGGCGATGGTGGAGGAGGCGGCGATGCCAGCTCAACTGCGGGAAACGCGGGTAGTCCGGGCGGAAGCCAGGGAACGAACGGCGGCTCTGCCGGCGATGGTGGAGATGGCGGCGGCGGAGACCCGCCAGGCGCCGGAGGGTTGGGTGGAACCGGGACCGGCAATCCCGATGATATCGCTGATGGTGTGGACGGGCAGGACGGCGTGCCTCTTCCCGACGCAATCACCTGGTACGTATACCTGTGCACGTTGCCTGAAGGCGAGATAATGCCCGGCGCGGACTACGGTTTGGATACGTACTACGACGACCAGGCAACTCCCACTGGCGACACTGTGATTGCTGCGTTCATGACCGAGCTAGACTACGGCAGCCCCGTCTTTTACAGCAAAGAGGGTTCGTACCTTTGGGTAAGTGGCGCTGTCACCTTCTATCTGGATATGCTTCCGGTGAGCTTTCCCGTAAGTGACGTGGTCGTTCACATTGAGCATTACTCGACAACGGCGGACACGATCAACCTCACCGGTTACTACGGCGGTGAGATTGTGGCGCAGGACGGCAATACGGCCGGCACGGGCGATCTCGTCAGCGAGGATTTGCACATCGCAGTGCCTGGTGGCGTAACCGCCTTTGATAATTTCGTGCTTGACGGCCCGGAAACGTTCGCCGTCGAATGCTGGTGGGTTAAGATCGTTGATCCGTAAGGCGCGTTTTTGCCATTTATTATTGAGCAGCCGACTCATGGAGAGTCGGCTGCTTCGCATTCACGCCCGTTACCGATGATACCAGCTCTCCGTGTGTTATCATCGGGCTTTGCGCGTTGCATCCGGGAGAGCGTATATGCAAAAACGTACACATCTGGTTGGCGAAGCCTTTTTGGTTGCGCCCGAAACGCAGGTCACGCTTATGGGCTGGGTGGAGCGCCAGCGGGATTTGGGCAGCCTCGTTTTCTTCCGCCTGCGCGACCGCTGGGGCAGCCTGCAGGTGCGGGTCAACGAGAGCGAGAATCCCGGCGCGCACGCAATAGCCCGCAAGTTGCGCGCCGAGTTTGTTGTCAGCGTCACCGGCGTCATCAAACTGCGCCCCGAGGATGAGCGCAAGGACGAGCCCGGCGGCGACCGCGAACTTGTGCCGGAGGGCATCGAGATTCTCGGCGAATCCAAAACTCCGCCGTTTTACATCACAGACGAAACGCCTTCCGACGACGTGCTGCGAATGCAGTACCGCTACCTAGACCTGCGCCGTCCGCCGATGGTGCGTATAATGGAGATACGCCACCGGGCGTTCTTCGAGCTGCGCCGTTACCTGGACAGCCTGGGTTTCTGGGAGATAGAGACGCCGATACTCACCAAAAGCACCCCCGAAGGCGCGCGCGACTATCTTGTGCCCAGCAGGATTCAGCCCGGGAAGTTCTACGCTTTGCCGCAGTCGCCGCAGTTGCTCAAGCAAACGCTGATGATTGCGGGCACCGACCGCTACTTCCAGCTTTCGCGCTGCTTCCGCGATGAAGACCTGCGCGCCGATCGCCAGCCGGAGTTCACCCAGCTCGACCTGGAGATGAGCTTCGTCACTCGCGACGAGCTTTTTGAAGTCGGCGAAGGCTCGATGGCGCATATATTCAAAGAAACCCTCGGCGTTGAGGTGAAGCGCCCCTTCCCCGTATACACCTATGACGAGGTGATGTCGCGCTTCGGCGCCGACAAACCCGATATCCGCTACGGCTGCGAGATACACGATTTCAGCGACGCTTTCGCGAAAACCGAGTTTCGCATCTTCGCGAAGGTGCTGGACGCGGGCGGCGCGGTGAAAGGTATTTTCGTGCCGGAGGTGAAGCCCTCGCGCAAGGAAGAAGACGAGCTTGACGCTTTCGTCCGCAAGCGTGGCGGGGGCGGCGTGGCGCTGCTGCGTGTGCAGGACGGCGAGCCGACTGGCGCGCTCGCCAAGTTCGTGGATGCAGAGCGCCTTGAAAGCATGCGGGAAATCGCCGGCGAAACCGGCGACGGCACGTTTATGCTGATGGCGGGTGAGCCAATCTCACTGCTACCGGTGCTGGGGCAGCTCCGCGTGCACATCTCGGAGGCATTCAGCGTGCCGAAAGCTGAGGGTTTCCACTTCTGCTGGGTGGTTGATTTTCCGCTTTACGAGCCGGATGAGGAGACGGGAGAGCCGGTGCCGATGCATCACGCGTTCACCTCGCCGCTGGAGGAAGACATTCCGCTGCTGGAAAGCGACCCGCTGAAGGTGCGCGCAGATTCCTACGACCTGGTGCTAAACGGCGTGGAACTCGGCAGCGGCAGCCTGCGCGTGTTTGAGCCGGAGCTCCAGCGGCGCATCCTGCGCAATCTGGGGATGACCGACGACGAAATCACGGCGCGCTTCGGCTTTTTGCTCAGGGCCTACGAGTATGGGGGCCCGCCGCATCGCGGTTTCGCGCTAGGGCTTGACCGCATCATCGCGCTGATGGTGGGAACGTCCAGCATCCGCGATGTCATCGCCTTTCCCAAAACCACGAGGGCGCAGTGCCCGCTGACCGGCGCGCCTTCGGATGTGAGCGGGGATCAACTCGCCGAACTGGGGCTGAAGACAAGTGACGACGACTGAGCTGCGCGGAACAACTCGCCGCCGCCGGCGTCAAAGCTGGTGAGGACATGCAGTGGTACCAGAAGTACAGCTATGGCCTTTTGTGGTCGTTTGCCGCGGTGGTCGTTCTGGCGCTGATTGCGTTCGTTTTCCTGTTCCGCCCGCCGCAGGCCAGACGCATCGCTCTTGACCCGGAGAGCTACACTCCGCCCGAAGCGCGGCTGGAGAAGGAGCGCGAAGAAGCGGGGGAAGACCCGCTGCTGGCCAATCCGCCCGATGTCAGCGTCAAGGAAACCGAAATCGTCCTTTCCAGCCCGGACGGGCAGATACAGATGCGCCTGTCGTCCGGCGAAGCGTTCAGCGAAGAAGGTGTTGTCAGCCTGCCCGAAGCCGAGCTTGAGTTTTACTTCAAAGACCGGCGCAAGCTGTATCTTTTGGCGCGCGATCTGACCTACACGCTCAAAGAGGAAGTCGCAGAGGTCAGCGGCGAGCTTTCCGGCGAGATACCGTCGCTGAAGATGCGCTTCACCGCCGAGGGCGTCGTGTGGAACCAGCGCGAGTCGGCGCTGACGCTGAAGCGCGCGACGCTGGTGGATCCCGCATTCAAGGTGGAGGCTCAGGATATCCGCGTGGACGTTAAAGACGACACGCTGCAAGTCCTCGGCGGCGTCCGGGTGAATCTGTAGCTTCCCTGTAGTGTGCGGTCGCGCCGTCGCCATAGCGCTATGGCGCGTCGGCGACTCGTGCCGCACCTTCTGTAATGCGGGAGTGGTGACCAGCCAGAAGGGCTGGCAAGTCTCCAGGTTTATCCGCCATCACGCGTCGCGCGTTACCGGCGGGTCGCGCCCGTGATTCATCACAGTCCCCCCGCCGGGTT
>JAOZQG010000118.1 GCA_029932365.1 bacterium | reverse complement strand
GTGTAGGTCAGCACCTTGCCGGTGGTGGATAGCGTGTGGGGCTTCAACTCTTCGTCGCACTGTAATCCGCAGGAGCGGCGCGGCGGGAAATATACCTCGTTGCAGCTTTCGCACTTATTGCCCTCGTAGCGCAATCTCTGCGCGCGCTCTCGCCAGTAGCTGGGAATAAACGCCATCTATACCACCTCCAGGATGTGGACCACGCAGCTTCCGCCGCTTCCGCCCATGTTCTGCGCCAGCCCGCGCCGGGCGGTTTTGAGCTGCCGTTCGCCGGCGTCGCCGCGAAGCTGGGTGACGAGTTCGTGAATCTGACCTATGCCGGTTGCGCCGACCGGATGCCCCTTGGATTTCAGGCCGCCGCTGGTGTTCACGGGGCGTCTGCCGGTAAGCGCGGTTTCGCCCGCCGCCGCAGCCTTGCCGCCCGTGCCCTTCTCGAAGAAGCCGATGTCCTCGCTGGTGATGACTTCGGCGATGGAGAAGCAATCGTGTACCTCGGCGAAGTCAATATCGTCCGGGCCGACACCCGCCATATCGTAGGCGCGCTTGGCCGCGACCACCACCGAATTCAGCACGCTCAGGTCCTTACGGCTGTGCAGCGCGATGGTATCGGTCGCCGCGCCCACGCCGGAGACCTTGATGATCGGGCGCCCTTTGGCGTAATCCTTGGCCATCTCCAGCGGGCAGAGTATCGCCGCCGCCGCGCCGTCAGTTATCGGGCTGCAATCCATTATCCTCAGCGGGTCGGCGATCATCACGCTGTTCATCACCGTCTCTATTTTGATGCGGCTGGGGTACTGCGCGTGGGGATTTAGCGCGCCGTTTTCATGGCTCTTCACCGGCACCGCGGCGAGTTCCTCGCGGGTCAGCCCGAAGCGGTGCATGTAATCCTGCGCCATCATCGCGTAAAGCCCCGGGAACGTCACGCCGTTGTAGACCTCATAGTCGCCGTCGGCCGCCGTCGCCAGCGCGTAAGTCGCACCGCCGCCGTCCACGTCGGTCATCTTCTCCACGCCGCTGACGAGCGCGATGTCGGCCATTCCCGACGCGACCTCAATGAAGCCGCAGCGCATAGCCATGCCGCCGGAGCAGCAGGCGCTCTCGGTGCGCGTGGCGTGCACGGGCGTGACACCCAGATAGTCCGCGCACAGCGAGCTCAAGTGTTCCTGCCCCACGAACAGTCCCGGCGCCATCGCGCCGACGTACATCGTGTCGATGTGATCAACGCCCGCGTCGTTTATCGCGTTTTGGGCCGCTTCCACCCAGATGTCGCGCAGGCTGCGGTCCCACAGCTCGCCCCACTTTTGTATTCCGATTCCGATTACTGCAACGTCTCGCATTATGCCCTCCTAGTCCGCCTTGACGATTTTGCCCCGGTACTTGGCGTACTGGCCGTAGGTGAGATAGACCTTGTTTTCGTCAAGCTGCGGTCGGGTGAATGGAGCCTTTTCGCGCGCTTCGACCAGGCGCTCGGTGGCCTTCCAGATGAAGGCGTCCGAGCCTGCGCCGCTCCCGTAACTGCACATCAGGATAAGATCCCCCGGCTTGGCCTCGTCCAGTATCGCCGTCAGGCCCATAGGGGACGAGCCGCTGTAGGTGTTGCCCATCCACGGCGTCAGCAGCCCCGTCGTGAGCTGCTCGTCGGTGAAGCCCAGCTTCTTGCCGGCGGTCATGGGAAATTTGCCGTTGGGCTGGTGGAAGACCGCGTAGCGGAAGTCCTCGGGCTTCATCCCCGCGCGCGACATAATTTCGCGCGAGCCGGAAAGCACGTGCTTGAAGTACGCCGGCTCACCGGTAAAGCGCCCGCCGTGTCGCGGGTAAAACTCGTATTCGCGCCGCCAGAAGTCCGGCGTGTCGCTCATAAAGCTGTACGTGTGCAGGCATTCGGCGAGCAGGTTCTCGCGCCCCATGATGAACGCGGCGGAGCCCGCGCTGGCCGAATACTCCAGCGCATCGCCCGGCGCGCCCTGGCTGGTGTCGCCGCCGACCGCGAGCATATAGTCCATCTCACCCGCCTTTACCAGCGAGAGCCCGACGAACATCGCCTCGCTTCCGGCCTTGCACGCGAACTCAAAGTCCGCGCAGTGGCAGTCGGGCGTGGCGCCGATGGCCTCGGCGACTATGGTGCCGGAAGGCTTCACCGCGTAGGGGTGGCTTTCCGAGCCGATGTAGACCGCGCCGATGCCCTTGGGGTCGATTCCCGCGCGCGCCAGCGCCCATCGCGCCGCCTCCACAGACATCGTTATCGTGTCCTGGTCGGGCGCGGGCACGGATTTTTCGTAAAGCATCAGTCCGCGCTTGTATGCAACGGCGTCGGCACCCCATACGGCGGCGATTTCCTCAAGCTTAATGCGCTGCCGTGGAATGTAGGCGCCGTATCCTACGATACCTACCATGAGTTTTCCTCCTGGGCGATTTTTCCGCCGCGCTGGCGCGCGGCTCCCGTTAGCCGTATTATACAGTATCCAGATAAGCCCGCAACCGGCGCATTCGCCGATTCAATCCGCCCAGAGCACCAGTGGTAGAATCGCCGGGTGACGGATGAAACTTCGCTTGAGCCTGACGACGATGATGCGGGCAAGGCCTTTGCACGGCTTGCGGGAATTATGCGGCGGTTGCTGGCGCCCGGCGGTTGCCCCTGGGACAGGGAGCAGACGCTGGCCTCGCTTCGGCAATACGTAACCGAGGAGGCGGCGGAAGTCGTCGCGGCGATTGACCGGCTGCTGGAAGTAGAAGCACTCATCCGCGAGCACCGGGGCCTGCCGCCAGCCGAGCCGTCGCCCCCGAAGGACTTCAGCACCGAACACAGCGACAAGGGACGCGCGCACGCCCATCATCCCGCGCATGAGAATTTCGACCAAACCGCATCCGCGTCCGGCGCGCCGCTAGGCGAAGGCGAATTGCCGGAAGAACTGGCAGCGCAGTGGGAAGACGCCCGCCGTGAGCTTACGGCGGAACTGGGCGATCTGATGCTCCAGCCGGTCTTTCAGGGCGTGCTGGGCGAGGAGCTGAGCTATTTCAGCCTGGAGGATGTCATAGACGGCACCTGCGAAAAGCTCATCCACCGCCATCCCCACGTCTTCGGCGGAGCGGACGCGCCGTCGGCAGAAGACGTCTTGGACAACTGGGAGGCCATCAAGCGCGAGGAGAAGTCTGGCGATTAGGCTCAGGCGTCTTCGTCAGAGTTCTCTTCGGATTCCTCAAACAGCGGCACCGAGGGCCCCGGCTTGAACCTGTCGGGCGTGTAAGGCACCTTGAAGTAGTCGTAAGCCTTCTGCGTCGCGCAGCGCCCGCGCGAGGTTTTCTCAAGAAATCCCGCCTTCATCAAGTACGGCTCGTAAACGTCTTCTATGGTGTCGCGCTCCTCGTTGAGCACGGCGGCGATGGTGGAGATGCCCACCGGACCGCCGTTGAAGTTCTTGAGGATGAGCATCAGGATTCGCCGGTCCATCTCATCCAGGCCCTCGTCGGAAATCCCCAGGCGCTCCAGCGATTCTTCCGCCAGTTTCGTTGTAACCTCCGTATCTCCCGCGACGACTGCGAAGTCCCACACGCGCTTGAATAGCCTGAGCGCCACGCGCGGAGTGCCCCGCGACTTGCGGGCGATGGACAGCAGGCACTCATCGTTGACCGCAATCTCGTGCTCCACCGCCTTGCGCCGGATTATCTCGGCGAGCTCTTCCGGCGCGTAGAAGCTTAAGTGAAACAGCGCGCCGAAGCGGTCGCGCAGGGGCGCGGTGAGCAGCCCGCTGCGGGTGGTGGCGCCGATAAGCGTAAACGGGCTCAAGTTGAGCGGAATCGTTTTGGCCCCCGGCCCTTTGCCGATAATCACGTCCACTTTAAATTGCTCCATCGCCGAATACAGCGTTTCCTCCACCGCGCGGTTGAGCCGGTGTATCTCGTCTATGAAGAACACCTGCCGCTCCTGCAGGCCCGTGAGGATCGCCAGCAGGTCGCCGGGACGCTCCAGCAGCGGGCCGGTGGTGGAGGTCAATCCCACGCCCAGCTCGCGCGCGATGATGTGCGCCAGTGTGGTCTTGCCCAGCCCCGGCGGGCCGGCAAAAAGGATGTGTTCAAGGGCCGCGCCCCGTTTCTGCGCGGCACTTAGCATCACCTGGATGTTCGCCACCGGCCCTTCCTGCCCGATGAACTCCTCCAGCGAATCGGGGCGGCTGGCGGTGAATGCGGAGACTTCGCGCTGCGCGGGTGAGACGAAGCGCTCCTCGTCGGAGCTTTCAGGATGGCTGCCGGTGCGCGGCATGCGCCTAGTTTAGCATAGCGTGCCGCTTGCTTGGGGCGCTTACTTTCTTCGTCCTCTTCTTCCTCGCTCAGGGGGTGGCGGAACATCGTAATCGCGCCAATCAGCGATTAGCCTTTCATCTCCCTCCCCTCGCTGCCGGTACACGTTGTAGCCTTCCAGCTCCAAGCCGTAGTACATCGCAATCGGCGTTATGTCCTCTATGCCAATCTCGAGGTTTGCACTAGTCACACGGTCGACATAGGGTGCTGTAGGATACGTTTCAGTGTCCCATCCCGGGGGGTCACCTTCAGGATCGTAGAAGGCACCGTAATTCATGGCAATCGGCGTGATGTCCGCTATGGCCACCATCGAGTTCAAGTCCAGGTCACCATTCAGTCGCTCATAGAACCGCAAATTCCATTCGCGATGTGTATCGCGCCATTCGAAACTTAGGCACTCATTTAAGTACTCAAGCGGCTTCTGGACGCCGTGTTTCTCCCTAGATGTTGCGGGTACTCCCGCGCTGGACGCGGATTTCGAGCCAAGAACAGTCTCCTCAATCACGATGCCGTGCAGCTCATAGACGAGCTGCTTCAGCTTGTCTTCCAGATATGCCAGACGCTCCTCGTACGGCATAGCCATTACCTTGTAGTCCTCGGCGGTGAAATCACTGGCTGCTGCGCTTACAGGTCTTTCACCCGCCTGGTTGCGCAGTTGTGACTGAATGCCGGGGCTCTTCCGTCCTCCGCATCCGCTACAAAGCAGAAGTGCTAATACTACTGTCA
>JAOZQG010000117.1 GCA_029932365.1 bacterium | reverse complement strand
TCTTCTGCATTCACCTCTATCCAAGGGATGTCCGCGAGTGCATAGTCGTTAGACTTATCTTCTTCCACGAAATGGGTTTGGTATACCTCCACGCCAAGAAGAGGCTTAGAACCGTGTAGGATCATTACATCAGACCTGCGGTCTTGGATAAACTTATACTCTAACCGAGCTTCATAGGAGGCGAGGTCAAGTGCGAACAATTCAGGAGTATTCGAGTAGCGGCTGCTGGCGACCTGAGGAGCACGAGTTCTACCGGACTTCCACTCCGCTACTACCTGTGCGATCTTCATTTTAGCGGCAGCATGCAATTGAGATTCACCGGTGTGGTGGAAGTCAGTCGCGTGAGCGAAGTGATGGGAGCGAATAGCGCCCTTCTTAGGCCACAATACACCTTTACATTCTGGGCACCAGTACTTTCGCCCGCTCTCAGCTTCTCTGATATGTATGACTTTTGCGGATTCCCCCAGTGAATCGATAGCCCATTCAAACTGAACATCCACGGGAGTATTCTACCAAAGGACAACGGGTGGCCGTCGCTGCGAACTTGAAGGGAATGAAAGAGCAAGAGAAACCAACCGCCCCTCACAGCACCAACTACCCCTAAGGGAAAAGGAACAAAAAAAGCGCAGTCGTAGCGTGGGTCTGAAACTGTGCTGAGTCCCCCAGAGAATGCCAAATAGAGAGTGCTGATGGCTCACGGGTGGCATATCCCCGGTGTTACCTAACCGCTAACCGTTTCCATATTAGCCTCGGCGAAGGGCGGTGGCTAACTCAGCATAGCACGCGCATTTGAAGGGCGGTCAAGCCCACTTTTCTCCGCTTTCAGAGCGGAGATTTCAGCTCAGTCCAAAAAACTTATCCAAGCCTCGTTGCAACATATCCACGGCTTGTATAAATGCCGTCGGAGAGCGCAAGAACTCGGAGACACCATAGATGTTGCAGTAGCTGTGGCTATGTGGATAAGTCGTCTTACTTCAGTTCCCCCGCACCTTCAATCAGGCGAGGGACCTTCAGCTTACTTTCCCGAAGCCTGAGCCGATCAAGCCCCTAGGGCTCGCCCAAGTTCAAGAAGGAGGCTCGGAAGCGTAGGCTTCGGAGACTCCCTGCCTGCGGCAGGCAGGCATTTGGGCGAGCCCGACCGCCGCCTTCCAAAACACGCTCAATGTGTAGGCGGCGGGAGGGGCGTAGTCGGGTTCAATGGAGAAATGAGGAACAGGCTCTGGGAGCGGGCACAGACGCCATCTAGGGTATACAATTAGTATGTATAGGCGTATGTAGGGGTATACGATCCTCATTCTGGTCACTTCGTGGTAGAGTCGAAGAGTGTTTGATAATCATTCCAGAGTGACCGCGCTAGGCTTTCATTTCCGACAACGCTCTAAGTGCGAAATCCACCAGATTGTCCAGGCTCATCTTCTCTGCGAGGGACTTGAGTTCTTCTAGTTTATCGGCGGAGACAGATTCCTTTAGCTTTTGCATCCCCTCATCGAGCATGCCCTTATCCATCGGATCGAAAGGCGTTCCCAGTTTTTTCTCCTGAAGCAACGCGCCGTGCGCGAGGATTCCGCAGGCATCGAAATCCTCAGTTGCGGCGAAAAGACCGGCGCTGATTGCCAAGGGAGCGGCAATCGCAATGACGCTATTTATCTCAATTGCTATCTGCAGCGCTTCTTTAAGCCACTCAGCTGCCTGCGCAAAATCGCGCTGCCGTACCGCTATATTTCCCAGATTGTTCAGGGAGAACGACGCACCGTTCTTGTCGCCTATCTCACGCTTGATAGCCAAACCCTCGAGGTGGGTTGCCCGCGCTGCGCCATAGTCGCCTTCGCAATACTCAACGTTGCCTATGTTATTAAGCGAAGCTGCAATGCCGAAGCGGTCACCGATTTCCTGCCTTATGGCGAGGCTCTCCTCGTAAAGGCTGCGCGTTGCGGCGTAATCGCGTTCGCAGAACGCGACATTGCCTAGGCTGTTTAGGCTCTGGGCGATACCGTAACGGTCACCTACCTCCCGCTGAATGGCCAAGCTTTCGGTGTGGCACGAGCGCGCGGCTTCGTAGTTGCCTGCGTAGTATTCCATGTTACCCAGCCGGTTCAGCGTTTGCGCCATACCGTGGCGGTCGCCTGTCTCCCGCCTGATGGAGATACTCTCCTGGTAAAGGGACCTGGCGACGGAATAATTCCCCTCAGTAAACTCTACGAATCCCAACGCATGGAGTGAGCCGGCGATGCCGCTGCGATCGTTTGCAGCGCGCTGGATGGAAAGACTCTCATTGTGGTAGGAGCGAGACGCGTCGTAATTGCCCTTGAAAAGCTCCACATCTCCCAGCACGTTTCGCGCCAGCGCAAGGGCATAAGTGTCATCCATATACTCGGCCAGCTCCAGCGCATCCAGGCACTCCATCCGCGCTTCGTCGTACCGTCCGAGGTGCAGCAGTATATCGCCGAGTCCGAGGTGCGCATGAAGCAACACCGGACTGCTTTCGAAGTGAATAGCTGCGTCCAGTATCCTGCGATAGTGCCCCGCAGCTTCCTCGAAGCCACCGACCATTATCAGGTATTCATGCAGGTAGCGCGCGAACGGCAGCAGAAGATCCGGGTCATCCCTGCGCACCGCTGTATCCAGGGCTTCGCAAATATTCTCCAGCTCCAGGCCGATAGCTTTGATAGCTTCGAGCTGCCCCTGTCTGCCGAGCGCGCTTCCTTCTTTTTCCAGCAGCCCCGCGTAGCACCTTGAATGGGCGATGACTGTTGCTTCCCATTCGTCGGACTGCCGTAAGATCTCAAGCGCGTATTCCCTGGCGGCGGCGTCACGTAAGAAAAACCTGCTCTGTCCTTCAACGGGTCGGGAAAAGAGCCAGCTCTTGTCGCACAACTCGGCCAGCACTTTCAGCAGATCTTCCCGCTGTGCGACAGCTTTCGCCGCTTCGAGGAAAAAGCCTTTCTGAAACACGGACACCGCGCGCAGCACCTGTTTTTCGCCGTCCTGCAGCAGGTTGTACGACCAGTCTAGGCTCGCACGGATGCTCCGGTGCTTCTCCGGCACATCATCCGTCCGCGCGGTCAGCTCTAGCTGGTGCTCGACCTGCGACAGGAGTTCGGGAAGCGAAAAAAAGTCCGACCAAGCCGCCGCCAACTCGATTGCCAGCGGCACGCCATCCAGCTTCTGGCATATCTTCCGGGCCAGTTCCAGGTTCTTCTCGGTGGCGGTGAAGTCGTGTTTCACCAGCGACGCCCTCTCGACAAACAGGGCAACAGCATCGGCGAGTTCATCCACTGCTTTCGCGTCGGGCTGCGAGACCGGCAACGGGTCAAGCCGGTAAATCATCTCCGCCCGCAGGCGAAGGGGCTCCCGCGACGTGATGAGTACACTTACTCCGGGCGCTTTTTCCAGTATCACAGGGATAAGCTGTTTTCCTTCCATGAGATGTTCGAAGTTATCGAGCAAAAGCAGCAGACGCTTTTCGCGCAGGTAGCCGGTGAGCTGCTGCACAGGTTCTGATGGGTCGTAGAACTGGAATCCGAGCGCGTTTGCTATAGCCGCGACTATCCTCGCAGGCTCGCGAATTGGCGATAGCAGCACTTCGAAAACGCCGTTTTCGTAGTGATCTAGTATATTGGCGCAAAGCTGCGTAGCCAGCCGGCTTTTGCCATAGCCTCCGGGGGCCGTAATTGTGATCAGCCGCTGCCCGTCCTCAACTAATTGCTTTCTTAGCTCTCTTATCTCTTTCGCGCGCCCGATAAACTCGTTTGGCTGGATCACGAGGTTGTTTGGCCGGTACTCCAGAGTGGGCAACGGAGGGAAATCACGGAGCTTGAACTCAGGATGGTCTAGATGATACAGGTGCTCGGACTCACCCAGGTCCCGCAGGCGATGGAATCCCAGGTCAACCGCTCTGGCCCCCTCGGGAAGCTCATCGAGAAACAGCCTGACGGCCTGCGAGATCAGCATCTGCCCGGGATGGCACACCTGGCACATGCGCGAGCAGCGGTTGAGCGACCTGCCGAAATACCCCCTGCCCGTTGCGAGCGGGTACAGCGGCCCGGCGTGGGAGACTATCCGCACTAAAACATCCGAACCGTCGGGCAGCGGCGGCAGACTACCGAGCTTACTTTGAATCTTAATACCGCTGGCGACACAGGTGTCGGCGCTGCCGAAGATGGCGATATACCCATCGCCCAGATTCTTCATTATTTCGCCGCCGTTGGACAGGACGGTCTCCTCGACGGCGGTGTTGTGCTTTTCAAGAGCGGTTTTGAAGTCGCGCGGGAATTTCTCCCAGAGCTGTGTGGAGTGGTAGATGTCCGTGAAGAGGATGAATGCGGTGCGCTCCTTGCGCACTCCAACTGCATCCCCCGTGACCACCGTAGGAATTATAGCACCTTAGCTGGTTTATCTTATAACAGGCGCTCGGTAGCTGTGTCGCTTCCGGCTACTCCCGTGCGAGTTCGTAGAGGTAAAGCACGTGGCCTTCGGGGTCGAGGAATCTCGCTGTCTTGAACTCCTCGTCCGAAAAAACCTGCTCAAACTCGATGCCGCGCCTGGTCAGCTCTTCCACGACTTTTTCCAGGTTATCTACCTGGATGTACGGCTGAGGGGCGATATTCTTCAGGCCGTCCCCGTGCACCACGGTGTATCCTTCGGGCAAGCCCCACAAGCCCAGCGTAACGCCCGCATCTTCCCCCAGCGCATACTCCCCCCAGCGGTCATCGGGCGCCTCGTAAACCGGCTTGCAGCCGAGCTTTTCAGTGTACCATTTGCGCGCACGTTCCCAGTCGCTGACCGGTAGCACAACCATGCTGAGCGCCATTGTCGTCTTTTCTTCCATGATTGGGGCAACATTCTAGCACGCCGGGCGCCGCGCAAAGGGGCGCGCATTCACCCCGCTGGCTGCTACGGCTCTTGGGCAGGTGCAGCTTTACACGGGCTGAGCGTTCTGTGTATAATTCTGCTGGCGAATCCTCGCGGCGAGGTAGCTCAGTTGGTAGAGCAGGGGACTGAAAATCCCTGTGTCGGCGGTTCGATTCCGTCCCTCGCCA
>JAOZQG010000116.1 GCA_029932365.1 bacterium | reverse complement strand
CCGCGACTCTTGTATCACCGCCGTGGGCGGGTGACCCGCCTGCCGGAGCTTTGGCAAAGGCGGGTCCCGATTGGTGGCGCGGGCGATTGCTAGCCATCACGCGCCGCGCGTGACCGGAGGGTCCCGCCCGTGATTCCACCTTCCCCGCCGTCGGGCAAACGCTGGACTGGGCGTTATGCGGGGAACCTAATAGCCGGGATCACCAGTCGTCCAGCGTATCGCCGTAATAGCTAATCAGGTACGCGAACTCAATGATGGTAATTTCACCGTCGTCGTTCTGGTCTATATGGGAGTTGTACTCATTGACGGGACTATAAAGGTTCATCGCAAGGGGAGTGATGTCCGCGATGGTCACGCGTCCGTCGCGGTCGTAATCCCCCGGCAGCGGCAGCTTACCAAGTGAAAGCCTACCCGATAGCTCTTCAGCAGGTTCCGCAGGACCGACTTCATAAGGATAAAGAACGAGGGAGTGGCAATTTTCCGGAGCGTGCATATTGCGGTATGCGTCAATGTAGAAAGCAAACGCCTTGCCAGTATTCAAGTAGGGGAGGAGGGTTACGTTGGGCCCGCTTTCGCTGATGTAGAACTCAAAGGGATCGATGATTGTCGTGCGGCCGAGTGGTACTGTCGAGGGTGTCGGTAGCGCATGATGCGCCCAGTTCAGCCTTCCTGGTCGCGTACAGAACTCAATAAAACCACCATGCTCATCATTCCACTGTATAACGGGCAACGCAATGTCCAGGTGAGAAGGCTGCCAATAGGCACGCGTGCCTTTAGGCGCCAGCGATAGTTCAGATAGCTCTGTAGTCATCATCTCGCCCTGGCCTTCAACGTATATTCGCAGTGACGGGAAGAACCAGAGTCGGTGGGTGTTGTTCACTATCACTGGCAGGATTTTGGCAGCCGATTCATCGCGGTAGTCCTTCGGCTCGGCAAGAAGGAAAAGGTGCTCCTCATCATACAGCGAGCCATGCGCCAGTAGTGGTTCAGAGAAGTAAACCGTTACGTCATCTGACATTCCCCTGATCTCGTAAGTATGGCTTGAGGTCTCAGCTTTGTAGTCGAGGTAGTAAAAAGGCCTGCCTGATTCATCATCACTTGCCAGCACCTTGTAGCTCTCGCCGTCCCTCATCACGATGACTTCTTTGACCGCGTTCTCAACTCCTTCGCGCGACCAGTAAAGCAGCGGTCCCTGCGGTGTTGGCAGGAACTCGCACCTGACAGGTTCCTCAACCGGCGCGACAATTCGAACCTCGTATCTTGTCCTGTAGGTGGAATGACCGTTGAAGATGATGGCAGTCAGGATATGTGTGCCAGTTTCCTGGAATGCGAGACGGGGTTCAGATGTAATCTCGAACTCAGGTACATGACCTGAACCGTACTCCCAGCGAACGAACGCATCAGGGCTGGAAAAATCGGGACGGAAATCCACTTCTTGGCCTATCACGTAAGTACCCACGTAGTGTGGTCTGGGATCCTGGCTGCCCCAGCGAGCGGATAAAGACCATCCTCCGACCTCGCCAATTTCGCATTTAGGCTTTACGCGGAAGTACTTCATCTCCGGCGTCTGCTCAAATGCGCAGCGGAATTCTATCCTGCCGCTTGTATGTTCCGCTTCCTCTATTGGCACGTAGGAAATCTGAGTCCACGGGCCGTCCCAGCCTTGCGACCAGAACACGTAGTATCCCACGCACGTGGTCCCGTAGTTTGTGGCGATTGCGGTGATGTCGCCGATATCCACGACGCCGCTTCCGCTTGTGTCGATGCGTTCCAGCCTGGCATCGTCATCTACGCGATTGCCGAGATTCTGTATAAGCGGAGTAAGATCGGCTATGGAGACTTCACCGTTAAGGTCGTAATCACCGGCGTTGCGGTAACGCCAGATTACTTCGATCTGCGGATCGGGCCCAACCCCCGTCAGCTTATAAGCGTAGATATACTGCACCTGGTTGGGCTTGCCACTCGGCGCTCGGCTGGTGATTTTAACGCCTTCCGCCCACTCGGATTCCATCAGCCTAGCAAACTCGCCTTTGACCTGGGCCCAGGTGTCCGCGGAGACTCCCTGAGGCGGCTCTATAGCGGCGAGTTGCGCCATAATCTCAGCGAACGTCTGCTCTACGGGCACGGTTTCTTTAGTAGATGCAGCTTGGTGCAGAGTCGGCGTCTTTCCCCCCTTGCCGCCGCACGACCCAACTGCAAGCGCCAAGAGCATGCTGGCGAGCCACACGTACAGCAGCTTCAGTAATAGCCCTTTATACACCACTTGCCTCCTTCTTCGCGCGAGCGAGCACGCGCATCGCTGTCTGCCGTATTCCCCCTCGCGGTAGCCCTTGCCCGTAAGCACGCCAATCGTGTCCGGGCAAGGCCTGGCAGCCGCTCCTCATATCTATTATAACGCGAAAACCGGCTTTCTGTAGCGCGGGCAGGGGAATAACGCCTGGATTTTCGCTTCTGCGGGCTGGTGCGACGACAGGCGAATTAAACGGCGGCGTGAATAGGATGACGACCGCTTAGTCCTGCTCCGGCTCCACCAGCGCCAGGCGGATGCGGTTTTTGTCCACGCGGAGGATGGTGAATTTCACGCCGTTTATGTGGATGACGTCGCCCTTGTCCGGTATCTTGCCGAACTTGGAGTAAAGCAGCCCGCCGACGGTGTCGTTGCCCTCGTCGTCCAGCGAAAGCCCCGTGCCCTCGTTGAACTCCTCCACCGGCAGCGCCACGTTCACCACGAAGCTGCCGTCGTCCTTGCGGTAGATATCCTGCGCCTCGTCGTCGTACTCGTCCTGGATCTCGCCGACGATTTCCTCGATTATGTCCTCAATAGTCGCCAGGCCCGCCGTGCCGCCGTACTCGTCCGTGACGATGGCCATATGCTTGCGCTGCTGGCGGAGCTGGCGCAGCAGTTCGCTGATGCGCATGCTCTCGGGCACGAAAACGGTATCCTGCGCGAGCTGCCGGATGTCAATAGCGTCCGGGTGTCGTTTAAGGTTTACCATCAGGTGGCGGATGTGAAGGACGCCGATTACGTTGTCGATTGTCCCTTCGTAGACGGGGAACCGCGAGAAAGGCGCGTTCAGGACAATGCTGATGCTCTCCGACGGCGGGTCGTCCGCGTCCAGCGCGATGATGTCGATGCGCGGTGTCATAATCTCGCGCACCGTCGTCTCGCCCATCTCCACGATGGCCGATATCATCTCGCGCTCGTCTTCCTCCAGCTCGTTTTCCACCGGCGCGGTCGTCGAGTAGACCTCGAAATCCTCCACGCCCAGGGCTTCAGGAATGGACTTGGCCCGCCCGAGCAGGTTCGCCGTGCGAATGAGCAGCGCGCTCATCGGCAGCATCAACCCGGTGACAAAGCGGGCGGCTGCCGCGTTTTTAACGATGAAATCGGGAGAGGAGTACTGCATCAGTGGCATGGTGTGCCCGATGAAAATGATAAACAGCGAAAGGACCGCGAGGATGATTAAGCTTGTGAGCCACTGCGCCCAGTACGGCTGGATGGCGTCAAGCTGGGCGGCCCGGTAGATAATCATAAAAAGCAGCAGCAGCGTGGCGGCGAAGCTGAGAAAGCCCGCGACGGTAAGCGAGACGCTGGTAGAGGTGGCGCTGCGCAGCAGAGACCGCACGCGGTTGATGCCAGCAGGCTCGTTTTCCTCCACAAAGGGCGAGATGTTTGAGGGGTCCAGACTGAGGAAACTGCCCAGGCAGGCTGAGGTGAAGGCGAACGCGAGCAATCCCAGGCCCGCCAGGAGGGAAAATGCCAGATAAAAGCTCGTAATTCCCGGGTCAGTGTCCAAACTGGCTCACCTCGATGCCGGCTATGCGGAAAAGGCGTTTTTCACAGTCGAGCATTTGCTTCGCTTCGGTGGCGCGGCCGTGGTCGAATCCCAGAAGGTGCAGAAGGCCGTGGGTGCCCACGGCGGCGAATTCGTCCAACACGGGATTCCCGTTGGCCTTTGCCTGCCGCTCGACCTGACGCAGGTTTATGAACACGTCCCCCAGAAGCAGGGGCGCATCATGCTCGGCAAGCCTTACTCCGGCGCGTCCGGCACGTGCGCCGAGCACCACGCGAGGTTCGTCGCAGGGGAACGCGAGCACGTCCGTGGTCGCGTCGACTTCCCGGAAGTCGCGGCTAAGCGTGCGAATGCGGCGATCACCGCATACGAAAACCGAAGCGTCGTCTTCCTCTTTCACTCCAAGCGCCTCTGACACCAAAGCGAGCTTCGCTTCCATTCCCCGCCGTTGGCGGGGTGGCTTGCGCACCATCCAATGGAAGCTCAGCATCAGTCGGCAGGTGGATTATACCAAATATCGGCGCTTCACAGCGCCTCCCTTGGGTTACAATGGTGAGCGATGCCCGGCATTACGGCAGAGATGCCCTACGGAAAGGGAACCATCCCGCTGGATATTCCCGCTTCGCTTGCGGACAAGCTGCACTTCGCCCGCCCCAAACCGCTTGGGGTATTTGACGACCCCGCGGGGGAGATGCTTGCTGCGGTGGAAGCTCCGGTCGGAAGCGCGCCGCTGTCGGAGCGTCTGAAGTCAGCGCGCAACGTGCTTGTCGTTGTGAGCGACCACACCAGAAGCTGCGCTTATCCGCAATGGCTGCCCACGCTGCTGGAGTTTGCGCGAAGCCATCTGGCAGAAGGTGGAACTCTGAAGCTGGTGATGGCCTGTGGCACTCACGCCGCTCCGTCCGCTGAAGAAGTGCGGCGGATTCTCGGCGTGGACGAAGAAGTCGTGCTGCACGACAGCCGCGACGAAGAATCGCTGGTGGAGGTCGGCGCTAGCACGCGCGGCACAGCCTACACGGTGAATCGACTACTGACCGAAGCTGATCTCGTTTTGGCCACGGGCGCGGTGGGCTACCACTACTTCGCGGGCTTTACCGGCGGCGTGAAAGCGCTGTTCCCCGGACTGGGAGGCTATGAGGCTGTCGTGCACAACCACGGGCTGTGCCTTGACCTGGAAGATAAGTATTTCGCTGCAGGGGTCGCACCGGGTAGTCTGGACGGCAATCCAGTGCACGAAGATCTGCGCGGGATAATCCCGCACCTGCCGCCGATATTTTTGGTGAATGTCGTGCTGGCCGA
>JAOZQG010000032.1 GCA_029932365.1 bacterium | reverse complement strand
CATGGAGGAGCTGTCCCTGGAGCGGCGCGGCATCATCATCATCACCGGCACAACCGGTTCCGGCAAATCCACCACGCTGGCGTCCATGGTCGAGTACATTAACAACCGACGTCCGGTACACATCATCACCATTGAGGACCCGATCGAGTTCGTTCACTACGACAAGGAAGCCATCATCAACCAGCGCGAGCTGGGCGTGGACACCAATACTTTCCTGGACGCCCTGCGCGGCTCCATGCGTGAGGACCCGGACATCATCATGGTCGGCGAGATGCGCGACCGCGAAACGGTGACCGCGACCTTCCAGGCCGCGCTCACAGGCCATTTGGTTTTCACCACACTGCACACCCTGGACGTTGTCCAGACGGTCAACCGCGTCATCGACTACTACCCCGCCGACATGCAGAAGCAGGCTCGCTTGATGCTCTCCGAGACTATCCGGGCCATCGTGTCCATGCGACTGCTGCCCATGGTGGGCGGCGGGCGCGTCCCGGCGATGGAGATTATGAAAACCACCGGCCGTATCCGCGAGTTCATCGAGCAGCGCGACAAGACCGATATGATTAAAAACGCCATCGAGGAAGGCAACGCTGAGGGCATGATCACCTTCGACCAGTACCTGCTCAGCATGTACCGTCGAGGGCTTATCACCTACGATACCGCAATCCACGCCGCGAGCAGCCCGCACGACTTCAAGCTGCTGGAGCAGAAGGACACCGACTATGCCGACCGCATCATGACCCGCATAGAGCAATTCCAGCGCGTGCCGGGCCAAACTGGCGGCGGCGAGGGAATCTAGCCAAACAGCCTTCAGGCCTCAGGCGCCTGATGGAGGGGAAGAGGCTCCGTTGGGTAGGCCGGACTGACCAGCCCGACTCTTCGCTATATCCGCGCAGTCCTCGCGAGAAAAGCTGCGCGCGGAGACGCCGCTTTACGATATTAGATCCAGCAATTCCGCCGGCGAATCGATTACGAAATCCGCCAGCTCGCGGTCTTCCGGCTCGCCGAAACCGTATGCGGCGAATACCGCTGCTGCACCGTGCGCCCTACCCGCTTCCATATCCGCCCGTTTGTCGCCCACGACCGCACGCGGCGCGCTGTCCAGCGAAAGCTCGCATAGCGCATGGGCAATCATCTGCGACTTATCCGCAAGACCGTGCAGCCCGACGTGGTAGAGCCGGTCGAACAGCTCCCCGTAGCCGAAACGCTCGGCCGTCGCTGTTAGATACTCGACGCCCGCGTGCGTGATGAGCACGAGCTTCTTGCCGCGTTCACGCAGCTCGCGCAGCGTCTCCACCGCGCCATCGTAAAGCTCGCCATGCTCTTCTATCGCGCGGACTTCGTACTTCAGGCAGGTTTCGCTAAGCTCAGGGGCCATTTCCGCCAGTTCCGGCGGCAGGATGGCGGGGAAGAACGCGCGGTTGGGGCTGCCGGTGAGCTGCTTGATGCGCGCGATTGTGGGGGGCTGCAAATCCGCCAGGCGGTGCTTCTCGGCGAATTCTCGAAAGCCCGCTTGAACGGCGACCAGCACGCCGGTGGCGGAGTTGAAGATGGTCCCATCATTGTCAAAGAAAATGACGTCTGCGGGGAATTTGTCGCGCATTTGCCCGTTGCTCACGGGGAGGAAGGATAGCATATGAGCAGGGGTCGGTCGCAAATCGCAAGTGGCCGGCAAAACTAAGAACCTGTGTGATGAGCCTGGCGTACCTCTTAAAGAAGATACCCATCCATGCTATAGCATTCGTGCTATAGCATTGGTGGTATAATACAGATGATGGACACGGCAAAGGCAAGAACACGGAAAACTCCCGACAAAGGAAGCCGCGCTGTGAATAAGCCCGCGAACCGGAAGGCGGCGCGCCAGTCCACTGTCGCATTGTCGCCCGTGGCGGCCGGCTTGCTGAAAGCACTGGAAGCCTGGCGCGCAAAGCTAGGCCTTTCGCGCGAGAAGTTCGCCGTGCTGATGCTTGGCGTTAGCTACTCCACCTACGAGCGCTGGCAGCGCGGGCATTTCAATCCCAGCCTGCAAACGGCACTACGCCTGCAGGCGTTGCTGGCTGATTCGGACCTGGTGCCGGCGCGACTCACTGCAGAAACCGATCCTGAGCTGGCCGAGCTCTGGGATAATCCGCAGGACGCAATCTATGACGACCTATAAGCGCGGGGATGTTGTGCTCGTTGATTTCGGGTTCTCGGGCAGTTCCGGCAGCAAGAAGCGCCCCGCGTACGTTCTGAGCAGCCGGGCTTTCCAGCGCCACCGCAGGCAGGTTATACTCGGCGCGATAACTTCCAGGCTGGACGCACGCTTCCCCGGCGACCGGCTCATTAAGGACTGGAGAGCAGCAGGCCTTCATCACCCGTCGCGTGCAACCGCTGTCCTGCGGACTGTCAGCATCAGCCTGATTGAGAAGCCTATCGGGAGACTCTCAGACGCCGACCTAGACGGGCTCCTAGGCGAACTCAGGCCTGTGCTGGGATTCCAGCACGGGTAGTCCCCGCTCCTGCTATAATGAGCACCGGCTCACGGGTAAGCCTGAAGCTTACAAGTGTGGGCGCACGGCTTATAGCCCCTACGGGTGGAATCTGCGGAGGAGGAATGCTGTGGCGGTTACGGAACACAATGCGCAAATCATCGCCGGCGGGCTGAAGCTCGGCATCGTTGCCAGCCGGTTCAACGAACTCATAACCAAGGAGCTTCTCGCGGGCGCGCTGGACAAGCTCAAGCGCCTCAGCGTGGAGGAGTGCGAGGTTGATGTCTTCTGGGTGCCCGGAAGCTTTGAAATCCCCGGCACTATCGCGCGGCTGCTGAAGAAGGGTGGATACGACGGCGTGCTGGCGCTGGGCTGCCTTATCGAGGGGCACACAGACCATTACAAGCTGCTCGCCAGCGAGGTCACAAAGGGCTGTGCCAGGCTGGCGACTGATTACGGGACAGCGGTGGGATTCGGCGTGCTGACCACTCCCACGCTGGAAACCGCGCTGGAGCGCGCCGGCACCAAGGCGGGCAACAAGGGCGCTCAGGCGATGGAGGCTCTGCTGGAGACCATCGCGGTCTACAAGGGCATAGAGGAACAGGCGGAGAATTAAGCTGGGGATTTTTCCGACCATGTTGTAATGCCGCGTTACGCGCGGTAAGATATTCCTAGGGGGATTGGCCGCCCGCTCGTGCGTTTACGCGCGAAATCAAACACCGCATCGGGGGAGCGGTGAATCTCGTGGAGGGACTCATGCGTGGACTTTTCATTCTGATATTGACCATTATTATTATGACACTAGCCGCGGCCTGCGGAGGTGGCGGTGGAAGTGCAGATGCCCGCCTGGTGCCAGAGAGTGATTCCAGGCAAGTGGCGCCAGTTACGCCTTCCCCAGACAGCAATCAGCGGTCGCGCCAGGAAGAGCTGGCACGCCTGGACAATCTGGAGCCGCCCGAAGGGGTGGACTTTGCGCTGTGGAACGACCTGAAGGCTGCGTTGGCGGCGCTGCTGCCGGAAAAGATCGTGTGCACCCCCCCCATCGGGGAAGGCAAATCGGTTACCGACCTGGACTTCTACCGCAACGAAGAAGGGATCGGCTGGCTTACCTGGTCGTACCAGCTTCAGGGCGATTACAACGTGGACGGGATCGTGGATGTGGATGATATCACCCCGATCGCGGAACACTACGGCGAAATTATTGGCGAAGAGAACGCCTGGCTTGCTCTGCTGGACTTCAGCGGAAACGGCATCGTGGACATCGCGGACATGACCGGCATTGCATTGAATTACGCCTGCGATCTTGCAGGATTTACCGTACTGTCAAGTGACCCCGACCTTGCTGAGTGGGAGGTAACCGGCACCGTCGCGCGCACCGAAGCCGAGACGCTGGAGGGCGGCATTTTGCTGTTTTCCTCCGCTATTGAGCCGGAGGACTGGTCTGACTTCGCCGTGTTAGCTTATGACACCGAAGGTGCTACTGGCGAGATATCAAACGTGCTGGAATACCGGCAGCCGCGCATCATCTCGATGAACGTTCCGACAGGCAAAGTGGGGGATATATGCACGGCGAGCGCTGTTGTGGAGGGAGAAGAGCCCATTGCTTACGACTGGACACTGGGCAACGGCGTAAGCCCAAACCGTTCCGATGAACCCAGCGTTGAAGTGGAGCTGGTGCAGCGCGGGCATTTTTACGGGCACCTTACAGTGAGCAATCGGTTCGATGAGCGCCGGCAGGATTTCAACATAGTAATTGGAGTGCCACCACAGGTGACATCAGTCGAGCCAGCATCGGCTACGGTAGGTGAGCGAGTCAGCTTCTCAGCAGAAATCAGCGGTTCCGAGCCGATTACACGCCATTGGAACTTCGGGCCCTCCGCGTTCCCACAAAACAGTGATGAAGCAAGCCCAATCGTGGAATTCGACGACGCTGGAATGCATAGTTGTAGTCTGAGTGTAGTTAATGAATACGGATCTTATTTGTTCAACTTCCAGGTGGAAACCGGCTACGCGCCGCAGATTGTAAAAGTCACGCCCGCTCGCGGGGCTTACGAACAGCAGGTGCAGCTGCAGGCTGAGGTATTAGGCACAGGTCCCTTCTCCTACAGGTGGACGATGAACTACTGGACCGATCCGCTTTCCAGCGTTAACGAGATGCCCGTGGTGACTCTTACGGAGGAAGGTACCCAGCTCGGTAAGCTGGTCATAGAAAATGACTACGGCGAGGCTACTAAGTGGTTTGATTTTTATGTGGGCACAAAGCCGAGGATATTCCGTATCCTGTGGACTAGCGGCACTCTTGGCAATGTATGTGCTGATTTCTTCACCCAGGTCGGCGGCGACCATCCTATGACCTTTGAGTGGATTTTTTACACCGAGGGAGCGAATGGCGGTAATGACCAACCGATGAGCAACCAAACATCTAATTTCGCTGTGCCATCATTCTTGATACCCAACGAAATCGGTGACTTTGACGGTGAGGTGACGGTAAACAACGAATTCGGGAGCGATACGCAGGAGTTTACTGTTACCGTTGATGAGCTTTTTGAGGTTCCTGTTTAGTCCGGGCGCGTTCATACGGGATTCAGCTCGACCGCGCGCGCGGTTATAAGGCGGAAAGCATATAAGTATATGAGCGACGACAGCCGCACTACCGGGCCGTCAGATAGAAGCCCGAGGGCCAAGCTTCACGCCGTCCTGAGGGTGAGCCGCGGCGAGTCACCAGAAACGGTCGCCAAATCCCTGGGACTCCCCGTCGCGACTGTCGCCGAGGGGGTTCGCAAGTTTGAGACCGCCCGGGCCAATCTTACTCCTGAGCCAGGGGAACGAGCGTACCAAGGCGTTTGAGCGCAGCAGGAGCTTTGACCTGGACTTCAAGTCATGGGCCGAGGTCATGCATCCCGATCATCTGGCAGAAATGGACCCCAAAACGCTAGATAAGCTTGAGCCGGAAAAGATCAAGGAGCTTTTCATCAAGCAGGCCATCGCTCAGGAGAAAGTGGGCTACGAGAAGCACACGCCGGAGTGCTTCCTGCCCGAAGACGAGAACCCCTTCCCCGAAGATAGAAAGGTACGCCAAGCCGACATTTACACGGTGCGCGAGATTAGCCGTCTACTCTTGGTCATCGGAAGAGTGCTGGTGGGTGTGGCGCTGGCTATCCTGGGCGCGAAAAACGGGATGTTCCTCGTTACTACCGAGTGGTGGCTCCTCGGAGTCATCGCGGCGGCTGCGGTCGGCGCGCTTTTCTTTGGCGGCAGGTAAGCTTGAACGTGCGCTATAATGGCGGCCGATGAAGGCAGGCGTTATCACCTTCCTCGGCTCAAACTGCGACGACGACGCGCTTTATGCATTGGGTGACGTTCTGGGCGCCGAAGCTAGCCGTGTCTTCTACAATGAGACAACGCTTCCTGAGCTCGACCTCGTCGTCCTGCCTGGCGGCTTCTCCTACGGAGACTACCTGCGCTGCGGCGCCATCGCCCGCTTCTCCCCCATTATGCCCGCCGTAAAGGAGTTTGCCGACGCGGGAGGCCTGGTGCTGGGTATCTGCAACGGCTTCCAGATACTCACCGAAGAAGGCCTGCTCCCCGGCGCACTCACGCGCAACGATTGCGTTGAGTTTCGCTGCCGGTGGGTTAACATCCGGGTGGAGAACAACCAAACACCGTTCACCTCGGGATTCCAACCGGGCGATGTGCTACGCATTCCCATCGCGCACAGCGACGGCAGCTACTTTGACCGTCCGGGGCAAATTGCCCGGCTTAATGAAGAAAGCCGGGTCGCTTTCCGCTATTGCGACGAGAGGGGACAGGTGACGCCCGAAGCCAATCCGAACGGCAGCGTGGAGAATATCGCCGGCATCGTCAGCCAAAGCGGCAATGTGCTGGGAATGATGCCACATCCTGAGCGCGCCTGCGAGGAACTACTGGGGAGCGCCGACGGAATGCGCATCTTTCGGTCCATCGCGGGCTACGCAAACAGCCTTCCCCGCGTCTGACCTACCCCCCCCTACCCCTCCCTGTGCTAAAATCTTGTCCGTCCTCATGGGTGTTCCCGTCATTAGCTGGAAAAACGATTACCTTATGGTGCTCGACCAAACGAAGCTGCCACTTAGGGAGCAGTCGGTGGACCTGACCAAGCCTGAAGAGTATGCGCGGGCGATACGCGACATGAAAGTCCGCGGCGCGCCGCTCATCGGCATCGTCGCGGCCTACGGGGTAGCGCAGGCGGCGCTGAATAGCCAGAACGAGCAGTTCGCGGAGTTTGAAAAACACGTTCGCCGCGCGCTGGAAAGCCTTGCCGCCACGCGACCGACAGCGGTCAATCTCTTCTGGGCCCTGAAACGCATGCAGGCCGTGCTCGACGATAACATCCTGAGAAGCCCGGCGAAGCACGCTTTAGCTTTGCTGAACGAAGCGAAGTCAATTCACCGGGAGCAGGTGGAAGCCGACCGGGCGATGGCCATGAACGGGGCTGCGCTTATACCACGCAACAGCAACGTGCTGACCATCTGCAACACCGGTGCGCTTGCCACCGGAGGTGAGGGCACAGCGCTGGGAGTTATCTTTGAGGCCCACCGGCAGAAGCGTGTAAAGCGCGTGTTTGTGCCGGAGACCCGTCCTCGGATGCAGGGTCGGCTGACTGCATGGGAGTTGCATAAGGGACGTGTGCCCTACAAATTCATTCCAGATACATCAGTAGGCGCGCTGCTCAGCCGCGAAGAAGTCGCCGCTGCCATTGTCGGCGCGGACAGGATTGCCGCCAACGGCGACGTCGCCAACAAAATCGGCACATACCAGATGGCTGTGCTCTGCGCCCGGCACGGCGTGAAGTTCATCGTCGCGGCACCGCGAAGCACGTTCGACGCCGGCTGTCCCACCGGGAACGATATAACGATAGAGGAACGGGACGGCGACGAGGTGCGTAAGGTCGGGCGCTGTTTTGTTCTGCCCAAGGAGTACCTCGTGTGGAATCCGGCGTTCGATATCACACCACGGGAGCTCATCTCGCACTATGTTAGCGAGGACGGCGTCGAATCGGGCGGCAGGGAGGATTAATGAAGCTTATCGTTTCACTGCCTGATAACGAACCTGTCTTTGCGCGCGCCGCCGCAGCGGGCGGAGCGGACGCGGTTAAAGTGCATATGAACGCCTATCACCGGGCGAGCGGAGCGAGCTTCGGCGATTGCGCCCAGGAAAAAGGACGCGTTCTTAAGCTAATCAGTGAGGCGGGAACACAGGTGGGGCTGATGCCCGGCCAGCAAGTTCTGCCAGCTCCGGCGGAACTTAACGAGCTGATCGACGCGGGACTGGCGTTTATCGATATTTACGCGCATCACCTTCCTGCGGCGTACCTGGAGGTGGGAAGGCGAACCAAGCTCATACTGGCGATAGACCGGATGCATACCGAAGAGGAGATCGAAGCGCTTACGGAAATCCGCGTGGGCGGTAAGCGCGTTACCAATATGCTGGAAGCGGCGATTATCCCGCCAGAGGAATACGGCAGCCGGCTTTCGGCCCAGGATATCGCGCGCTATCACACCATCGCGGAGATGAGCAAGGTTCCGCTGCTTATTCCCACGCAGAAGTCCATCATCCCGGAAGATCTGCCCGCCCTGGTGCACAAGAACATAGGCGGGATTATGGTAGGCGTTATTGTCACCGGCCCGGCGGCATCCGGAATTGAGCGGGTCACCCGCCGGTTTCGCGCGGCAATCGATAAGCTCCAGGATAAGTAACGGGAGCTCGGCGATATATGCGAATCGTTTATGTGCCGCTGGACGACCGACCGCTGAATTATGCGGCGATTCTGCGCGCTGCGGCTATTGCGGAAACTGAAATACTGGTGCCGCCACGGGAGCTGGTTGGCTTGCGGGATTTCACGCCGTCGTTGCTACAACAGGCGCAGTGGCTTGCCTCCAAGTGCGACAAAAGCACTTATCTGATACTTTCACTTGACGCGCTGCTCCACGGCGG
This sequence comes from bacterium, assembly GCA_029932365.1. Lineage (GTDB taxonomy): Bacteria > 4484-113 > 4484-113 > 4484-113 > 4484-113 > JAGGTK01. The sequence goes on along the minus strand of JAOZQG010000032.1, from coordinate 9,631 downwards.
ACTTATCCAGGCGCGCAGCCTGCGCACCGACCGCGAGAGGATAGACAACGCAATGATACTGCTGAGCAAATTGGCGGAGCGCACGGGGGATATCCACGCATACTACGTCGTGAAAAGGCTCTGGGGCAATGTTTTCCACCGGAAAGAGCTTGACAGAACCGAAGACTGGGGACGCTTCTCGCAGGAGCTGGCGGCGGAAGTCCGCCGCAGCGGTCGGAGCGCAGCCGATTTCTACCGCCTTTGCGGCGAAGGGGAGTGTAGTATCGGCCAATGGCCGCCTGACGAACTGCAAACCCTCGCCAGGCAAAGGCTGGAACAGTTAGAGGAAGAGCGAGCCGTTATCAGGCTATGCGGCAAGCTCGGAATCCAGCTTCATCTAGCGGTTGAGGACTGCGTCCCCGACGGTGTGCAGGAAGTGGAACTTGAATACCTTTTAGAGGAACACAGCGGCAAGGGCGTGACCGTGGCCGATGGCGCGGACGAAGCCGGAGCAGTTCTGCTCTCGGGAGCGCTCATGCAGGCGACAGATGGAAAGCCAATCCCGGTTATTGCCCCCGGCCTGACGGGCGTAGTAGCACCGTACGAAAGCCGGACGGTTGGGGAAAACCTCCGTGTTCTGACCGAGCTGGCCGGCGCCGAGATAGCGGAAGAACCGGCTGCCTTCGCTGTAGAGCTTACCGGGAAGCCCGAGCCAAACGACCCATATCTGGACGTTGTCGCGGGAAAGGTTAGCGTCCCTGAGTTTCCGCAACTGCTGGACAGGGCCGAGCCGCTGAAGGCCTTCGACGAGCAACGTGTAATCGTGGACCTTACCGTAACCAATGGCGTAAACTCGCCGTTGCTCGACGAGGTTTTGACCGCTGAACGCCTGCCGCTGGCCATTGTGCAGTGCAACACAGTATCCAACCGCATCGGGCACGCCCTGCTTCTGGGAAGGCTACTTCGGTCGGCTCACGCAAGCGACGAAACGGCGACAGCGGTAGTTGGCTCCTATATGGAAGATTTGCTCTACCTCGCATACCTTCGCACCTGGGTGATCGCCCGGCACGGAGGTATGGAACCATCTGATCCGCGGACGCTCGCGGCAGCTGAGAACAGCTTGTGTTCGATGGCCGAGCGATTCGCTCAAAAAAAATTCAGCGGCGCGAGCTTTCGCGGCGGGATCGTTGAGGTTGGAGAAGTCCGCCTTCACCTGCCCTGGCGCCGCTGGTTCGAGGCTGAAGCGGAACTGGAGGTTACATTGATATGAGCCATAAAACTGAACGAACGTGCGACGTTTTGATAATCGGCGGTGGAATGGCTGGATGCGCCGCGGCACTGGCTGCCCGGCGCGCAGGTGCCAGGGTTATCCTTGCGGAAAGGAGCGGCCTGCTAGGAGGATGCACGACGCTTTGCCTCGTTCAGCCCTGGCAGGGCTTCCACGGCCCGCCGCCAAAGCCCGGACGCCGGCCGCGCCAGCTAATAAAGGGCGTCGCCCAGGAATTTGTGAACGAGCTTAAAGAGCTCGGCGCTACGCCGGGGCACGTTCTTGACCCTATCGGCTTCGCTCCCACTCTAACACCGGTGAATACGGCGCAATTGGCACCCTACCTGGCAAACAAGCTAGTCCGGGAAGGCGTGGAGGTGTATCTGGGGCGCACCGCTTCCTGGGCCGGCTGCACCACCAACGCGATTACGTCCGTAACCCTTGCCTCCGACGAGCTGGAGCCGCGAAAGCACCTGCGCGTACGCGTCGGGCGCCGCGGCTTGCGTGGTGCCCTGGTTGACGCCAGCGGTTGCGCAGTGGCGCCGCGTCTTGTCGAAGGCAAAGTCATCATTCCCCAGAAGCCCCAAGCGTGGACGCACATCTTCACCATGGTTGGCGTCCGCACCGGCGCGATTATTGACTACGTGGAGGCAAATCCGCACGAGTTTTACCTGTCCCGGCGCTGGAAGGCGCGGATTGAGAAGTACTTCGCCGTTTCAGGATTTTTCTCGCTCGTGGAATATGCAAGGAAAAGCGGAAAATTCCCCTGCCCGCGCGACCGCCTTTTGATGTTCGCCGGAGCAAGGCCCGGGGAGGTCACGGTTAACACCACGCGGGTTTCCCCGCCAGAAGGCTACTACGCGATGCCTGCTACCAAGAAATTGCGCAAGGTGGTAAGGCTGCGCGAGGAGGGGCTGCGCCAGGTGCACGCCCTGACGAAGTGGTTACGGGAAAACGTGCCCGGCTTCAGCAAGGCTGAGCTTGCCCAGGTAGCACCGGAAATCGGCGTCCGCGAATCCTACCGCATTCTGGGCGAGTACACTTTGCGCGGGCGCGACGTGTTTACCGCCGCGAAGTTTCCCGACGCCGTGGTCAGCGCCTATTACCCCGTGGATATTCACAGTCCCGGCGGCGTGAGGATGGAATTCGAGGCAGTGAATAAACCCTATCAAATCCCGCTGCGCGCGCTGAAATCACGCCAGTTTCGCAACCTGTTCGCTGCGGGAAGATGCCTTAGCTCAGACTCGGTGGCATTCGCCAGCGCGCGGGTTGCCCCGATTGCGATGGCGCTTGGGGAAGCCGCTGGGAAGGCTGCGGCTGAAAGTATTGACTGATTTCTCGTATATAATACACAAGGACTATGCCTGAACACTCCAGACGCCCGGTTGACTTCAGCGCCGACCCGCAGCCGGAGCGCGAGACGCTCAGCAAGGCTGTCAAGCGCATCCAGCAACTCAAGAGCGAGTTGAACGCAATAATCCTCGCGCACAACTATATGGTTCCCCCGCTGCAGGACATCGGCGACTTCGTGGGCGACAGCCTGGAACTGGCCCGCAAGGCTGCAGAAACCACCGCGGACGTCATCGTCTTCCTCGGCGTAACATTTATGGGCGAGACCGCCAAGATACTCTCGCCGCAAAAGCAGGTGCTGATGCCACGGCTGGAGGCTCGCTGCCCCATGGCGGAGATGGTGCGCGTGCCGCAGGTGCTCAAGCTCAAGGATCAGTATCCCAGCGCGCCGGTTGTCGCCTATGTGAACACTCTCGCGGAGGTCAAGGCGGTGTCCGACATCTGCTGCACCTCAGCGAATGCGCTGCAGATAGTAGCCTCGCTGCCCGATGACGAGATCATATTCGTGCCGGACCGCAGCCTGGGCGCATACGTCCAGCGGCATACTAAGAAAACCATCCATTTCGCGCACGGCTACTGCCCCACGCACCATCGCATCCGCCTGGAAGACATACTAGAGCTGAAGGCGCAGTATCCGGACGCCTGCGTGCTGGTGCATCCCGAGTGCACGGGAGATGTGCTGGACGCTGCCGACCGCATCGGCTCTACCGGCGGCATCGTGCGGATGGTAGAGGAACTGAAGGATAAGTACCAGCGGTTCGTAATCGGGACAGAAAAAGGGCTCATCTACCGGCTGCAGCAGTTGCATCCGGACAAGGAGTTTTACCTGCCGAGCGACGTGGTGGTCTGCCCCACGATGAAGAAGAACCGGCTGGAATACGTGCTGGACTGCATGGAAAACCGCGCCCCGGAGATTGAAATCCCCGAAGGCGTGCGGGTGAAGGCCCTCGCCGCCGTCGAGCGAATGATGGCTGTGAAGTAGCCGCGACAGCCAGCTCGGGCAGTTAATCTACCACTACTTCGCGAGCAGCTTCTTATACCGCTTCAGCGGTTCTTCCAGGCTCTTGATTGCCTTTGCCCAGAAGGCGGGATCGGTGGTGTCCTCGCCTATTGAGCGCTTGACCACGTTTTCGACCGTATCGGAACCAGTGAGCTTCAAAAACTCCTCGTAGCGAGGGAGGAACGATGGGCCTTCCTCCTTGAGCAGGTTGTAGAGCGCCCGCGCAATCAGGAATCCGAAGGTGTAGGGGAAATTGTAGAAGGTCACGCCGGTAATGTAGAAGTGCAGTTTGCTGGCCCAGAACATCGGGTCGGCGCTCTCTTCAAGCAAACAATCGCCAAACACCTCGCGCTGTTTTTCGAGCATCAGTTCTTTGAGCCGCTCGACGCTCAGTTCGCCGTTTATGCGCTCGTCGTGCAGCGCCTTCTCAAACTCGAAACGCACCGTGATGTCCAGCAGCAGCACGGCGTCCCCGCCCAGGTCGCCGTCGAGCATCAACAGTTTCTGGTCGTCGCTGATGCGATCGTCCTCGTAGATGCCTTCCGCCAGGATATGCTCTCCGAAGATGGACGCGGTTTCCGCCAGCGTCATCGGGTATTGCTGAGCCATCGGGCGCATATCCTTGAGCACGTGCCCGTGGAAGGCGTGCCCGACTTCGTGCGCCATCGTGGTCACGTCGCTGAGCGCGCCGTTGAAGGTCATATACACGCGCTGCTCGCGCGTGAGCTCCGAGCCGGTACAATACGCGCCTGGAAGCTTGTGCGGGCGCACTTCCGACTCCAGCCAGCGCTTCTTCAAGAACGAGCGGTAATACTTGCCGAGTTTCGGGTAGACAGTTGAGAACGCGCGGTTCACCATATCTATGCCCTGCTTCCAGGTGAAGCGCTCGGCGGATTCGAGCGGCAGCGGGGCTTCGCGCTCAAACCAGTAGATGCCGTCGCGTCCCATGAACTTCGCCTTCGCGCGGAAGATTTCGCGGCCGATTTCGATGTTATCGTGGATAGCCTGGTACATTGCGTCCAGCGTCTCCCGCGTAATTTGCGACTGGAAGAGCGCGATATCCAGGTAATGGTCGTAGCCGCGATACCTGTTGAGCGTAAGGCGGGTGCCTGAGATGGCGTTGAGTGCGGCAGCGCAGATATCCTCGATGCTCTGCCATGCCCTGTTGCCGCCCTCGAATGCAGCCTTGCCGACTTCGCGGTCGGCGTCGGACATCAGGGAGCGCCACTGGGATATGGGCTTCGTCTCCTTGCGACCGTCGGGATACTCCATCTCGAATTCCAGCTTGCCCGAGACTTTATCGTAAAGCCTCCCCCACGCGCGGAGGCCGTCCACGTTAAGGTCGGAGGCGAGCTTCTCCTCCTCGCGCGACATAGTGTGCATTGCTTTCTCGCGCGTCCTGCGGAGCGAGTGCGCGATAGGCTTGAGCTTCCTGCGGCGTGTGAAGGTTTCAAACACCTTATCGGTGGCGTGCTTGAAGCCGTGCATCAGGTCCACGGCGAACTTCTCGTATTCAGCAGCAAGCCTCATTAGCTTCGCCTCTTCCTGCGAGTATTCTTCCCTGTCCGTGTGCGCGGTCTTCAGGCAGTGCACATAGGAGAAAATATGCCCTAGCCGGGCGTAAAAGTCCTCCGCCAGCAGGACAACCTCCTCCCATTCCTTCGCGTTAGTTGACTTGAGAGGCTCCAGTTTGCTCGCCATCTTCTGCAGTTTCTCGATGTCAGCTTCCAGCTGCTTCTTGAAGTCGAGCATCTCTTCGCCGTTGAATTCGGGAAAGAAGCTTGTCAGATCCCACGTTACGCCCTGTTTTCCTTCAGCCATTTGAACTCCTTAAAGTGGGTTATCCCTGGCAAATATGTTTATTCGCCGCGCATACCGCAATACAGCCCCGGCGCGAAATGCCCGGGGCGCGGCACGCATCATTTTAGCCAGAGCCAAGCGTAAGCGCAAGCCTGACCCACGAGAACGGGTAATAGAAGCGTAAATAGCCCCAGCGGGAATTGAACCCGCGTTTTCACCTTGAAAGAGTGATGTCCTAGTCCACTAGACGATGGGGCCCCAAGTAGGCCATGCAGGACTCGAACCTGCGACACTCGGATTAAAAGTCCGATGCTCTACCACCTGAGCTAATGGCCCGTACCGCTGTGCCACCGCCGCAGCCCGCCCAGGGCGGACAAGCCCGCCACAGGTGAAATCCGCCGCGAGACTATAAGACGGCAGCTAAGTCGTGTCAAGGTTCAGCCGCAACGCCACACCGACGCGACGCTGCCTATATTGTATCCCAAATAGCTTTATCTGGTAGAATCTGTGTGTGGCTTACCGGCGAATTCTGCTAAAGCTATCCGGCGAAGTGCTACACGGCGCAAGCCAATCCGGCTTTGATCGCCCTACGCTCGAAACCTTCGGCCGCGAAATTCTCGAAGCACAGCAAATCGGGGCACAAATCGCCGTCCTGATAGGCGGGGGAAACCTGTTCCGTGGAATTTCGCTCACTAACGACGGCTACGGGCGCGCAACAGGCGACCATATTGGAATGCTCGCAACCATAATCAACGGGCTCGCGCTGCAGGACGTTTTGGAATCCCTGGAGGGAGAGACGCGTCTCGTAACCTCCGTAAGAATGGATGAAGTAGCGGAGCCTTACATCAGACGACGGGCCATCCGTCACCTTGAGAAGGGGCGGATTGTAATTCTCGTCGGGGGCATGGGCCGCCCCTACTTCTCAACCGACACCGCCGCGGTGCAACGGGCGCTGGAAATTGGCGCCCAGGTCGTTTTCAAGGGCACGCGAGTGGACGGCGTTTACGACAGGGACCCGGAGGAGCATCCTGACGCGAAGCTCTACGACGCCGTCAGCTTTAACGAGGCCATCGCTAAGGACCTGCGGATTCTCGATCCGACAGCTTTCACGCTCTGCCGGGACAACAACCTGCCGGTCGTCGTGTTCAATATCCTGAAGCCCGGAATGCTCCCGGCTGCCACACGCGCAGAGAAGATCGGCACTCTGGTTAATGCGTCTGGCGAGCGCTAGGCGCCTGCCAGATTGAAAACCGGCCACCAGCCGAGTGAAGTGCAACCTGGATATCAAAATGCTCCGGCTTCAAATACCGGATACCAACCAAAGCCCAAGGAGGCTAAAGGGAAAGTGAGACTCGTTATCACAGCGTTAATCGTGGTGGCGAGCATCGCGCTCGCAGCCTACTTTCACTTCGTAATTCACGTGGGGATTCTCTACAGCCATCTTTTCTACATTCCCGTCGTTCTCAGTGCACTCTGGTGGGGACGGCGCGGCATTTATGTCGCGGCTGTGCTGGGGATTGCGCTGCTGGTCTCGCACTCAATCGGCATGGGAACACCGGGCATTCTTGAAGAAGGCGTGAGAGCCATTATGCTATTACTGACGGGAACGGTCGTCGCCGAGCTAAGCTGGCGCCTGAGAAAAGCGGATCTCAGGCTGGCCGATGTCGCGCTTTCTGAAAGCGAGGAAAGGTACCGCAATCTGTTTGAGTACTCCGCGCTCCCCATGGCCAAGATCGCCGACGACGGGAGATTTCTGCTGGTTAACCGCAAGCTAAGCGAACTGACAGGATACAAAGTGAGCGAAATGGTGGGCGGCATGGCGATTTCAGATGTCCATCCTGAGGAGGTCGCGCCAAAGATTATCAAGTACCATCGTGCGCGGAGAGAAACCCGCGCTCCCGAGAGCTACGAAACCCGGCTTATCAGGAAAAACGGTGAAATCCGAGAGGTCAGCGTTAATGTCGGGATCATTCCCGGAACCGACGAGGACATAGCCATCCTTGAGGACATTACGGAGCGCAAGCGCGTAGAAAGCGCGCTGCACGAAAGCGAGGAGAAATACCGGACCCTGGTAGAGACGCTTCCCCTGGCCGTGACTATAATCCAGGACGGGAAGGTCGTATTCAGCAATCCTGCCGGACTGGAGATGGCGGACTATCAAAGCCTAAGCGAAGCCACGCAGGATAGCCTTTTCTCCCGGGTGGTTGAAAGGGAACAGGAGCGACTGGCGTCGTTTCAAAAGCTCCGCAGGAAGGCCGATACGGAAGCGCCTGACCATTACTACACTATTCTCCGGCGGGCCAGCGGCGAGGAGTTTCCGGCGGAAATATATGTAAAGCCGCTTGCCTACCAGGGCCGACCCGCTCAGTTGATTATCACCTCAGATATAAGCGAACTTAAGCGTGCCGAGGAAGCGCTGCGAAAAAGCGAAAATGAGAAAAAGCTGATTCTGGACAGCATCTTAGAACACGTTATTTTCTATAGCGCCAACTTCACCATCCAGTGGGCCAACAAGGCTGCAGCTGACTCCCTGGGTCTTACCCCGGACGATTTAGCCGGCAAGCGCTGTTACAACCTCTGGCAAAAACGCAGCGAGCCATGCGAGAACTGCCCGGTAAAACGGGCACTGGACACGGGAACCGGCGGCAGAATCGAGATTAGCACTCCAGATGGAAAGACGTGGGCCGTGCGCGGTTATCCGGTGAGAGACAATGACGGCAACGTTGTCGGCGCGGTCGAGTTTACTGTAGACATAACCGAGCGTAAGCGGGTTGAGGACGCGTTGAGGACTGCTCAAGAGCTTTACCGCACGACTATTGACGCCACGGACGACATTGTGTTTCTCCGCGACAGTGAGGGACGTTACATTCATATTAACGAAGCTCCGCTCCGATTGATAGGCATCAAGCGCGAGGACATTATCGGCAAAACCCTAAGCGAAATTAAGAAACTCCCGCTGGAGAATCGCCAGCTTTACGATGAAATGTTCAAGCGGGTAGTCGAAACCGGCAAGGCGATTACGTATGACGATACGCTGGTTTTGCCCCACCGGACAATGGTGACCGAAACCCGATTGTGGCCGGTGAAAGACACCTCGGGCGAAGTAACCCACGTGGCGGGATTCGGTCGAGACCTTTCGCGCCAGAGAAGAGCTCTCGAGCGGTTGCGGAAAGAAAGGGATTTCAACCAAAAGCTCATCCAAGCAAGTCCGGCGTTTTTCGTCGCGGTCGACGGCGAGGGCAAGATAGTGATGATGAATGACGCTATGCTTAGCTCCCTCGGCTACGCGTCCGAAGAAATCGTGGGCAAAGATTACTTAACCGTTCTTACGCCCAAAACCGAGCGGGACAGAGTCAAAAAAACCTTCCAGGCTATCAAGCGCGGCTCCGCGCCGACCGCCGAGGAGTTCCGTCTCCTGGCCAAGAATGGCAGTGAGCTAATCGTCGAATGGCGTGGCGGCCCGGTCTTTGACGAGAAAGGAGAGCTCGAATTTGTATTCGGTTACGGCATAGATGTTACCGTAAAGAAACAAACCGAAGATGCTCTGCGCAGAACTCAGTTCCGCCTAGCGACCTTGCTGGAAAACCTGCCGGATGTAATATTCTACGAAACCGGCGGGGGCCGCGAGTTCATCTCGGAAAACATCTACGAGTTCTTAGGCTATTCAGCGCAAAAGCTGACCAAAGATAGGAGTGCGTTCCTCAAACTGATCCACCCTGACGACAAACCCGGCGTGGATGAGAATGTACGGAAATGGCACGAAAGCGGCGAAGCAGAAGAGCTTCGCCACGAATTTAGAGTCAAGCGCGCCGACGGGCAGTATGTTTGGCTTGAGGACCGGATAGTGCAGGTAAAGCCCGAGGACGCTCCGAAGTATATGGCGGGCGTTATGATGGACATTACCCAGCGCAAGCAGGCGGAGGAGGCGCTGCGCCGAAGCGAGGAGCGTTTCCGCCAAGTCGCCGAGAACGCTCAGGAGTGGATCTGGGAAGTTGACGCGCAAGGGCTGTACACCTACGCCAGCCCGGTTGTGGAGAAAGTACTCGGCTACAAGCCGGAGGAAATTGTAGCGCGGAAACACTTCTACGACCTATTCAGTGCTGAGACCCGTGATGAGATGAAAAAGGCGGCTTTTGAGGTTTTCCGGGAAAAACGGTCCTTCAGAGAATTTATCAACCTGAACATGCACAAGGACGGGCGCACTGTCTGGCTTTCAACAAGCGGCGTTCCTTTGC
>JAOZQG010000115.1 GCA_029932365.1 bacterium | reverse complement strand
TTTGACCTACGAGTAGTGCTTCAGTCGGCGGCTTCCAGTCGGACGGCGCAAGGTGTGCTGCATCTTACGAATATCCAGCAGCTTTATGAGCGCGAGCGACCGGAGCCGGTGAATCCGGTTGACGCGCTCGTGGGTGAAAAGCCGCGGAAGGAAGAGGAAGCGGAAGTCGCCGCGCTGCGCGAACGGCTTGCGCAATACGATGACCTGATGGTGCTCAATGACGAAGCGCATCACGTCCACAGCGAAGACCTCAAATGGTATGAGCTGATTGAGTTTCTGCACGGGCAGGCGAGTGCTCGCGGCAACGGGCTTATCGGTCAGCTTGACTTCAGCGCTACGCCGAAGGACCTGCAAGGACACTACTTTCCGCATATCATCTATGACTACCCGCTGCGAAAAGCGATTGAGGACCGCATCGTGAAGCGTCCTCGCATCGGCATAATCGAAGACGCGCCGCCTCCGCTTCGCACTGATTTCGTCAGCAAGAACCAGGTGCAGATTGACACCGGGATAGAGATGCACCGCACGTCCACCGAGGACTTCGAGATAACCGGCGGCAAGCCGGTGCTTTTCGTGATGTGCGATAACACGCGCAATGCCGACAGGGTCGGCAGATACCTTGAGCAGCACGGATACAACGGGAAGGTACTGGTGATTCACACAAAAAGGAGCGGTGAGATAACTCAGAAGGACCTTGAAAAAGCAAGGACTGCCGCACGTGAACTTGACAGCCCCGGTAGTCCATACGAGGCAATAGTAAGCGTAATGATGCTCAAAGAAGGTTGGGACGTGAAGAGCGTCAATGTCATCGTTCCCTTGAGAGCGTTCGATTCGCCGATATTGCCGGAGCAAACGCTAGGTCGCGGATTGAGAAGACTCCTTCCGGATGAACCGCTGATAGATGAGCACTTGATAGTCATCGACCATCCGAGGTTTCGCCAACTGTGGGAAGCTGAGATTGAGAAGGGCGAGCTTGTCGCTGATATAGTGTCCGTCAAGCGTGCATACGAACCGCCAACGCTGGTGCAGGTTGACCCTGAGAAGCTTGAGTACGACATTGAGTTTCCCGTGCTTGAGGGCGGCATAACGACGGTCGCACCCGACATCAGCAAACTCGACTTGGATGAGCTTCCGCGCAGGCTCTTCAAACTTGCCGAGGTCAAAGTGCCGAAGGTGAAATACAAAGAGAAGGACCTGCTGACTCAAGAGACCGTGCGCGAAAAGACGCTCGCCTTTGACTATACGGAGAATCTGTCGCTCTACTTGAGCTACATCGCCAAGGCCGTGTTCATGAAGGTGCGATGCTTAGCCGTGTTCCCTGAGCTCGTCATCAAGCTGAAAGAGTACATTGCGAAGTACCTGTTTGAGAGCGAGATTGACCCTGGCGAGCGGGAAGTCAGGAAGAAACTCAATAATCCTGCGGTTCGTGCGAAGCTCTTGGACGTATTCGCAAGTAAGGTGAACGAGCTCGCGAAGGTTACGGAGCCATCGGCGCTGCTCAGATACTTCCGCGTCAGCTCGATATTGCCATTCCACACTACGCAGGAGACGATAGAGGTTGAGAAGTGCGTCTTCGACCAGCTACCGTATCCGCGAGCCAGCACAATGGAGCGCGATTTCATCAGATGGCTTGATGGGAGGGATGAAGTCCTCGCGTATACGAAGGTGCTGACGACTTTCCCGCTCTACATCCCGTATCACAATCACGAAGGGTATCTGAGCTACTACTTGCCGGACTTCATCGTGAAGACCGAAAAGGTTATGTATCTCATTGAAACCAAGGGGATAGAAGACCTTAACGTTCCACTGAAGGATGCGGCAGCTACCGAATGGTGCAAGCGTGCAAGTGAGCTTACCGAAACCGAGTGGCGCTACTTCAAGGTGAAATACAGCGACTTCCAGACGCTGCGGAGCCAGAGCTTCAAGTCGCTGGCCGAGTACTGCACTGCTCTCACCTAGTGTAGCCCCCCCCACCCACAACTGGTATAGCGAAAGTATGCTGGAAGTGGCATACCAGTTAGGCATCCGCCGGGGATATAATGTAAGTGCGTGAAGCTGCTCGTCGACAAAGCCAGCTCAACTCCGGTCTACCTCCAGATAAAGGAGCAGATAATCGCGCTCATCACGTCCGGCGCCCTGAATCCCGGCGAAGCCGTGCCCAGCAGCCGCCAACTGGCGCAGGAGCTCGGGCTTGCGCGCAATACTATTCTCCAGGCCTACCTTGAGCTGGCTGCCGAGCACTGGCTGGACGCGAAGCCGGGTAGCCGCACCTGCGTCTCGGACAGTCCCCCCAGCCGCGCCGACCTGTCCCCGCCGGAGCAGATGCGCCCCACCCCGCGCGCTCATCGCGTCGTGGAGATGGACTGGAGCGATTACCAGTTCAGCGGCGAAAGCTTCGCCCTGCCGCGCTACTATGAAAAATGGGAGGGCCCGGAGCCGTACATCTCCTTCGCCCGCGCCCTGCCCGACCCCAGGCAGTTTCCCTTCGGCCGCATAAAAAAGGTCTCCAGCAATCTGCTGTGGTATCCGGAGGAATTCTTCTTTGACCGCGGCCATCCCCAGGGCTATCAGCCCCTGGTGGAGCATCTGGAGCTTGAGCTTTCGCGCGAGCTGATCGATATGAGCCCCGGCACCAACGAAATCGTGGTTTGCGCCGGCTTCCAGGTGGGGCTCAACATGCTCCTCACGCTGCTGCACCGTTCCGGCACAACCGTCGCCGTCGAAAATCCCACATACGCCAGCATCCTCAATGCGCTCATTGCCCGGCGAATGCCCTATGTGCCGGTTCCGATGGAGCGCGATGGCATGGACATTGAATACCTGTCGCGGTCTGTCAAGCGCAAGAAAATCGGGCTCATCGTTACCGTGCCAACGCTGCACAATCCCACCGCTACGGTTATGAGCCTGGAAAAACGCGAAGCCCTCCTGCGTCTCGCCCAGAAGCACAATATTCCCATTATCGAGGACGCCTGGGCGATGTTCCTCAAGACCGAGGGGCGCGCGATGCCGTCGCTCAAGGCAATGGACGAGGGCGGCCACGTCTTTTTAGTCGGAAGCTACAGCAAAAGCTTCCTTCCCGGCTTCCGCATCGGCTTTATCTGCACTCCCGGCCCGATGGCCGTGCCGCTCGTTAAGCTGAAGCGCGCAACCGAGCGCAGCGACAGTTTCTTTTTGCAGACCCTGCTTCTTGAGTTCATCAAGAAAGGCTACATGGATTTGCACGTCAGGAAAATGGCTAGAATATACAGTGAGCGGAAGCGGCTCACGGACGCGGCTATGCGCGAGCACCTGCCGCGCGAGTTTCGCTGGGACGTTCCCGTCGGCGGCTTCTCTTACTGGGTTGAGATGCCGCGCGATATAATGAGTGCCGACCTGCTAAAACATGCGGTGAAGTACGGGGTAGATTTCGCGCCGTCCAAGATGTTTTTCGCGGGCAAAAAGGACAGTCACTATATGCGCATCGCCTTCAGTATGCTGACCAAGGCGCAGATAAAGGAAGGCTTTAATCGCCTGGGCCGTGCCGTTAATGAGTGGCGGAGGGCCGGTGGAAAGTGAACCGGCGAGCTATACAGTCGTTCATATTCCCGTCCTTAGCCATCCTGGGCGCTCTGCTCTTTACGGCGACTTTTCTGCTCGGATGCGGCGGAGGCGGCCCCGGACGGCAACGCGTTGAGCCCATCCAGTTCGGCGGCGAGGTCTCCCCCCCTCCCGAAAACGGCGTTGAGCCGCCGCCGGGAGAAGTTGAACCGCGCGACCGGCTTGACAGCTACCTTGCCGACCAGGCGAGCGGCCTGGAATCATGGCCCAGCTCGACTCTGGGAGCGCTTGCGGGCAGCCTTACAATCTCCGGCTACACTCTGATAGACCCGCAATCGCTAGAACCGATTCCGCCGGAGCAGGGCCTTAGTGACGTTCCGCTGCGCGTGGTCGACCCGGAAGACGACATCGACTGCGTCACCTTCCCCGACACGCAGGGGCGGTTCCTGTTCCCCGACCTTCCACCGGTCACCAGCGCGGTGCTCAATGTGCAATTCGTGGTGGCGGAGGACGTGGACGGAGACGATCGCGGCATTGACACCGTCGAATGCGAAGTGCCGGTCGTGGTAACCGCCGGGAGGACGACCAGCGTTCAGCTTGATATCTATCCCCTGTCGGCACCGGCTTACGAGGATCTGGAGGCTCCGCTGGATATTTTAGGCGTGCCGCCGGTAACGGTCAGCTACAGCTATCACGGGCCCGACGGCAGCCGTCAGCGTAGCCTGGCGATACTGCGAGCGCTGGGTCGCGTCTGGCTGGACTCAGACCTGGACGGCGAGTTTTCATCCAGTGACCTGCAATTCGCCGACGAAAACGCCAACGGCCTGGGGGATAAAACCGAGGAGCACCTTTCCGGGGCGGCGGGTGCGGCGCTGGAAGAGTACACCGTAGTCGGCGTGATTCTCAGCGTGGTCGGCAACATCATCACTATATACAGCCTGGAGGATATGGCTTCCATCGAACTCGTGGTAAACGAAGCCACGAATCTGGTCAGCGAAACCGGCGAAGAAATCCCGCTTACAGGCAGCACAGTGGGCCGGGACGCCGTGGCGATTTTCCGCGAGTATCCCGACGGCCACGTCGCCGCTTCTTTGATAATGATACTGTCCGCTACCGGTCCGCACGGGCCCGGCGGAGGCTAATTGGTACCTTGATTTACGTGCGAAACCGGCTCTATGCATCCTGCATATGCCGGGATAAAATAAGAGTGACTAAGCGTATTGACCTGTATTCTGGGGGTGCGATTTGAAAAGATTATTGATACTAAGTTCAGGCCTGGCCATTATTATCATCATAATGGCCGCCTGCGGCGGCGGTAGTCACCGAATTCACCCCGGTCCAGGACCAGGACCCGAGCCGCCGCCTGCCACAAACGAAGTCAGCGGCGTGCTGACCGATTCCTACGGCAATCCGCTGGCGAACGCTAGCGTGCTGGTCAATGGCGTGGACATCGGTGTCGAAACCGATTCTGCGGGCAACTTCACCATTCCCGAAGGCGTGGTTATCGCCCGTGAGCGGTTCGAGCTGGGCCTGCGCCATCAGGGGGTGTTGCTGAGCGAGCGCGAATTCAGCATCGACGAGGACTGGCGCATCGACTGGCAGCTTGGTGCGCCCGACGAAAACGGCGGGACAGTCAACGGCCT
>JAOZQG010000031.1:11106-18294 GCA_029932365.1 bacterium | reverse complement strand
CCGGCTCTTTTTGGGGGGAATCACGGGCGGGTCCCTCCGCCGCTGAAGCGGTGGCGGGCAGGCGCCCGCGCCACCGGTATCCAATGGGTAGCGCCGGCTATCCAGCCGGCGGGAACGATGGTCAGCCGCCTGGATAGGCGGCCGAACCCGGGGTGTAGTCTTTGACCATTTCGCGTCCCTGCTGACCGACGCCGGTCGTCCCGACTGGACATCGGTCATCATTGCCGTGAGCGTCTTCGCGCACGAGATTGCGTCCTTCGCGGAGCATTTCTGAACCGCGTCGGGCTCGGCTGCACGTTTCAGATAGAGCTGGAGCAGGTCTGCGAGTTGGGCGTGGAGCGCAGCGGCGTCAAATCCGCCTTCGCTCCATCCTCCGAAGCAAGGCTTCTGCGGAGGACGGGCAGGGCTATGGCGGAAAGTTCCACCGTCTTCTGGGTGGTGTCGGCCCTCCATTTCGGCGGGTAAACTATCCAGCCGACACACCTTATGGTCGTCCGCCCGCCCAGGCGGGCAAGCCTGGATAGGCGCCCGCACTGGCGTAATCGTAAGTGCGCATCCGCACCGACCTGCGGTCGGGCAGGCCGGGCATGGGAATCCGGCGTTGCATATGTTGATTCTACAAATACGCTGCATCATTGGCTAACGGGCAGCTCCACGGTGACAGCAGGACGGGCACGGTCACGCCATGGCGTGATGCCCCTACGAAATGCGGCTCACAGGCTTTGGGGCATGAGCTCACCGAAGTCTGAACTCAGGCTGAAGCCCGGTGTACCCGGTGGGCGGGACACGGGCACGGTCACGCCATGGCGTGATGCCCCTGCCGAGGATTCGCGCGTTTCTGCGTCATCACACATACTTGAGAGAGCAAATTACTACCCTCACTTACTATTATAGCGACTTCTGGCAAAAAGCGGACTCTGGGATCGGGGGGGAATTTGAGCTTTCAGTCGTTAGTAGTCAGTCGTCAGAAAGGGCGAAGAAGCAGTAGCCGTTCGCCCCGCCTGCCCGGCGGGGAGGCCAGGGCGTGCCGTGCTCCTACATACGAATCCTTTAGGTAGCGTCGGCCCTCCATTTCGGTGGGCAAGCTATCCAGCCGACACACGCTACGGTCGGACGCTTGCCCGCCGTAGCCTTGGCGTTGGCGGGACAGACGACTGCTTATTGCCCCCGCATGTGCTCAGCACGAGCACGAATGCAAAGATAGCGAGCGAAAGGGTGATCCCCCGGATGAGTCTCTTAGCAATCATGGCGCCTTACTCCTTCTTCCGGATAACTGGCCATGCCTGCCCCCCGACAGGCTTGCTTTATTATACCGCCGTTTGCGCTTGGTTACGGGATGAGATGATGAAGTGCGAGAAGTCTGCCCTTTTAAGTCGACAGCCAGTAGGGGAGAGACTTGTTGTGTAACTCGCCCAGCATGGAGGCGGAGAGGGAGATTGCAGGCGTGCTTTCGCCGGCGATGGCGACACTAAGCGTATCGCCGCCGGTTTCGCCCAGGTCATATACCGGCAGGCTATAGGCGTCCGCCAGCGCCGCGATGTCGCGTTCCTTTCCCGGCGCAACGGTCAGCGTAAGGCCAATCGGCAGGAAGCCGAACAACGCTTCGCTCAGCCCGCCCGCCGCCTGCACCAGCTCGGCTGGAAGCTCTATCTGCGCGCCCGTGCCGCCGTAGGCGCATTCAGCCAGAGCCACCGCAAGGCCGCCGGAATCTATGTCGTGCGCGGACACAACCAGTCCGTCGAAAATCGCCGTGAGCATGAAATCCTTCAGCGCAGCCAGCGCGTCAAAATCTATCGCTGACACAACGCCGTCGCGTTCGCGCAGCACGTCCCAGAGCAGGCCGCTGCCGTCCAGCCGCCAGTCGCCTATTGACACCGCGAGGATGGACAGCCCGGCGCGCGGGAAACGGTGGCGCAGCGCGCGGCGCACGTCCGGCACGTAGCCCACCATGCCGATTACCGGCGTGGGCATTACCGCGCCCCCGACGGTCTGGTTGTAGAAGCTTACGTTGCCCGAAACCACCGGCGTCTCCAGCGCGCGCGAAGCTTTTGCCATCCCTTCGACAATCGCGACGAAGCCGGCCATCACCTGCGGGTCTTCCGGGCTGGCGAAGTTCAGGCAGTTGGTATACGCCGCGGGCTCGGCGCCCACGGTGAGCAGGTTGAGATACGCTTCCTTTATCGCGTGCTGGCCGCCCAGATGCGGGTCGAGCATACACAGATGGCCCGGACCGTCGGTGGAGACGGCGATGCCCCCGGGGTCGCCTTTGATGCGCAAAAGCGCGGCATCCGCCGCTTCGGGCCCGAAGACCGTATTGTCCTGCACCTGGTGGTCGTACTGCTGCCACACGATGCGCTTGCTGGCGTTGTTGGGATGCGCCAGCAGCAGGGCCAGGGCGCTTTCATAGGGCGTGCTCAGGCCAAGCTGCACCGGGAAGTCGTCGGGAAGCGCGCGCTTAGCGGCGCGACTCACGGCTTCGTCTCCGTCGAGCTTGAGCGCCTTGGGCAGCGGAAGTTCGGCGGTGGGACGCTCATATTCCGGAGCTTCGGTCGTGAGCAGCGCCGTGGGCAGGTGCGCCACTTCCTCGCCCTTCCACCAGAGCGACACCACGGGCTCGGCGATGACTTCGCCGATTGTCGCGCTGTCCAGCCCCCAGCGGGTGAATTCCCGCCCCACCGCGTCCACGCCGTCCTTGCCGATGACCATCAGCATTCGCTCCTGGGACTCGGAGAGCATTATTTCGTAGGGGCCGATATGCGCCTGACGAAGCGGCACTTCGTCTAAATTTAGTTTCAGGCCCACGCCGCCGCGCCCGGCCATCTCGCAGGAAGACGAGGTGAGCCCTGCCGCGCCGAGGTCCTGCACGCCCACGAGCGCGGGATGGCGCTTGAGCGCAAGCGTCGCTTCGATAAGGCATTTTTCCAGAAACGGGTCTCCAATCTGCACCGCGGGGCGGTCACGCTGCACGTCTTCGGCGAGATCCACGCTGGCGAACGTTGCGCCCTGCACGCCGTCCGCGCCGGTCTTGGCGCCAACGAGCAGCACTTTGTTGCCCTCGCCCTGCGCGCAGGCGCGAATCAGTTCGTTGGGATTGACTATTCCCAGGCACATACCGTTCATCAGCGGATTGAGCGAGTAGCTTGCGTCAAACACAACTTCGCCGCCGACCGTGGGGATGCCCACGCAGTTGCCATAATGGGCGATGCCCGCGACCACTCCGGCAAATAAGAAACGATTGCGCTCAAGGGCCTCGTGCGGGATGTCGGGGTCGTAGAAGCTGGTTACCGGCCCGAAACGCAGCGGGTCGGTGGTGGCGATGGGACGCGCACCCATGGTGAAGATGTCGCGGATGATGCCACCCACGCCGGTCGCCGCCGCCTGGAACGGCTCCACCGCGGAAGGGTGGTTGTGCGATTCGATTTTGAATACCGCGGCGACGCTGTCGGTGAGAGATACCGCGCCCGCGTTTTCACCGGGCCCCTGAAGCACGCGCGGGCCGGTCGTCGGCAGCTTGCGCAGGTGCGGGCGCGAGGATTTGTAGGCGCAGTGCTCGCTCCACATTGCGCCAACCATGCCCATCTCCACGATGTTGGGCTTGCGCCCCAAGCGGCGCGCAAGTTCCTCGTATTCGTCGCGCGTCAGCCCGACGCGAAACAGCGTCTGGTCGTCCGGCGGATCGGGGATTTCTACTGGCATTGCGCTATTCTAGCACGGGAGAAGCGACTAGCCGACAGCTAAAGAGAAAGGAGAAACCGCTTTCGGGACGCGGGGATCCCGTCTTGTTACGTAATGCAGCAGGGCCGGTTCACTTGAACCGGCCCTGCTTTTTATTCGCAGACTGTGCACGGGCCCGGGGTATTCTCCACAGGCCCTTCCCCGCCAGCTTACGGCGCTATCGGGTTGACATACAGGTCGACCGAGGCCGTAGTGCCGCCTTCCTGCTCCACGACGATATGCCACACGCCGATGCTGAGGAAAGTCGCGGGGACGGTGACATAGCCGTCCCAGTCCGCGCTGCGGTCGGCGCGCTCCCGCGCGTAGACCGTAATGGTCAGCGTGCTGCTGCCGGCGTCCATGACCCATTCCTGGCTGATGAGCTCGGTATATTCGGTCGTGTTGAAGTTCACCGTAATATGCGCCAGGTCGTTCAGGTACACCGGGTCGGGGATGATGGTGATATCCCCCGCGTCCGGCATATAGGGGTCGCCTTCCCAGATGTCTTCCTGCGGGTAGACGTAGACATCGAGAGCGAACTCGTGTCCGTCTTCCTGCGGGATTACAATGTGCCAGATACCGCGTTCGAGGAACGTTACGGGGACCACGACTTCGCCGTTCCAGTCGGCTATCTGGTTGTCCCGTTCGCGCCCGGCAACGGTAATAGTAAGTGTTTGCGTCGCCGGGTCGAGCACGGACTCCTGGCTAACGAGCTCGGTGTAGGACGTGGTAACGAATCCTATGGTTATGTGCGTCAGGCGGTTGACGTTCGGCGGATCGGGGCTAAGGACGACATCGCCCACATCGGGGTAGTAGCTTTCGCCCACCCAGGCCTCCTCGCCTGGAGCGCGCTGGACGTACATGTCAATTACCGCCTGCCGGTCGTCCTCCTGCGGCAGGATAAACTGCCAGACACCGTCTTCCAGGAAGGTGACAGGGACGGTCACCGTGCCGTCCCAGGTTCCGAGCTGGCCCTGGCGCTCCCGCGCCCGCACGGTCACCGTGAGCGTATGTGCCACCGGATCCAGCACCGATTCCTGGCTGATGAGCTCAGTGTAATCGGTCTTGTGGAAGTTGAACGTTATATGCGAGAAGTCGTTGGCCACCAGCGGATCGGGATCGGTCGTTATGTCGCCCACGTCCGGATAGTACGGGTCGCCGGCCCAGATGTCCTCTACCGGCGTGCCCGGCGCGGGCTCTACGTACAGGTCAATCGTTTCGCTGCGGCCCTCCTCCTGCGGCACGATAATCTGCCAGAGTCCGCCCGACATGAAAGTGACCGGAATGACCACCGTTCCGTCCCAGTTGCCCCCTTGCCCCGAGCGCTCCCGCGCCTGGACGGTAACAG
Organism: bacterium; assembly: GCA_029932365.1. Classification (GTDB taxonomy): domain Bacteria; phylum 4484-113; class 4484-113; order 4484-113; family 4484-113; genus JAGGTK01. Next base: position 13,232 of record JAOZQG010000031.1, on the reverse strand, counting down.
TGAGCGTCTGGTTGTCCGCGTCCAGTTCCGACTGCTTGGCGACCAGGTCTGTATTTTCGGTGACGTCGAAAGTGAAAGTTAAGTGTGAGAAGTCGGTCGCCACCAGCGGGTCGGGGCTGGTCGTCAGGTCGCCCACGGTCGGGTAATAGGGATCGCCCGCCCAGGCGCCTTCCTGCGGCTGGACATCAAGGTTGAGCCCGACCGTGCGCCCACCTTCTTGTGGGATTACCACGTTCCAGAGCCCGGAATCCGGGAAAGTGACCGCCACAATCACGGTTCCGTCCCAGGTCCCGCTCACTCCGTCGCGCTCGCGGGCGTAGACGGTCACCGTAAGCGTCCTGGTGGCGGGGTCCAGTATGGAATCCTTGCTGACCAGGTCCGTGTACTCGGTGACATCAAACGTGAAGGTGATGTGCGCGATGGTGTTCGCCACCAGCGGGTCTGGATCGATGGTGATGTCCCCGGCGTCCGCCAGGTACTTGCTGCCCGACCACTGGTCCCAGACGAAGTTGTCGCCGCTGCGGCAGCTTGCCGTTGCGAAAATAAGAGCGGTCAGCGCCAGGATGGTTCCCAGCGTCAGACCCGATTTAATCCATGTCTTCACAGTCCACCCCCGAAAAACTCGGTTTGCTTATCCGTTTTGCTCATCGGTTGGGCGCGCATTCCGCGCGCTTGCGATTCGGCGGGTCTGACTTCGCCCCGGGCGCCCATAATTAAACCGCGACACGCCCATAGTTTGGGCTTGGGATATTTTACCATATTGTTGATAAGTTGTGGACACCTGTCTAGCTTGATGGCTAAATAGGCGCGTGAGAGCGCTTTGGCGAAGGGCGCGCGGTGCCACTTAAGCGTGCCCGGCGTGTCAGCAGAACTAAGCGGGAGACGGGAATCGAACCCGCGTAACGAGCTTGGAAGGCTCGGGCTCTGCCACTGAGCTACTCCCGCGTCTTACGGTTGTTGGTTGTTGGTTTTTGGCTGTTGGACATTCGAATTGCGTTGTAGAGAATTTATCAGTCCCTGAACCAACCTGCCGGTTCGCGCGACCTGCTCTTCAAGCCGGGACAGATTCTTATCGCGTAAATAGCCTAGGTGTTCGGCAAGCTTGAGGATTGTAACTACTTCGTATTGAGACCTAAGCGCGACATAGAGGAACTGCTCGAATCCCTTCCTTGATTTGCAGGCTGAACCTTCAGCAATATTTAGTGGTATTGACGTTGCGGCGCGCCTTAATTGCGAACTCAGCCCGTAGATTTCTTCACGCGGGAATCGCTTGGTCTCCTCATAGACCATTTCGCAAAGGGTCATCGCATGCTGCCATGCTTCAAGATTCTCGAACCTGTAGGTCATTTGTCATCCAATAGCCAACAACTAACAACCAACAACTAGAATCTGGTGGGGGGAGGATTCGAACCTCCGAAGCGTTGCGCAGCAGATTTACAGTCTGCCCCCTTTGGCCACTCGGGAACCCCACCGTTTGTCAATGTTCACCGCCCGCAGCCGAGCACTTGCAGAAGCTAAATATAGTCTACCCCAAAGGCAGTGTCAACGGAGCAACCGCGCGAACACTGAGCCGTGCCGAGGGAGTTTCAGGCTAATATCCGCGCCGCGCGAACACCAGCCCGTCCGTCAGCGTGTCGCGATAGACGAAGGCGGGACGACCGTTGATTATACGGAAAGCAGCGCTCCCCGTCAGCTCCGCGTCCGTCGCTGCGACCACGAAGTCCCAGGGCGCGCTCCCGTCGGTTTCCTCGTTGGTGGCATAGCGTGCCGTGTCCGCCAGGCCATCAAACAGAAGGGCGGGGCGCCCGTTATGCCGAAGCAGGCGCTGGGAGTTGTTGCCCGCTGCGAACGGCAAGGACTGTGCCAGCCAGCCACCGCGCCCGTTTTGCTGGTCGTTGATGGCGTAATACACCTTAGCGCCGCCAGTCGTGTAACAGACCGCGGGACGGCCGTCGTTGACGGTTAGCGACGTAGTATCCGCCTGCGAAAGGTCAGCGTCCACGGTGTAAGTCATCCAAGTGGCAAGTCCGTCTTCCTGGTCGGCGATGGCTAGGAATATGGTGTTTGTGCCGCTATCGGCAACGGATAGGGCCGGTCGGGCCGGGTCTAGCACCCAACGCGACGGC
>JAOZQG010000031.1:5031-11096 GCA_029932365.1 bacterium | reverse complement strand
AGACGGCGAGAGGATCGGACCGGGCGTGGAGTATACCTGAGTCGTCTGCCAGCTGTTTGTGCCCTGAGGGTGCTCGCACCGCGCGTACATAAGCTGCTGCGTGGATGCATCGTAATAAACGACCGCAGGATTGCCCTGCACGATGCCCAGCGTCACGTTGGTGCATTCGCTGGTTGCATCGCTCAACCGGTAATAATTCCACCCGCCGCTGCCGTCAGATAGCAGGTTGATGAGAAAGTACACCGGCCCGTCGGATGATATGCAGGCTATCGCCGGGCGGTCGTCGATTTCGGCTATATCAAGACCGGAGCCGAAGGTCAGCGATCCCAGCTCCAGCAGGCTCACCGTCCAGGTTCCCATACCGTTTTGATATTCGTTGCGGGCGAAGTAGATGTCCGATTCGGCCGCGTCACCTTTGCGGAACACCACGCACGGATAGCTCTGGACGGCGTCCATTGCGAACCCATGGCTGGCCGCGGAACCGTCTATTGGATTGGTCGGCCAGGGGCTGAGCACTTCCAGGTGCGCGTTGAAGGCGTAGTTTACAGCGCCGGCGCCCTCGGTGCTGATATGGACATAGTAGTCGTCGTCGGAGAGTACCGGCCAGCTCAGAGCCGGCGCCTCGCTTTCTCCGGGCGCGGATGCCAGCACACTCAGCGAACTGTCAAGCAGCTCCACGGTAAGGTTTTCGCCGCCGACCGGAGCCGAAACGTAGATGTCGAAGTAATCCCCCGATTGCGCGTAGAAGGAGTAGTAATCGTGGTCATCTCCGTCATAGCCGCTGGCACCCACATTGCCGCGGAATTCGTAAACGGGAAAGGCTGGCAGCGGATTGGCCTCCACGGGGGCATCGTTGTTTTCCACTTCGTCGTAGTCCGGTGTGGTGACGAAGTATGTGAAGTCGTGATCCGCCGTCCCGGCGTTCCCGTCCACCTTCAGCGAGCCTTCGTACTGACCCGGCTCGCCCATCGTCACCACCGGCAGCGGACCTTCCCAGTTGGCAGGCGAAGCGCCGCTCCCGAAGTCCCAGGTGAGCGAAAACGGGGGTGAGCCGGAAATACCGGCGCTGAACGTTTGCTCGGTCGCGGTTTCGGCGTACTTTGGATAAAGCCAGGTGACCAATGGCGGCTCGGAAGAGGACGGATTTACATTTATCACCAGCGGCTCGCCCGTCGCGTAAAGGTGGCTTTCGTGGGCGCTGTCGTAGTAAAAGGTGAGATTTTGCGGAACCTCCGCGCCGACATCCTTCACGGACGTGAAATAAAGCACGGTCATGCCGCCTCCGACGCCGGTGAACTCGAAGTTGTAGAGGGCCCCGCTGGAGCGCTCCGGGATGAAGCCCGAAAGGGGCGTGATATTCACTTCCACGCTGGTCAGGTGGCTATTTACCGGATGTGTGTGGTAAATCCAGCCTTCGGCCTCTAAATGTTGGAAGAAAAACTGGGGGGATATTACGTCTATCATATCGCCGAAGCCTTCCTCCCAGATGCCGTCCTTGTCCCACCAGCCCCCACCGAAGGTGCCGATATTGAAGGTGGACCAGTCGGGTTCAAGGATGCTCAGGTCGTAGCCCATTACGGCGCTGCCGAGCGCAGAAAAGGTGTAAGCCATATCCTCGGCACTGACGAGCACCGTCGTCGTCTGGCCGATATTTATCGTCGTCTTGGTCGCCGTGATGTCAATGCGATTCGCGGGTGGTGGCTCCTGAACGTTGAGGGTGAAGGGCTGCATATCGTAGCCGTAGTCGTTTGTTACCGTTACCGACGCACTGTAATCGCCCACGGCGCCCAGCTGAACCTGGGGGCTGGGCAACGAACTCGTGTTGGGCGTGGCGCCACCGCCAAAGCGCCAATCGAAGCTGAACGGTTCAGTGCCGATAACAGCAGCGCTGAAAACGACCTCGGCACCGGAGTATCCCTGTGTGGGGCTAACTCCCGTGACCTGCGGCGCTTCCCCAGGCAGCTCAAAATACACCGGCACTGAGGGCACTCCCTCGGCCTGGCTGCTGTCGAGCGGCACCACGCGGTACCACATGCTGTCGGTTGTGGGCAGCGTGAAATTGAAGCTAAGGAAACCGGTCTCGTCAGCTACGCCTTGGTCCACCGCCACCTGCCCCACTTCGGTGGTGTAATCGCCGCCTTGCGTGGCGCTGCACCGCACCGAGTAGCGCAGCGCTTCGTAGTGGAAATGCATCGCTATGGGCGTTATGTCGGAGATCCCGACTTTGCCGTCGTTATCGCCGTCAGCTACTATGGCTGCCGGCGGCGATCCCTCCCGGCCATAGTACATTCCAATCGGCGTAATATCCTCGATAAAAACCCTGCCGTCCTGAGTGTAGTCGCCGAGGTTTTTGTAATGCCAGGTGAGTTCCCAGCCGCCCGCGCCGTCCTCGCGGTAGTCCAGGTCGTCCACGATGTTTTCCTCGCCGGCGACCGGCAGGTGGACGAAGCTAACTCCGGCGGCGTCACGCTTTGCGAGCGCGTCTTTCAGCGCGACTTTGAGCTCAAGGAACAGCTCCGGGCTTACGCCATCCGGAACGGGCAGTGCGTTTATCCGGCGCGTTATTTCGCTGAGCGTCTGGGGAATCGGCGCAATGCTGAACGCCGGCGGATTGCCGCGCCGCTTGCCGCAGGCGGATAGCGCGAATACGAGCACTATCGCCGCAAGGAGTACCGACACGCAAGCTAAAGCTGTGGTTATGCGAGTTTTGCCCATAATCTCCTCCCCGACTCGCTTTCCGGCCCGGTTGCTAAAGTATACCCTGTTGCGGGCTTATGTGCATCGGTGCGAGCCAAAACGCGACGCTCTTTCAGTTGACAGCGGAAGGGGCGGAAGTATACTCGTCTGAGATGGCGGTCGATTTCGCCGTGCGGGTAAAGCCATGCCCCGGATAATCCTGGCGGATAATATGAAGGTGCTGCCGGGCATTGCCGACGCGGCGGTCAACCTAATCTACATTGACCCCCCATTTAATACAGGCAAAATCCAGCAGCGGACACGAATCAAAACGGTGCGCGATGAGAAGGCTGGCGACCGCGTAGGCTTCAAGGGCCGAAAATACCGCACGGAGAAGCTGGGAACGCAGGCGTTCGCCGACGCCTTTGACGATTTCCTTGAGTTTCTGGAACCGCGCTTACGCGAAGCGCACCGGATTCTCGCAGCCGACGGCTCGTTTTTCCTGCATCTGGATTACCGCGAGGTGCACTACTGCAAGGTGATGCTGGACTCTGTCTTCGGACGCGAGTGCTTTCAAAACGAGATTATCTGGGCCTACGACTACGGCGCGCGCAGCAAGAAACGCTGGTCGCCCAAGCACGACAGCATCCTGTGGTATACGAAAGACCCGAAGCGCTACACCTTCAACTATGAAGAGATTGACCGCATACCCTATATGGCGCCAGGGCTGGTGGGGGAGGCAAAAGCGGCGCGCGGCAAAACTCCCACCGACGTATGGTGGCATACAATCGTGCCCACCAAGAGCGCGGAGCGCACGGGCTATCCCACGCAAAAGCCTGTGGGAATACTCACGCGCATCGTGCAGGTTCACACTAGGCCCGGAGATGTATTGCTGGACTTTTTCGCCGGCAGCGGGACGCTGGGCGAGGCCGCGGCGCGGCTGGGCCGCGATTTCATCCTGATCGACAACAGCCCCGAAGCGGCGCAGATAATGGCGCGCCGTCTGGCCTTCGCCGAGCCGGAGTGCGTGGGCTTTAAGCCCAAATAGCAGGCAACTCGGCTAGCGCCTAGCCGCGCGAATACAGTCCGGTGAGCGTGGTCTGGGCGATGATGTGGCCCTCCATCGCACGCTCCAGCGCAGCCTTGTTCGCGCCGGGTTTTAGGTCCAGCGCGGCATCCAGCGCGTAGAGCTTGAAGAAATAGCGGTGAGTGCCCGAAGGCGGCGAAGGCCCGCCGTAATCGCTGCGACCCCAGCCGTTGGCGCCCTGAATCGCGCCCGCCGGCACGCTGTCGGCGGCGATTTCTGCGGTATTTGGCGGGATATTCCACATAATCCAGTGGTCCCAGGTGCCCCGAGGCGCGTCCGGGTCGTCCATAACCAGCGCCAGGCTGACCGTGCCCTCGGGGACGCCGCTGATGGCCAGCGGAGGATTCACGTTGCGCCCGTCGGCGGTGTACTCAGGCGGGATGTTCGCGTTGTGGGCGAATGCACTTGAAGTTATGCTGAACTCACTCATAGTTTCATTATACATCGAGTCGGTCTGAGCGGTGATTTCGCCGGGCGGCGGGGCCGCCTTCTCGGCGGTGACTTCCTCTTCCGGGGTAACCTGCGGCGGGATGTAGGTGTCCTTCGTCGGGCGGCTGATGAGGGCGATAATGACTATTATGACGACAATGCCGGCGAGTACTATCCATAGCGTCGCCCGGCCGCATTTTTCGCTGTCGGGTTCGGCTCTATGCATAAGGTCATCCCTGTTTTGCTTGGGTTTCCTCTCCACCCAATATAATACCGTAACTTCGCGGCCTCTGCCGCCCGCAGGGAGTCAAATTGCGAAAAGCGGCTTTCAGGGCGCGGTGCCGCGCAGCCAGAGCGCGGTGAACAGGTAAGTCCAGAGGAACTTGTGTATCTGGGTGTCGGTGCCCACTCCGTGCCGAACGACGGCGAACGCCCGACGCATCACTTCTCTATCGCAAAGGTCATTGAGCGGATTGTCGGCAGAATTCAGCTCGTCGCCCAGCGCCGCTATCACCTCCGGGCTTTCCAGAAGGCTGCCCTCAGGCGGGGCAAAACCGCTCTTGGGCTTGTACAGTAGCTCCTGGCCGAAGACTTCCCGCATCTCGTGGGTGAGCACGGGCTTTACCAGCCCGCGCCGGTACTTCACCGCGCGGGGTATGGAAGTCGCCGCGCCCAGCGGCCCGCGATGCATAAACGGGAATACTGGCAGTATGCCCCGATGCCGGAGCGCCGAGGCGATTTTGGGGGAAACCTGCGGCGCCGAACGGTGGAATGTGCCCAGAATCTCGCGCCGGTGGACAGTTGCGGACTCCCGCGTGAAGAGGGAAAGTACGTATTCTCGGTACAGCTCCTGCAGAAGCTGCCTTTCGGCAGGTGTGGTGCGCACCGCGATATCGGCCGGCGGGGTTTTCATGGTACAAATGCTGTAGGGGAACGGGAGATGAACGGTGCGCCACAGCGTGCGCAGCGCGTACTCCAGCTTGCCCGGACGGTTCCAGGCGAAGCGTTCGTAAAGCCACGAGGCGAAGCGCCTGAGCGGCAGCGGGATGCGATACAGCCTTTGCCAGGCCGCAGTGTTGTGCGACATCATCAGAAGCCCATCTGCGGCGGTGCCGTCCCACACGGGCGCACCGGCGGGCGCTAACCGCGCGATATTCTGCGCCAGATGTAGCGAAGTCATAGTTCCCAGGTCACCGAAGGGGAAATCGTAGTATTCGGGTATGCCGGAGAGCGTCAGCGTGTCGTTACGCTCCGCCGCTTCTATCACCTCAAGCGGAAGGCCGAGCACGTCCGCCATGTGCCGTGCGTGCCGCGCCAGCGGGTCCCCTGCTATAAAGGAATAATAGACTAGATGGCAGGGCGCGCCCAGGCTGCGCAAGCGCCAGGCGACATACGCCGAATCCACTCCCCCGCTGAAACACACGTAATTCATTGAAGAGCCAAGCATTTGCCCAAGGGCTTCGTCCATTTCCACGGTGAACGCCCGAGCGCAATCAGCTATGCTCGTTTGGTTTTGCAGTTCGGGGAAGCGCCTAACCGGGTGGGGAACCAGCTCAGGCTCGGTGTCCGGTGCCAGTTTCAGTGAATGCAGGGCGGGCACGGAGCGGACGCCGCGAAAGATACTCATCCCTGGCGGCAGGCTCTGGTATACCAGCAGCAGGCGCAACGCCGTCTCGTTCAGTTGGGGATAGCTGATGCGCCGGAAACAGCGCAGGTCGCTGGAGACGACCCACGTGTCGCCCACGCGCTGATACCAGACCTGAAGCGGAGTCAGCTCGTCCAGGGATAGCTCGAACTCGCCGGTTTTCCTGCCGAAACGAAGCGTGTAGAACCGCCCCGCGGACTCAACGGCAGCGGACTCCCCCAATTTCCT
>JAOZQG010000031.1:0-5021 GCA_029932365.1 bacterium | reverse complement strand
TCCCGTGCGCTATAGAATCGCCGGCCCGGGAGGGGTATTCGACGGAGGGGAATATGCAGACGAATTCGCCTGCGTCACGCGCTTCTTGTGGGCGGCAGCCCGGAGCCAGGAAAAGCTCCATCCGGGTGCCGTCAGCGGCAACGGCCGTGACCCGATTGGGGACAACGGATTTGCGGGTTAAGTAACGCTCCAGTTCCGTCATGCCGGCGGTGTACATGGAGCCGGGCGGCCGATAGAAGGCGGCGAAGAAGCCCATCGGCAAGGCAAGTGGCGTGTGTCCTTCGTTCATTCCTCACGCACTACCTGAACCAGTTTTCCCTGGGGAGTCAGCGGGATTTTTTCCACCCACGAAATCTCCACCGGCGTCGGTCCTAGGAATTCCATAAGCAGGCGCCGCAGCCTGGCCTCGCTTTCAGCTTTAAAGCCCGTGCCCTTCAAGCGCAGGTGAACCCGCTCGCCTTTTACCAGCGCCACCTGGAACTGCTGCACTTCGGGGAAGTCCTTGAACAGGTGATTCCAGTAGATGTTATTGATAATTCTGCTGTCCGGCAGCTTCAGCAGTCCGGCATGGCGCCCCTGCAGTTCTTTTAAGGAGCGGATGCCAGATTCATCGGCGCCCGTCGCGCTGTAGCATCCCACGTCCCCTGTGTCGTAGCGCAAAAAAGGCGTGCCCCGGCAGACAGTGCTGGTCCAGATGAGCCGGCCGGTTTCGCCGGGGCGGGCGGGCGTTCCGTCGTCGCGCACGATCTCCACCAGCAAAAACGGGCGCAGCACGGTAAGCTCGGCGCCTTCGCGCGGCTGGTAAGCCATGGCCGACAGCTCGCGTCCGCCGTATAAATTCAGGATGGGCACGCCAAACGCGCGGCGGAACAGCTCAATTTGATTTTCAAACAGCATCTCGCCGCCGTTCCAGGCGGCGCGGACGCGGCCCGCGGGCGGCAGGTCGCCGTCCTCGACTATTTGGCGGGCGACGAATTCCAGCATACTGCTGAATCCGTATATCGCTACTGCGGGATGCCTCCGCACGAGCCTTAGCACGCGGGCTACCGTGCTGCGGTCAAGGCTGTAACCGTCAACCAGATGCTCGTTGCGCAGCCAGGAATAAACGCGCCCTATCAGGGTCAGCCGCTTACCGATATCGCGTTCGGAGCCCCAGATGCAGATGGTCGGCATCCCCGGGCGCCAGCCCATCTTCATCCGGCAGTAGCGGCTGGCTGCGGAAGTAGCGCGAAGCATCTCCCGGTCGTGGAAATAAGGCGTGGGCTCGCCGGTGGAGCCGCCGGTCGACGACGCCCTGCCCTTGAGCCCGAACCGGCGCTGCATCTCTTCGGGCCGGAAGCGCGTCTGAAGATCATGCTTGGTGAGTATCGGCAGGTGCGGCCAGATGCGCCAGAGGTCCTCCGGGGCCTTTATTGACGTCGACTCTTTCCACTCGAGCAGCGCGTCGCCCCGCCCGCCAAAGTATCTGAGCTGCGCCAGCAGCCGCCGTGCCAGTTTCTGCTTGGCGACCTGCGCGGGCAGGTGCTGGAATCTGTCAAGTTCGCGCCAGAAGTAGCGCAGGCGGCGCGCGGCGGCGTCGGTTTCCCACGCGGCTGCGCTGATTGCCGATCGCAACGTCATAAGGTTACGTCACCTGTCTCACCGCCGCTCCCATAGCGACGCCGGGCGCACATATTTCAACGGGCAATAGTGTAGCATCAGGCGCGAGTGCGGCATGATTGTGCTTGAATGCGCGATAATGTGGGGCTAGAATGGGTGCAATGGCTGACTTTGACCCAAACGATATCGCCGCGAAGGCTGAGATTGTTAAGCGAAACGCCCATCCAGTATGGGAAGCCACCGAAAGCGCGCCCCAGCGCGTAACCGTGGTCGCTGTAACCAAGTACGTGGAAGCGGACTGGTGCTGCGCCGCGGTGGATGCGGGACTCACCGAGCTGGGCGAAAACAGGATTTTAGAGGGCATCGAAAAGTACGACGCGGTGCGCGCCACCGGGCGCAGGTTCACCGCGCATTTGGTCGGCCCTATTCAGAGCAACAAGGCCAAGAAAGTTCCCGTCGCTTTTGACTTCGTGCAGTCGCTCGGCCGGCGCAAAATCGCGCGGCGGCTCCAGGCCAGGTGCGAGGAGCTCAACTGCGAGCTTCCGGTGCTGGTGGAAGCCAACATCGACAACGAGCCGCAGAAAGCGGGAGTGCCCACCGACGAGGTGCTGCCGTTCGCCCGCTGGGTGAAGGAAAACTGCCCGCGCCTTTCCCTGCGCGGCGTGATGTGCATCCCCAAATGGCCCGAGGGGGGAGTGGTGGACGAAGCCTACGAGCGCTCCTCGCGGGAAAGCTTCGCCCGCACGCGCGCGCTTTACGACGAGCTGAGAAACGAGCACGGCTCGGAGATAAATGTGCTTTCCATGGGGATGAGCGCGGACTACGAATGGGCGATTGAGGAAGGCGCCACCATGATCCGCGTGGGCCGCATGCTGTGGGAGGAGTAAGCACCCGGTCAGCGGTCAGTCCCCAGTCGTCAGTTACCAGCAAGACTTCCGGAGAAGAGAGCCTGCATGTTTGGCTTATCTTTTTCTGGCGACTGATGCCTGATGCTTGCCCGCCCTGGTTTTAGCGATGGCGAGACCGAATAGCAGGTGGCCTGGGCGTCCGGGAGCGGCCAGGTCTGGCCTGAGGCGAGTTTGCCGCCTGTTTGGGGCTTTTCTCCCACCGCGAATCCTTGCTGCCGTCATCGTGCCAGAGCTGCTGCGTGGATGGCGGGAGTAAAACGTGGCGGCCTGCGATATCGCCCTGAAGGGTTCTTCACTGAAGGGAAGACCGCAACTCCGGAAGTTAAGCGCGAACCGGCGCGCGATATCTTGTATTCGCGGGAGCGTCTGATACAATCAAGGAGCCGGAGGGAGAATCACGGGCTTTTTTACGGTATACACCATCGGGCATTCCGACCTGACCCTGGACGAACTGGTTGAGCGCCTGCGCTCCCGCAGCGTAACGCTGGTGGCGGACATCCGTTCCTATCCTTACTCCTCGCACGCCGAGTGGTTCAACCGCGACCGCATCGAAAACAGCCTGCGCAAGGCCGGAGTGGAATACGTGTTTATGGGCAGCCGGCTGGGCGGCCTGACCGAAGACGGCAAGTTTGACTACATCAAGCGGGAAAAGGACTTGAACTACCAGGAAGGCATCAAGCGCCTGCTGGAGTACGCCCAGCAGTTCAACGTGGCGCTGCTGAGCTCGGAGGGAGACTTTTTGATGTCCCACCGCCATCACCTGGTGGCGCAGACGCTGCTGAAACTAAATGTGGAAGTGGTGCATATCACCGAAAGCGACCAGGACGCGCCGGCGCAGGCGGACCTGTTCCATTCGGTGGCGGAGGGCGAGTGATGGAGCGGGAGCGGGTTGAGATCGGCGTCTTCGGCGGCAGCGGGTTCTACGAGCTTATTCAAGGCGCGCAGGAAGTCACCGTGGACACGCCGTTCGGTGATCCCAGCGCGCCGATGACCGTGGGCGAAATCGGCGGGCGGCGGGTGGCGTTTTTGCCGCGGCACGGGCTCAAGCACCAGTTTCCCCCGCACAAGATTAACTACCGGGCGAACCTGTGGGCGATGAAGTCCGCGGGCGTGAGCCGGGTAATCGGCCCCTGCGCCGCAGGCAGCCTGCAACCGGAAGTGAAGCCGGGAACGTTCGTTATCTGCGACCAGCTGGTGGACCGCACGCGCCACCGCAGCGACACGTTTTACGACGGGCCGAAAACCACGCACGTCGCCTTTGCCGACCCCTACTGCCCGGAGCTAAGGAGCGCAGCCATCGCCGCGTGCGAAAGCCTGGATATCCCGTTCAAGCCCGGAGGGACAGTGGTGGTGATTGAAGGGCCGCGCTTTTCCACCCGCGCCGAAAGCAAGTGGTTTTCCGGCCACGGCTGGGAAGTCATCAATATGACGCAGTATCCCGAGGCGATCCTGGCGCGCGAGCTTGAGCTTTGCTACGCCAACATCAGCCTTATCACAGACTACGACGTGGGGCTGGCGGGCGATCCGTCGATTAAGCCGGTGACGCAGGAAGAAGTGCTGCGCGTGTTCAAGGAAAACAACGAGAGGCTGCGCGAACTGCTAAACGCGATGATACCCAAGATACCCGAGGAGCCGGCGTGCTCCTGCCAGTCGGCGCTGGAAGGCGCGCAGTTTTAGCCGCCCGAGGCGAATCCGCGGCGCACCCTGTCCTGCAAAAAGTAGTTTACGAACTGCCAGAACGTAGCTTCCTCGCTTCCCTTTTCTTCAGCCGCGGCGTATTCCGTCGCGGAAAGCTCCAAAAGCTCGGCGATGCGGTCGTAGGCGTCGGCCGGGAGCTGCGCCGTCGCCGTGAGGAACGCGGGGATTTCGTTGGGAGACAGGCGAATTCGGCGCGGGCCGGTGAAGACTCCTTTGGGCGGAGGGATGCTGACCGCGCGCCCGCCGGGCGTGGCGAAGCTCGCCGCCAGGCTGTGCAGGAACACGCGCCACTGGTTGAACTCCCAGCGTTCCGCGGAAGATATGAGCGAAACCTGTGTTCGCGTCAGCCGGGGAGTGTCGAATTCGCGGGGGCTTACCGTGACTTGCTGGACGACGGAGTCGTGCAGGCCGTGGCGCGCAAGCTCCCCCTGCAGCGCATTTATCTCCACGAGCAGTGCCGCCAGTTCGCCCCGCCGGGCCTGGGCGGTCGCGAGGCCTACCGCGACTTCACAAAGCTCGGCGAAGCGCCCTGGCTGCGCGCATGCCGCGTCCGTAGCGCCCTCGTTTTCCCGGGCGACCGACTGGAGAATGGTCTCGGCGCAAGCATCCTCGCCCGATTCGTCAAGCTCGTCCAGCAGCCGTTCTTCGCGCAATTGCAGCCCGGAAACGCTGTCAGCCAGCCTCAGCCGTTCGGCGGTGATGCTTTCGGCTTCGGCGGCGAGTTTATTGACCAGCTCGCGGGTGAAGGCTACAGGGTCGCGGCGCTTCAGCAGGGCGAAATCCTCCCCCGTCTCCGCGGCGTCGAGTATCGCGGCA